>JAWOCF010000068.1:0-5821 GCA_046483935.1 Bacteroidales bacterium | reverse complement strand
GCGCACCATGTCGAACAGGTTGAAGTTTGCTTTTACACGATGCACCCACCACTGAAAATCAGTCGCCTGAAGGTAATCCCAGTTATAGATTGGATTGCCCCACAACTGTCCGGTTTCACTGAAGTAGTCAGGAGGAACACCCGCCACAGTATGGGGATTTCTCTTTTCATCAAAATCAAAAGTCTCAGGATTGGCCCATGCCTCAGTGCTATCAAAGGAAACATATAGTGGCAGATCGCCGATGATCTTTATGTCGTTCATGTTGGCATAAGCTTTCAGCGCTTTCCATTGCCGGTAAAACAAAAACTGAATGAACCGATAGAATTCCATTGCAACCTGCAGATGCTGCCTATATCGCGCCAGGGCCTCAGGTTCACGCAGTTTGATCGCCTCATCCCACTGCCACCAAGGCTTCCCTTTGAAGTGATCTTTCAGGGACATAAAAAAGACATAATCTTCCAGCCAATCGTTGTTTTTCAGGCAGAAGGTCTCAAACTGCATCCGTCGTACCTTGTTTTCCTGCAGCCGGAAATTCTCAAAGGCCTTATGCAGCAGCGGATACTTGTATTGAACCACTTTTCCGTAATCCACATAATCAGTATCGAAGCTTTTTTCTACGGGCAAATCACTTTCTTTCAACAGCTCCTGTTCCACCAGCTTTTCCAGATCGATCAACAGGGGATTTCCTGCAAATGCTGAAAAACACTGGTAGGGAGAATCTCCGTATCCGGTATGCCCCAGGGGAAGAATCTGCCAGAGTTTCTGGCCTGACTCAATCAAAAAGTCCAAAAATCCATAGGCTTCATGGCCCAGGGTTCCTATTCCAAACCTTCCCGGAAGGGAAGTAATATGTAATAATATTCCGCTTGATCGTTCCATTTTCAGATAAGGTTTTAAGAAACAACTTTCTCTATATATTCTTCATCTTCGTCCCTGACGAATAAGACGGTAATGGCTGCCACAAAGAAGGAGACGCCGCCCAGAATCAATGCCCAGATCGCTTCACCTCCTGCAAGGGTCGTCACAAAGAAGCCCAGCAAGCTGGCTGCCAGGATTTGCGGGATCACAATAAAAAAGTTAAAGATTCCCATATAGGTACCCATCTTGTGGGCAGGCAGCGATCCGGTAAGAATGGCATAAGGCATGGATAAAATACTGGCCCATGCCAGCCCTACTCCTACCATAGATAAGATAATCAGGGTAGGATCATTAATAAAGTAAATTGAGATGAACCCCAATCCCCCGGCAGTCAGGGCTATCATGTGGGTAATGCGCCGGTTGGTCCATCGTGCCAGGTAAGGAAGAAAAAAGGCAAGCAGGGCTGCAAAGCCATTGTAGGCCGCAAAAGCAACCCCAACCCAATCGGCCCCCTTATTGTATTCCCTTTCAATGCGACTTAAGGTGTTCTGTAATCCTCCCGAGACGTTGAATCCCATATCCTCCTGACGGAAAAAGTTTACCACCCGCATACTGGCTACTACATTTGACTGCCCGGCGATGGCTTGCTGTTCATAAGTTTCCAGTTCCCGGTTGATTTGCTCAAGATCGCCGAACAAGGCTGCATCTTCCTGCCCCTGCAACTCACTACTAATCATTCTAAGTTCCTGAACCTCTTCAACCGAGAGCTTCATATCATAAATATGGCTGGTTACTGCTGCGGTGGTATAGATCCACATGGCAAACAAGGCAAACCATGAAAAAAACTGCACCACAGCAAGCTGCTTCATGGTGGCGGGCATCCTGAACAAGTCATTGATTACGACCGCAAAGCCATGCTTTCCCTTCCCCTGGCGTACCAGAACTCCCGTTAAGAGCTGCACCAGCCCGAAGAATATTAAACCTCCGGTAAGGATGTACAATTCGGCATCCAGCTTGAACCAGTACACCAAAATGGTAAGCAACAATCCTCCGAACAACCATATAGGAGAAGCTTTCAAAAAGGTGCGGGCAGGCAATAACTCATCCCCTTCATGTTGTTTCTTACGGTCTTCCTGCGACCGGGAAGACTCAAATTCAGCAAGCTCTTCGGGAGAATATTCTTTATTCCGGATCACTGTCCAAAGCACAGAGAGAAAAAACACAGCGGCCCCGATATAAAATGCAATCTTTACGGATGGAGGAATGCGCTCTCCGGCAGCAATATCGGCCACATTGGGAATGCCCAGCCAGTTGGTCAGCATATAAGGCAACCCACTGGCCACCACGGCACCAATCCCGATAAAGAAACTCTGCATGGCAAAACCTCTGGTGCGTTGCTCAGGAGGCAACATGTCGCCAACAAAAGCCCTGAAAGGCTCCATAGACACATTGATGGAAGCATCCAGAATCCACAGCATCCCTGCAGCTACCCATAAGTACGGGCTATTGGGCATAATAAACAAAGCAAGAGATGCCAGGACGGCCCCCACCAGGAAGTAAGGACGACGACGACCCAGCCGGTTCCAGGTATTGTCGCTCATGTATCCGATAATGGGTTGAACAATTAAGCCCGTTATGGGGGCTGCAATCCATAAGATAGGAATTGAACCGATATCAGCTCCCAGACTTTCAAAGATTCGACTCACGTTGGCGTTTTGGAGGGCAAATCCAAACTGAATCCCCAGAAATCCAAAACTCATATTCCATATCTGCCAGAAGCTTAAATGAGGCTTAACTTTCATATCAGATGACAATTATTGATTTATTACCATAGAATTATTGAAGACAGGAACCTGTCGTAAAGAAAACGGTTTAAAGATATTGATTTTTTTTTGTTTAAGATCTGCTTGTAGAAGAATACCTGAACCTTTTCAGGCATTATATAGGAGCCAGCAAGTGAAAGAACAGACCGGATTCCCCCAGGCTATTCAAAGACCATTCAACCCGAAAGACTCTGTCGTAGTAGGTAACGAAATCCAGACCCACCCCGGTACCTCCCAACCATTTATTGCTCAATGAATTAAAATTATTGAACAGCCGGTCATGGATAATACCGGCATCCGCATGCATGTTCAGGTATATGGCATAATGAATCAGCGAAAACCGCGGATTGTTAATAATCCCGAGTTGAGAGGTACGTTGGGGTACCAGGGTGAACTTCAGATTAGACTTGAACACAAAAAAATGCTGGCCATCAACCACATAATCTTCGAATCCCCGCACCAGGTCTCCTTTAAAGCCGAGCCCTTGCTGATTGAAGTAGGAGATACTACGGCCATCACTGATTTTGGAATTAACCCCAGCGGCGGCAAACCATCTGGGGGCCAGTTTCCAGAACTTGCGGGCAGAGGCTTCCAGCATGGTCACATCCATATTCTCCGTAGGGATTAGCCCCAGTCCCATCCGGGTAAATCTGACATCCATATAATATCCCTGTAAAGGATAGGCACGAATGTCGCGGTGATCATTTTTATACATGTACGACAGGACAAAATACTGCATCCGGGTCCTGTTATCCGGGGCAAATAAGGGATTGAGCACCAACAAGGTATCAGCAAACTCATGACGGGTAAACCCTAAAGAAACAGTATGGGTACTATGAATCCTGGGCCGGTACACCAGGCCTGGGTTTACAAAAAACTGTTGATAGGCCAGCCCTGATGAGTTCCGGTAGAATAACTGTTTGTTATCGCGGGTAGCATAGGCCAGCTCACGGCTCATATTAAATCCCATATCCAGGTTGAAACCCAAGGTCTGCGATTTGTTAATATAGGGCTTGAAATAATTCAGGGAGAATATTTTCTGGTACCCGAACCGAAGCAACAGCTCCAGGTTTTCATTGCGCCCCCTGAAATTTTCATGCAGGATTCTCAGCCCGTAGTTTAAGCGCGAGAGCCGGGGATTGCCCAGCCAGGTATTTACGTTGCGGTCGCCCAGTTCAAGAATGGGAAAGGGCCAAAGATACCATCGCTCCACAAAGGAAAGATACACCTGAACATTGGAAGCCTCATCACAATCAACCAGCAGCTCCACAAAATTAAACAGGGAAGTGTTCAGCAGATTCTGGCGGCTTTGTCTTGCCAGTTCCAGGAGAACATCAGTCGCAAGCGTGTCTCCGGGGTCAAAAAGCAGCTCCCTGAAAATGATGTCATCATGTGTGACATTATTATGCTCAAGGGTAATGCTCTGCACGACTACCAGGGCGGTATCAGTTTGCGGGATCCCCTGCACGCGCAGGGAACCCTGGCCCCCGAAGGTTGCTGGTGAAACACCCTCCTGAGCCATACCGGCAAGAGCCAGCAAGTTCATCAGCAAAAAGAAAAAGGCTCGGAACTTCATAACCTTCGGTGCTGTTATACATTCAAATAACTCATCAGCGAATCAAACCGATCGTGGATCAGGTCGCCTAAAAGAATCTCCTCTGAGAAGGATGCCACGATGATATAATCATAGCGGGTAAAGGTTTGAAGGATAGGTGAGACATCCATTTTATTGACCTTAATGGTCACTTCCAGTTTGGTGCTGTCAATAAAAGAGGTAATGAAGGAACTCAGCACTTTGGCATCATTTGACTCGACAATCCGCGATATCTCGCTCAGGGAGTAATCATGGGAGTTCACCTCCAGAACAATCACCCCACCAGGCTGCTGCACAGCCCCCATTTCGGCCATTGCCTGGGCGATCCTGCCCAGGGTGATACACCCCAGATATTTGCTCTGATCATCCAGCACAGGCACCAGGGTGAGTTTTTGGTTGGCAACAAGCCTTAAAACCTCAAAAATATGTTGACCCTGCCACACATAGGGGCGCAAGGATGACAAGGCATGACTCCCTACAGGCTCTCCGGGGGCATTCAAATCCAGGATGTCTGTCTCAGAAATTAATCCAATAAAAGTATCGTTATCCACGATTGGAAGATGCGAAACCCGCAGGTCATCCATCACTCCGGCAGCAATGGTGGCCGGATCTGAAGGACTTAAAGGAATCACCGCTTCGCTTATTAAATCTTTGGCCAGCATTTGTCTATTATTTTTTAGTGAAGTTACGCATTATTTTGTTGGAGAAAAAGTTCTGCTATTCCAAAATGCAGTAAAAGCTGCTGCGCTCCGATCCAAACAGCCATTTTTATTCCTTCGGTTAAAAAAGTCTCAAAAATAATGCCTGCATTGGGTAATAATGGCTTCTTTTAATGAAAAGATGATTATTTTTGTGGCATATGAACGCGGGAATAGCTCAGTTGGTAGAGCATCAGCTTCCCAAGCTGAGGGTCGCGGGTTCGAATCCCGTTTTCCGCTCTGACCCCCAGGGGATTTCCCCGGATCATCATTCCTTTTGGCTGAAAGGGGTGGATCCGGGTTTGTTTTGCAATCAGACACAGGGTGGTTGGGAAAAAAGGTGCTCACCTTGTTGCAATCATCTTGTCTGCTACCAAACAATTGATTAACTTGTCAGCAAAAGTCAAACCTCAGACTGTTATGGAACATTTTGGCCTGGTCATTCGAAGGCTTCGCGAATCAAAAGAATTGCCCCTGCGGGAAGTCAGTACTGCGTTAAACATTGATCAGGCAGTGATCAGCAAGCTGGAACGCAGGCAACGTGCAGCCACTGTAGGGCAGGTGGGCAAACTGGCAGATTTTTATCAGGTGCCACTGGAGGAGTTAATGACCCACTGGCTTTCCGATAAAATTGCCCTTTCCTTAAAAGGACAACAAATGGCTTTAGAAGCCCTGGACATGGCCCGACAGAAGGTGCTCAGCCAGGCCCGGGAAGACTTTAGCCGCGAATCGGTTTTTCATCAGGTGTATCATGTATGCCGAAAAAACAGTTTTTCAAGAGTGTGGGTTTTTGGCCCTTTTGCCGAAGAAAAGAACATCCTGTCACGGCAGTTGTCTGTGCTGATTGA
>JAWOCF010000253.1:0-6613 GCA_046483935.1 Bacteroidales bacterium | reverse complement strand
TGAATGACCCGGTATCGGTAATGATGCCTGCAAACAGGCATTCGGCGGCCGCGCGGTTCATGATGCCCTCCCCTCCCATGGCTGCTATAAATTCATACACCAGCTCGGCAGTGCTGGATGCCTGCACATCCGACAGCATCAAATCAAACACTTCTTCAGGCTGGGGATGATGATCAATCATGATCTTATAGGCCTCACTGTTGTTGATGGGCTTTTCCAGCAGCTCGGTGCGGTTGGGAGCATTGAAATCCAGGCAGAACAAAACAGCCGCATGAAGGATCTTTTTCTTTGCCACCGCGGCATGATCCACCCCAATCAACACCTTGTCGTTATTGGGCATCCATTTAAGAAACTCCGGATAGGAATTGGGCGTAATCACCTGCACGTCGGTATGACCCGCCAGCCTCAGATATTCATACAGCCCAAGGGATGACCCTACCGCATCGCCATCAGGATTGGTATGGGTAACAATAACAATAGGAAGGCTCTTGTCGGAAAGAAGTTCTTTGGCTTTATGAAGTTGTGAGAAATCCAAATGTCAGTGAATTGTATAATATTAAAAGCAAAGATAAAAAAAATAGGGCAGCTAATTTTTTGTGTTTGATTAATTAATTATTTTTAACCTCTTATCTGTTTTTAGCTGTGATGGCAACGACAGAACCACCGGCTGCTTTTCGTATCTTTATAGATCAGCAAAAACATCAATCATTAAAGTCATCAAAAATGGTAACAGGAAATTATACCCTCACGATGATCAAGCCCTATGCCGTAGAGCATGGATTTGTAGGCGCCATCCTGGCAAGAATCAATGAGGCGGGGTTTCGCATCTCGGCCATGAAATACCTGCAGCTAAGCCAGCAACAGGCTGAGGCCTTCTATGAGGTGCATCGTGGCAAGTCTTTTTATAACCGCCTGACCCGTTTTATGGCTTCGGGGCCCATTGTTGCCGCCATCCTGGAAAAGGAAAATGCGGTGGAGGATTACCGCAAGCTGATTGGGGCCACCGATCCCCGGAAGGCAGAGGAAGGAACCCTGCGAAAACTCTTCGGGGCCAGCATTGAATCAAATGCTGTTCATGGTTCTGACTCCGACGAGAATGCCGAACTGGAAAGCAATTTCTTTTTTTCGCTGCTGGAACGTTTTTAACCCTCCTCCGATGGAAGGTACTCCTGAAAGGTACCATCGGTATAAAAGATCATGATCCTGGCTGTTTTTTTACTTTTTTTAGGGGCTTCTATCCGGGGCTTATCCTGAATTACCTGTTCTGAAGCCCTTTTTTCTTCCTGTTCACCAAAATCGATAACCGGCCCAGATTCTGTTGCCTGCTCCTGTGCAGGTGCAGGGCCCGAAATATTTCCCCTGCCAGGGCTTTGGTTTACGAACCGGTCCGCAGCGGGCTCCTGTTTATCAAAATCCAGCCCTGAAGCAGCTTCCCCATCCATCTCCTCATCGTCAAACAACGTGTTGGCTTGTTTCAACATGCTGCCTTCTCCACGTACCAGCCACTCAGTGCGGATTTCGGGGAAGTTATCCAGGATCTTCTGAAGGAATTCCAGACTGGGGTTGTTACGGCCCGATAACACATGGCTGATCGTTGAGCGGGGTACACCCACTTTATCGGCAAACAGCGAGGGCGTTAGTTTTTTTACCTGCAAGACTTTCCGAATGCGTTCTATCATAATGCCAGTTTATAATGTTGATTTCATGTTTGTAAAAATACATCTTTTCTTTCGATGGCTGATTGCTTTAACGCAATTTCCTGAGATTTCCATTTGTGAACCGCAAAATCATTAAACTTTAACCTGAAGTAAGCATTATAAAATGCTGTATAACAGGGTATTAAGGGTGTATACCCACTTACAGGAGCTGAATGCACTGAAACGGCTTTGCTTTGATAGTAATACTTGATAAACTAGTGTTACAGGCGCTGGTTTTTAGATGTTTAGGTCAAATGATGCAGCAAAAAGCAGGATACGCTCACCAATTGCCATCTGTTATCTAAGCTGATAACTACGTAAACTATTTCATCTTTGTATAAACCACTGATTTCATGAGTTATCACCTGATTGGTTTCCCTTTGTGAACACTCCAAATGTAAACCATAATTTCTATATCGTTCACCTTTGTAAAGTATTACACATGTTTACTATTGTAAACAAGGAACAAAAAAGCTCTGCGACCGTATTCCCTCAGTCGCTTCGACAAGTTAGCGACCGTACTGAACCAAAAGAATTGGGTTGAGCCCGTCGAAAACACCCCTTCTCAGCCATTTTAAGGCACTCCTGAAGGGCGAAAAGAAGCCTCCCCATCCCCACCCATAGCTGGAAAGTAGTGCTGTAAAAAGGCCTGCAATGGAATGGAAATCAGTAGAAATCCCTTTTTTCTGCGTCATCAGCGTTCTAATTGTTTTTAATTGTCTTCTTAAAATTTGAGTAATTTGTGGAGATTCTTTTTTAATGATTAGAACGCAGATGACGCAGAAAAAAGAGATGATCGCTGATTTACTATTATCCTGAATTTATATTGTTTTTCGCAGAATAACCCTCCAGGATGGGCTTATCCGGCACTGCCCTGCCCCGTGCACAGGATATTTTATGCTGCAGGCCCTATGCATACTGGATTTTACCTATACACCACTGATAACAAACCCATTACATGCCTTCATGCAGGTCATGGATTCATTGGGATTTTAGAAGAAAGAGGAAACTTAAATGTACCGGAGGGCCTTACCAGGCCTTAATGGCTTTCAGCACCTGCGAGGCAGCCGATTGATCATGATACGAGATCCGCACCAGGTACATTCCCTGTGCCATCAGGTCCAGCCCACGGAAAGGCATCATATTGTTATAACCGGCATTGACCCTGATATTTTCCTGCGAATAGAGCATCTTACCGGTCGCATCAAAAATATCCAGGCGGATAGCCTGATCCGCCTCCGAATAAAAAGAAAGCACCGAGTGCTGGTTAAAGGGGTTGGGGAACAGCACCAGGGGTTCTTCCGTGGGATCAAAGTCATTCTTCAGCAGCCTGTCGGCCAGGGCAAAATCAGCGATGCCATACCCGTAAAGGGTGTCGGGATAAAGAAACCTGGAGGCACTGCGTATGATGGCCCTACGGATCATTTCTGCGGTCCTTTCAGGGTGTTTCTGCCACAAACAGGCTACCAACCCTGCGATGATGGGCGAGGCAAAAGAGGTGCCCCCAACGCGTCCCAGGCTGCCGGTGGGTGTTTCAACAATCACCATGCTACCCTGGGCCATCACCTCGGGCTTGATGCGGCCATCGGCCGCAGGACCCAGCGAGCTGAATGGAACCCGCACCCCCATGGAGTCCACGGCCCCCACACTCAGTGCCCCGAAGCTATCAGCCGGCGATCCGATATACTGCCACTGGCCGTTTCCATAGTTACCGGCACTGTTCACTACCAGGATGCCTTTTTCAAAAGCCATATTGGCGGCCCGGGTAATTACCGTGGTGCGGCCATTCAAATCCTGATAACTGTGATTCTGCGTTGGGTCATCAAAAGAAGTATAACCCAGTGATGAGTTGATAATATCGGCCCCCGCACTGTCGGCATATTCAGCCCCGGCCAGCCAGTTGTACTCCTCGATCAGGAACTCACTGGCGGGATCTTCTGTTTGCAGCAACAGATAGTCAGCTTCGGGAGCGGTGCCCACCATGGCAGGCAACACGGTGGCCATCACCGACAACACCAGGGTTCCGTGATTATGGCCCAGGAAGAAGTTTTCATCAGGATCGACAAAATCATGGAATCCGGCTATCCGGCCATTCTGCCACAGATGATCCAGCCCCTGCATCTGATCAACCCGCAGGAATCCTGCATCAAGCACAGCAATCATCTTCCCATCGCCCCAGTAGCCATCCTTGTGCAGGGCCTGGCCATTAATCATTTCAATCTGGTTTCTGCTCAGCCCGTAGTCAGGGTCCGAAAACGAGAGGTCGGTAGTATAGCCTGAAACACTACCATTCTTCAAATCGTTACCCCCTGAGGGGTTTGGGTGGTTATTGTCTTCGCAGGAGTCAGGCAGATGGTGGTGGCGCATGTGAGAGAAAGACGAATTCACCGCAGGCTTCACATAGGTCACCTGCTCCACAAAGGGCAGCAGCCTGATGCGCTCTACCGAAGCCGGCTGCGGTGCTTCTATCAGCACCCCGTTGAACCACCTGCTGGTATAAAAAACCGCTACCTCAGGGTCTTCAAGAAGTGTCTGGATATACTGAGGGTTCACCGGCAGGTCGTTTTCATCAGGCAGGATGCCCTGCCTGTTGCGCCTGTCGATGGCACGTTGCGAAAGGAAAGCCTGTGGCCGGGTGATTTCGAAAGGCGTACCCTGCTTGTCGGTAAAGGAAACCCAGTATTTCAGCGGCACAAACTCCTGGCCCAACCCCGCGGGCAGTTGCCCCAGGAACAGGAACCAGCAGACAATAAAGGTTAAAGCATTTCTTTGCATAAGCCAAATAATGCCTAAATATATCTATTCCTTTCCAAATGATGAAATATTGTAGGAATAATCTACACCTTTTACAATGGTGCCATCCACCTGTTTTTTTAGTTCCACATGTTTGCGGTAAACCATCCCCACGTTCCTGGCATACACTTCCTGGCGGAAATCCTCGCTGATCAGGGTCAGTAGTTCCTTCTGCAGCACGGTAAGGGTCGAATCGAACGAATGCCCTTCAACCTGGAAAGGTTCATGAACACCGGTGTACTGGTACTTCAGGGGATCTTTGGTGTTGTAGGCATTGCCGTTCCACGAGTTGTTGTGCCCCGGAGGAAAAGCAAGCTTAACATAGGTAATGTTCTCTTCGGTGCGTTCCAGGCGCGAGGGCAACAGGCGCGCCTGCCATACATCTTTTACCAGCCACTGGTCGTCGGGCTGCCGGCGCCAGTAACGCTCCAGACGCATCCGCTCAATGCCCTCCTGATCGATGAAGATGCTTTCGGTCAGTTCTTTTACCTGGTACTGATAGTGATGAGTCTGGCCGGTAAAATCATCATAAACCACCGAATCCACATCATAAACCACCCAGTGACCCACCTCACCAGGAAAATATGCATAACCCATGTCGACAGGCTCAGCGTTTTGCTGGGTGCACGATGCCATCAGCAACAGAAAGAAAGAAACTGTGAATATTGCCTTCGCTGAACCGGGGTCGCTTTTTTGCATGTTTTAGTACATTGATTATACCATTATTGCTGATCAATAAATCCTCCTGCCACCACATCATCGCCATGATACAATACTGCCGACTGCCCGGGAGTAATGGCCGAAACATCCTCCAGCAGATTGATTTTCAATCCGTCAGCCTGCGCTTCAATGATGGCCGGATGACCCTTGTCCTTATACCTGATCTTTGCTGTAAGCGGCACATCGCCAGGGATCTCCTCAAATTTAATAAAATTAGGTCCCGATATTAAAAAAGAGCTGCTAAATAGTTCCTGTTTTTTTCCCAGCACTATCACGTTGGTGGCGGCGTTGATCTGCTTCACATACATGGGCTCGCCCAGGGCTATATTCAATCCCTTGCGCTGTCCGATGGTATAGAAGGGATACCCCTCGTGTTCGCCCAGCACCTTTCCCTCCGCGTCGACAAACAGGCCACCCTTCACTTTCTGCTCCAGGCCGGGCACCTTTTCCTTGAGAAACCCACGGTAATCGTCATCGGGAATGAAGCAGATCTCGTAACTCTCCCTTTTGCCGGCAATTTCCTCAAAGCCTGCATCGGCAGCCATCTGCCTGATGTCGGTCTTGCTGAAGCCGCCCAGCGGGAACAGGGTGCGGGCCAGCATCTCCTGGGTCAGCCCCCACAACACATAGCTCTGGTCTTTCTTTTCATCAACCCCTTTGGATAATACGTACCTGCCATTCTCCTGGCGTACCTGTGCATAATGCCCGGTGGCAATAAACTGGCAGCCCAGCTGATCGGCCCTTTTAAGCAAGGCAGCCCACTTGATGTGGGTGTTGCACAACACACAGGGGTTGGGTGTGCGGCCCTTCAGGTATTGATCCACAAAATCGCTGATGATAAACTTGTCGAACTCCTCGCGGATGTCAACCACGTAATGCGGAAACCCCAGTGAAACAGCCAGATAACGGGCATCGTGAATGGAGTCAAGGCTGCAGCAGCCCGTTTCCTTGGCCGTGCCCCCCGAGGTGGCATAATCCCATGTCTTCATGGTGATGCCCACCAGTTCGTAGCCCTGCTGCTGTAGCAGTATGGCTGCCACACTGCTGTCGAGCCCGCCGCTCATGGCCATCAACACTTTTCCTTTACTCATAACAATCTTAATTTATAATCAGCGAAATTTAATCAGCAAAACTACTTTTTCTGCCTCGCCTGCGTTCTAATTCTTTTAAATCAGTGAAAATCCCTTTTTTCTGCGTCATCAGCGTTCTGATTTTTAAAAGAATCTCCACAAATTTCTCAAATTTTAAGAAGACAATTTAAAGAATTAGAACGCAGATGACGCTGAAAAAAGGGATGATCGCTGATAAGAACTATTTAGCTCCAGTATTTCTGTCATCCTGGATTTATATTATGGGTAACTCCCATTAATTGACTATAATCTAAATTGTGAATCAAAAATATT
>JAWOCF010000252.1:0-5930 GCA_046483935.1 Bacteroidales bacterium | reverse complement strand
CGACGACAAAGCATTATGGAATTGCTGGTGAGGGTGAACCTGGAGGAAAAACACTTTTTCCGCTACCCGCATGAGTTCTCGGGCGGACAGCGCCAACGCATCAGCATTGCACGCGCCCTGGCACTGCAGCCCGAATTTATTATCTGCGATGAGTCGGTTTCAGCACTGGATGTTTCCGTTCAGGCCCAGGTGCTCAACCTGCTCAACGAACTGAAGAAGGCATTTGATCTGACATACATCTTTATATCACATGACCTTTCGGTGGTGAAGTACATGTCTGACCGCATCATTGTAATGCGTCGGGGCAGGATTGAAGAAACAGCCGACGCCGACCAGCTTTACTACCACCCCCAAAGCAAGTATACCCGCGAGCTAATAGGTGCCATCCCACATATGGAATGAATATCTGGTCATTGATCCGACTTTTTGACCGGGCTGCCGCTTTCTACATCGTTTAGAGAGTGCCCCAAGGGTGATCTGAATTTTTCAGACCCCTGCTTTATCATATTGATATTTAAAACATTAGCCTCCCCTCCCATCCTGCAGCCCTCCCCGAACAAGTGATTACCACAGGAAAAAACCCACGGTTTTCACCTGGTAAAAAGGGGTGTTTACCTTGTTGGTCAGCCAAAGAAGTGCTCTTACATTTGCTTCAGAGATTAATCAAAAGGACTTTTAGTATTAACCACAAAATGGAAAAAGAAATGCTGTCCGACAAAGAATTGAAATATCTGGAAGACCTGGAAAAAAACCAGGA
Organism: Bacteroidales bacterium; assembly: GCA_046483935.1. GTDB lineage: Bacteria > Bacteroidota > Bacteroidia > Bacteroidales > UBA7960 > JAWOCF01. Next base: position 5,173 of record JAWOCF010000252.1, on the reverse strand, counting down.
TGTAATCTATCTGTTGAACACTCGTGAATGCGAACTCATTTCACGGTTGATCAGAAGCTATAAAGATGTTCGCAGGCAATTGACTGCCCTGCAGATGTCGAAGGCCTGAGTAATCCCTTTTCATGCCATAAGTCCCCGTTGCCAATGACCTATAAAGAGATTGTTTTAAAACTATTAAAAAGCAGGGATGGCCTTATTTGCGTGGAGCATCATTTACTGAATGATTTCAGGGAGTATGAAGATCCGTTCATTCATCTGGATCAGTGGTGTAAAGAACACTCAATCACCTTCCAGCGTATTGCCGGTCATCATCCTCCAAAGCTCAGCCTGAAAAAGGTTTTATGCGAACAGGTTTAACCCGTTCGGAATCCCCTTGAAAAGAAACACGTTGCAGGGTTCATTCCCGTGCAACAACCTCCCCCCGAAAGAAAGGCCGGATCAAAAGCAATTTTGAGACGGTCTTTTTTATTGCCAGGGCCCCTGACCAGGTCTTTCATAGCCGGATCATGCTTTGGGTTGGACCAATGTTGAACCATTGTTCAACCATTGTTCAACCAATGTTCAACCAATAATTTACGGTTCAACTACGGTTCAACTACGCTTTAACTACGTTCCAACCCACAACCTGGTCAGGGCATGAATGGGGGGTAAAAAAGGGAAAGGGTTGGTTGTTGCCAAAAAAGCCAAAAAAAAAGGCTGTCGCACTGAAGCAACAGCCTTTTAAAAAGTTCAGCAAAGATTATGCGTGCCCCAGGTGGGTATCTACCCCGCCCATGAAATTCTCAATATCCTTAATAGTTTTTGGGATGGGTTTGCCCAGCACACGGTATCCCTGGTCGGTTACCAGGATATCGTCTTCAATGCGGATGCCGCCGAAGTCAAGATACTCCTTCACCTTATCGTAATTGATAAATTCGGTAAATTTATTTTCCTTCTCCCACTTCTCTATCAAAGCAGGAATAAAGTAAGTGCCAGGTTCGACCGTCACCACAAAACCTGTCTGCAGTTTTCTTCCCAGCCTGAGGAATCCTGTACCGAAAAGGTCGGAGCGCTTTACTTCATCATCATATCCCACATAGTTTTCTCCCAGGTCTTCCATGTCATGAACATCCAGACCCATCATGTGCCCAAGGCCATGAGGCATAAACAGTGCGTGGGCCCCCTGTTGCACGGCAGCATCCAAATCGCCCTTCATCAGTCCCAGTTCTTTCAACCCGGTGGCAATAACCTTGGCAGCCAGCATATGGATGCTTTTAAAAGTAACACCCGGCTTGATGGCTTCTATGGCCCTCATCTGGGCATCCAGAACGATCTGGTAGATTTCTTTCTGGCGGTCGGAGAATTTCCCTCCTACCGGGATGGTACGGGTATGATCGGAGGCATATCGCATCTCTGACTCAGCGCCCCCGTCGATCAAAAGCAGCTGCCCTTGCTGCAACTTGTTGCCGTGGTAATGGTTGTGAAGGGTTTCGCCATGCACCGTAAGAATCAGCGGGAAAGACAAGTGCCCTCCATGAGAAATGGCAATGCCTTCGAGGGCTCCGGCCAGCTGATGTTCTACCATTCCGGGTTTAGCCATTTTCATCGCGGTGGTATGCATCTCATAAGCCACATCCATCACCTTCTCGAGGGCTGCAATTTCGTGCTCATCCTTAACAGAACGAAGATCTACCACAGCCCTGATCAATTCTTCGGAGGCTTGCTGTTTTTGCTGATCCGGCGGGATATTGAGCATGTTATCCAGCAGGATTTTGTTGTCGGCACGATAGGGAGGCAAAAAGTGCACCTTTCTTCCCTTTTTCAGGGCTTCCTGTACCACTTCTGTTAATTGTGAGTAAGGAGCTGTATGGTCTACCCCCACTTGCGCGGCTCTTTGCTGCATGGAAGGCTGCGGCCCCATCCAGATGATATCATCCAGGGTAAGATCATCACCAAAGATGATGTCCTGGTTGTTGTCAACATCTACCACTGCAGCCAGGTTCTGAAAGTCCAGCCCGCAGAAATACAGGAAGGTACTGTCCTGCCTGAAATGATAGGTATTGGAAGAATAATTCATCGGGGAATCAGCATTCCCCATCAAGAGAATGATCCCATCCTTAACCTTGGAACGCAGCCGGTTGCGACGCTCCAAATAAACTTGCTTTTCAAACATACCAGGAATTTTTTAAAGTTTAAGTAATTGAATGCTTCTGATGGCCCACGGGGCCTTGATGACCATCATCACCAGCAGAAAAAATGCCGAAAGTGCTGATCATCATCTTTTTGTTATTTATAGGCATTTCAAATAGTGAAATGTCTTGCACATTAATGCAGGAAAATCTACATTTGCTTCATCACAATCTCTGAAAAACCATTTTACAAATTAAGTAAAAATAAGGAACATATGATGATTTACCGGGTGATTTTATTGCCAGGTAAGGAAGATTGTTCTTTCATGCTTTTCTCCAAAGCACCTTAGAACGCTCTGAAAAGTTCCTGTCTGTTTGGTTTAGGTCATCACTACTTTTCTGTTTATACAAGTAACATATATAAACCCATGAAGAAACCTTTATTCCCTTTCTCGTCACTGAGTCATAAATACATTATGGCTTTGGCAGGAGCTTTCCTGATGTTATTCCTGATCACGCACCTTGCCACCAACATTCTGCTGCTGTCAGGCAGGGAGGCCTTCGATGCCGCGGTGGCATTTTTGCTGGCCAATCCCATTATCAAAGCCATGGAGTACGTATTGTTTGCCGGCTTTCTGATTCATATCTTTCTGGGGGTTCTGCTGGAGATTTACAATTACCGTTCCCGTCCCAGGAAGTACAAGATATCTCCTAAAACACAAACCTTCTCTTTCTCCCGGTATATGTTTCATACCGGGGTAATCATATTCATCTTTCTGATCATTCACCTGGTAAATTTCTTTTTTATCAAGCTGGGCTGGGTGCCGGTGCCCGATCATGCCGAGGGACCACTTGATTTTTATAATATGGCGGTGGCCCTTTTTACCAATCCCTGGTATTCGGTCATATACCTGGTTTCGTTTGTTTTTCTGGGGTTCCACCTGTATCACGCCTTTCAGTCAGCCTTTCAGTCGCTGGGGCTCAATCATCCCATGTACACGCCCGCTGTAAAAGCCTTTGGATTGGTCTATTCGGTGTTTATCTCTTTAGGCTTCTCAAGCATCCCGATCTTTTTCCTGTTTTTCTACCCCTGATTTTCCCTAAAAAATAAACACAGCATCAGAGCCTCTGGTTCAAGTGAAAAAAATATAACAGAAGCAAAACCCAACCGCTATGAATAAGCTTGATTCAAAAATTCCCTCCGGGCCCCTGGCCGACAAATGGGACAATCATAAAAACTCGCTACGCCTGGTGAACCCAGCCAACAAGAAGAAGCTGGATGTTATTGTTGTGGGAACAGGACTTGCAGGAGCAGGCGCAGCCAGTGCCCTGGGCGAGCTTGGCTACAATGTCAAGGTATTCTGTTTTCAGGATTCTCCGCGGCGGGCCCATTCGGTAGCGGCCCAGGGAGGGATTAATGCAGCCAAGAATTACCGCAATGATGGAGACTCGGTGTACCGGTTATTTTACGACATGATTAAAGGGGGCGACTACCGGGCCCGTGAAGCCAATGTGTACCGGGCAGCCCAGGTAAGCAACGATGTAATTGATCACTTTACAGCGTTGGGCGTTCCCTTTGCCCGTGATTATGGCGGGGCACTCGACACCCGGTCTTTCGGGGGGGTGCAGGTATCACGTACTTTTTATGCCAAGGGACAAACCGGCCAGCAATGCCTGCTGGGCACCTACTCATCATTAAACCGGCAGATTGCCAGAGGCAAGGTACAGATGTACTCCCGGCGCGACATGCTCGACCTGGTGGTTATTGATGGAAAGGCACGTGGCATTATCACCCGCAACCTGCTTACCGGGGAGATCGAACGCCACGGTGCCCATACGGTTGTATTGGCTACAGGAGGTTATGGCACGGTATTTTACCTCTCTACCCTGGGGCTGGGCAGCAATGCTTCGGCAGCATGGTGCGCCCATAAAAAGGGCGCTTTGTTTGCCAATCCCAGCTTCATACAGATCCATCCCACCAGCATCCCCGTGCTGAATGACTATCAAAGCAAGCTAACCCTGATGTCGGAGTCGCTGCGCAACGACGGGCGGGTTTGGGTGCCAAAGATCAAGGGAGAAAAACGGGCACCCCATGAAATTCCTGAAGAAGACAGAGATTACTACCTGGAACGTCGTTATCCGGCCTTCGGCAACCTGGTGCCGCGCGACGTGGCATCGCGTGCAGCCAAGGAACGCTGTGATGCAGGTTATGGCGTGGGCGACACCGGCTTGTCGGTATACCTTGACTTCAAAGATGCCATTGCCAAACAAGGCAAAAAAGCCATAGAAGACAAATATGGCAACCTGTTTGAGATGTACGAAAAGATCACGGGCATCAACCCATACAATCAACCCATGCGCATCTATCCTGCAGGACATTACACCATGGGTGGCCTCTGGGTAGACTACAACCTGATGACATCCATTGAGGGGCTGTTTGCAGTGGGCGAAAGCAACTTCTCAGATCATGGAGCCAACCGGCTGGGGGCAAGCTCGCTGATGCAATGCTCGGGCGATGGATACTTTATCCTTCCCTATACCCTGAGTGATTATCTGGCCGGGGAGATCCGTCAGCCAAAAATATCGACCGATACGCCTGAGTTTGTGCAGGCCGAACAGAAGGTGATTGAACGTATTGATCGGCTGATGGACATCAACGGCAAACAGACGGCCACCTCTTTCCACAGAAGGCTGGGCAAAATCCTGTGGGATCACTGTGGGATGCGTCGTAATGCCCAGGGCCTGCAAGAAGCTCTTGTAGAAATTGATCAGCTGGAAGAAGAATTCTGGAACGACCTCCAGGTGCCCGGCACCTCCCGGGAGATGAACCAGGAGCTGGAGAAAGCCCTGAGAGTGGCCGATTTCTTTGAAGTAGGCCGGCTGATGTGTCAGGATGCACTGGAGCGCAATGAATCATGCGGAGCGCATTTCCGGGAGGAATACCAGACCGACCAGGGAGAAACACTTCGTGATGACGAGAATTATGCCTATATCGCTGCCTGGGAGTATCAGGGACATCAGCAAAAGGCGCTCCTGCATAAGGAAGACCTGAAATTCGAATATGT
>JAWOCF010000257.1:0-5927 GCA_046483935.1 Bacteroidales bacterium | reverse complement strand
GCCTCATCGGGAAACAATGACGACTGAATGCGCTCGGCATATCTGATGCCGGCCAGGATCTTCATGTTGGCCTGGCTCAGGGCTTCATTCTGCTGCTGGATCTGGTTTTTCTGTGCCAGCACGATATTGCGCTGGGTGTTGATCTCATTGCGCTGACGGCTGATCTCGGTATTCTTTTTCTGGATCTCATGGTTTTTCTGTGCCAGCCGCTCATTGATAAGCCGTATTTTTTTGTTCTGCCTGATTTGCAGATAAAGAAAGGTCAGTCCCGTCACCAGCAAAATGATGACCAGCAGGGTAAATGCCCTTTGAAGCCGCAACTGGGCCCGGCTTTCATTCAGTTGTAACCGCTGAACTTCCTGGCGCTGGTTCAGCAGCTCAATCTCCTGTTGTTTCTTGTCATTCTGATAACTGGCCTCCAGCTCAAAGATCACCCTTGATTTTTCCAGATTATGCAGGCTGTCGTTCAAGGCCATATACTTGCGCGAATATTCATAGGCCAGGGGCAGGTTTCCGGAGGCCTCTGCCACCTGCAACAAAGTTTTGTAGGCCAGGGTTTTGTCGTCGAGGGCGTCAATCAGTTCAGCCACCTCCAGGGCCCACAGTGCCGCCTGATGGCTGTTTTCGAGCTTGCCTTGCTGCATGAGTATTTCTGCCTGGTGCCGGAAAATGGCAGCCATTCCTTTGCGGTCGTCAATTTCAAGGGCCAGCTGGTGGCCTTTCTCCAGGTTCTCCAGGGCATTATCATACTGTTGCAACTCTGCATAGGCCAGGGCCATGTTGGTATAAGTCCTTGATGCCTCTACTTTTCTATTGTTGGGCAAGAGGTTTTCCAGGGCCAGCCGGCAATAAACCAGGGCCTGTTCGGGGTCTTTGAGGGCCAGATAAACCATGCCGATGTTCATCTGGGTACTACCCACCAGGGCCGGGACATTGTCCTGCTCAAAAACGGCTTGCGCCTTCAGGTAATATTCCAGGGCCAGGCCATATTCCTTCTGCACGTCATGTATTATTCCAATATTGTTATGACAGAATGCTACCCCGCGGGTATTGCCTGTTTCTTCGAAGATGGCTAAAGCTTTGTGATAATATTCGATGGCCCGTGAATAGTTGCCCAGGTTGCGGTATACCACTCCGAAGTTGTTGTATACCGCGCTGATGCCACTTTTCAGGTCATGGTCCAGGAAGAGATCCAGGGCTTTCTGGTAATAGTCAAGCGCGGTAGCATATTCACCCTTATTGCGGTAGATAATGCCGATATAACGCAGCAGCAGGCCCTGTTGCTCGGCCACTTTTATATGAGTAATCTGGCTGGCGGAGGCCACTTCCAATCCTTGCTGGTAATAAAACAGGGCCGAATCGGGGGTGTTGCTCTCATAATAATCTCCAATCATGGTCAGTAACCTGATTCTGGTGGTATCGTCCCTGGCCAGCTGTACCTTAATGCGCAGGCTATCGGTATTCCCATAAAGGGTACCGGAACAGGCAATTAAAAAGAGAAAAAAAAACCAGGTGGGAATCCGCATTGTTATATTTATTTTGCCCCAAAGCGAAAGAGCTTTTTCTTTCGTGGTGCTAAAGTATGCATATTTTCATCTTTTTCGACCCATAAACGAAATTTTTTGCTTAAACTGAATGATTCCATGCATTGATGGTTGAAAATTATTTATTAAAATTGATTGTCATATTTATTTAACCAACAAATTGGATCAGGAGCGATTTCCCGGTAGGGTTTTTATTTTATACTGATTATAAATAAGGGCCGACCGGATTATTTTTAGCCCTGCAAAAGCGGTGATTTATTACTTTAGCCAATATAATAGCAGAAAGCTGAATAATCCCGTGTTTTATGTCTGATAAACCCTCAAAAACTGTTGATCCTTCTGATCCGGATCAGGTTATTACCCCTATGGATCGCCGTTGTTTCCTGAAAATAAGTTCACTGTTTGGTGCCGGGGTGATGGCAGGCGGCTTTTTTTCGTCTTGTACGGCCTCGGCTCAGGATCCCTTGCAGTTGCTCAAGCTGTTGCCCGATGGCACGCAAATCGTGCGGGCGGGGTGCCCTTCACATAACTGTGGAGGCCGATGTGTGTTGAAGCTGTTCGTGAAAGAGGGCAAGATCCTGCGCATAGAAACCGACGACCGGCCCACCGACACCCTGGAAGACCCCCAGTTAAGGGCATGTATCCGGGGGCGTTCGTACCGGCGGCGGCAGGATCATCCTGACCGGTTGAAGGTTCCCATGAAAAGGGTAGGAGCGCGCGGAGAAGGCAGGTTCGAGCCCATCAGCTGGGAGGAAGCTCTTGATATGCTGCATGCTCAGATAAAAAGGGTGAAGGAGCAATATGGCAACGCTTCCATCCTGGTGCCCTATGGCACCGGAAGTTATAACCAGCTCAACGGCCGTCAGACAGCTGCCCGGCTGATGAACTGCATCGGAGGGTCGCTGGGCTTCTACAACAGTTATAGCTGGGCATGCATCAGCCAGGCCACCCCATACATCTTCGGAACCGGGGTAAGCGGCAATCAACGTCAGGACTGGGTAAACTCAAAATATATCATCATGTGGGGCTGGAACCCTGCTGAAATGCGTGATGGCACCAACAGCGACTTCTTCGTGAAAAAAGCCCGTGAAAAGGGGGCTAAAGTCATTTGCATTGATCCGCGCATGAGCATGAGTGCTGTGGCCCTGGCCGACGAGTGGATACCCATCAGGCCCGGAACCGATGTGGCCATGATGAGTGCCATGGCCCATGTGATCATTTCAGAAAACCTGCATGATAAAGATTTCATAGAGCGGTGCTGCGTAGGATTTGACCGCTCCCAGATGCCTGAAGGCCTGGAAGACCAGGAAAGCTATACCGATTACATCTTTGGCCGCAGCGATGGCATAGCCAAGACCCCGGAGTGGGCCGAAGCCATAACAGGCATTCCCCGGGCTACCATTGCCCGGATTGCCCTTGAATATGCCTCTGCCGGGCCTGCCATGCTGTATCAGGGCTATGGGATGCAACGGCGCGCCTACGGCGAACAGCCCGTGCTGGCGGCCTGTGTGCTGGCGGCCATCACCGGCAACATTGGCATCTCCGGGGGGTGGGCCAGTGGTATTGCCTTGCAGGCCGACGATGGCGGCCCTTTCTGGAATGTATTCCCCACAGGCAGAAACCCGGTGCGGGAGTCTATCCCGGTGTTTCTATGGACCGATGCCATCGTGCGGGGCCGGCAGATGGGGCCTGACGACGGGGTACGGGGTGCCGACCGCCTGCCCAGTGATATCAAGCTCATCTGGAGTGTTGCTTCCAATATACTGATCAATCAGCATGCCGATGTGAACCGTACCTCCAAAATACTGGCAGATGAGAGCCTGGTTGAATTTATTGCTGTCCAGGATCAGTTCATGACGCCCTCGGCGCGTTTTGCCGATCTGGTGCTGCCGGTATGTACTCAGCTGGAGATGTGGGGCCTGCAGGATGGCTGGAAATATGGCGATGAGGTAATCCTGAATCCCAAGATCCTTGAACCACCCTACGAGACAAAAAGTGATTTCCAGATCTGCACGGAGCTGGCAAGACGCTTTGGGGTGGAAGAGCAATACACTGAGAACCGCACCGAACGCCAATGGATTGAGTGGGCACTGGGAAGATACCGTAGCTCCCGCTTTCCGGAGGTGCCCTCACTGGATCAGATGGAAAAAGAAAATCATGGTGTTTATTCGGTACCCGTTACCAATCCTAAGGTGGCCTTCAGGGATTTCAGGCGCCAGCCTGATGAGTATCCCCTGAACACCCCATCGGGAAAGATAGAGATCTTCTCCAGGCGGTTGTTTGAAAAGAACAAGCCTGATGAGATCCCTGCCGTGCCCAAGTATATCAGGGAGTGGGAGAGCCCCTTCGGCCCGGAGAGCAAAGATTATCCCCTGCAGGCCGTGGGTCACCATTATATGCCCCGGGTACATTCAACCCACGATGGTATTGACTGGCTGGAACAGGCCTTCCCGCAAAGGGTGTTTATCAACCCCATGGATGCAGCCCAAAGAGGCATCCAGGATGGCGAGGTGGTGCTGATATACAACCAACGGGGCAAGATGGCCATTCCCTGCCGGATTACCCCCAAAATGATGCCCGGGGTGGTAGATATCCCTCAGGGCGCATGGTATACCCCCGATAAAAACGGGATCGACCGCAGGGGCTGTGTCAACGTGTTGACCTCACAGCGGTGGACCCCTCTGGCCTTTGGCAATGCCCAGCATACCATCATGGTGCAGATCGGGAAGTTTCAGGAAGTTTAATAAATCAAACGAATGGGTTACTGTTTGTTTCTGACCGATAGTAACAGAAAAGATTCCACAACAGGTTATCAAACCAGAAGATATGTATAAACAACCCGCATTTTATTTTGATGCTTCAGCCTGTTCAGGCTGTAAAACCTGCCAGATGGCCTGCAAAGACAAGCACAACCTGGAAGGAAGCATGCTTTGGCGTAAGGTATATGAGGTAAGCGGCGGCCATTGGGAGCAGCAGGGCCCGGCCTGGCAGCACAAGGTGTTTTCATATAATATTTCAATGGCCTGTAATCATTGCCAGGATCCTATATGTGTAAAGTCTTGTCCCAATAAAGCCATCACCAAGAATCAGGATGGGGTGGTACTCATTGATTCGGAGCGCTGCATGGGATGCCGCTATTGTGAGTGGACCTGCCCGTATGGGGCCCTGATGTATGACAGCAACAGCAAGGTCATGACCAAGTGCACCATGTGCTACGATTACCTGATGGAAGGTAGCAAGCCTTCGTGTGTCACCGCTTGTCCGATGCGTGCTCTTGACATGGGCGAATTGCAGGAGCTGCAGGCGCGGTATGGCAAAAATGCAGAGATATATCCTCTTGCCAGTGCCGGCATCACGCAGCCGGGGCTGGTGGTTACCAACCATAAAGATGTTGACATGGCACGCTCCGGACAGGGGAAGGTGAATAACGAAGAGGAGGTGAACCATGGGGCTTAGTGAATGGTCGCTGGTGTTTTTCACCTTACTGGCTCAGATCAGTGCAGGAATCATGGCCGTTTTGCTGTTCATCAGCAGGGGCTTATATCTTGAAGCCCCTTCGGAAGCGGTCTACAAAAAAGCAGGAACCATTGCCGCGGGACTAATGACCCTGGCCCTGATCTTTTCTTTTCTGCACCTGGGCTCACCCCTGCAGGCTGTCTTTGCTTTAAGCAATGTGGCTACCTCATGGCTGAGCCGCGAAATATTCATGGTGTCTTTCTTTCTGGGACTGCTGCTTGCCTGGCGGCTTGCCCTTCAGTGGCACTGGCTGCGTCCCGGTGCCCTGGGGCTGATCCATGTGGTTGCTGCGCTGTCAGGGCTGTTATTGATCTATACCATGGCAAGGGTATACATCATTCCAACGGTTCCCTTATGGAACACTTCTGCCACCGTTCTGAGGTTCTTTGCCACCGCCTTCCTGCTTGGCCCCCTGGTGGTGCATGCCTTGCTGGTGCAGAAGGACGAACCTTTGCTGTTATTTAAAGGAAAAGTGAGTGCCCATACCCTGCTGCTCACTATTACTGCCCTGGTGGGTGTGTTGCGCATCTTTACTTCATGGTATGTTGTTTCACCACGTCAGGCCGGCCCCAGCGGTTTTGAAGTTCCACAGATGGCAATGATTTTTACCTGGCTGCAGCCTGGTTTGTTGCTGGCAGCACTGGTGCTGATAGGCTGGTGGGCCCGCTTGTGGCAGCGGCTGAAGAGAAAAAACTTCCGGATCCTGACATGGGCCTTCATACTGTTGCTGGCCGCCGAAATCATTGGCCGGTATTTCTTCTATGCCCTGTACTACAGGATTGGTTTATAGGTTTCTGTTCAGTTGCCCAGCCCTGTAGCATCATGCCGAAAAAGCTGTTGCTGCCAGCACCAGGGCCACTATAGATA
>JAWOCF010000177.1:0-4636 GCA_046483935.1 Bacteroidales bacterium | reverse complement strand
GTAACGTACATGGGTTCCATTTCCTATCTCCCCTGAGGAATCAAAGGCCCGGACACTGAATTGTAGCTTCTTCCCCTCTGCGGCCTCCAGGATGGATTCGGCCCAAACGGTGTCGCCGATGCCAGTGGCTTTCAGGTGCCGTATATTCACTTCAAAACCTACAGTAAGAGCCCCTTCGGGTAAATAGGGCTGCACACTTTGATGGGCTGTATTTTCCATCAGGGCGATCATGGCCGGGGTGGCAAACACTTCCACCAAACCTGAACCATAAGCCACAGCAGTATCACTTGTGGTCACAATTTTTTGCTGACGGCCTTGCAGGCCAGCTTCCAGTTTCTTTTCCATTGCTTTTATTCATTGAATTGTTATTGCTGAAGAAAGTCACGACAAAACAGGATACGAAAATATGTTATTTCAGATTAGAAAAAAAATGCACCTTCCGTTAAACCCTATGCCCGCCAGGAAGTCAAATAAGGATGAATTGGCCTGGCATATGAAACCTTGCTTCCTCTTCATGGCGCAGAAAACACTTCGCCCGTTTTTCCGTTAAAGGATTATCAGAAACCAAAACTCAAAGAAACATTCTTAGTTGGCAGTCGGCATTACCCTATGTGGGCAACAAGAAGATGAAAACATTATAGGAAATAATGCACTAACTTCGGACTTTTGCACTGCAGCCTGCAGGCAACACAGAATGATCGTAAACAGAAGAAAATAAAATTGTTAAATTTCAACAGGTTATTTTGATGAACAAAAAGAAATGGTTTTTTATAGGATTGATCGTAGTAGTGTTCGTAGCGATCTGGTATTTCCTGCGTTCGGAACCGGTGACTCATGAACCGTTAAAAGCCACTACCGAACGGGGTGACTTTATTGTAAGCGTATATACCAGTGGAGAACTGGAAGCACTGAACTCCGAAAACATTCAGGGTCCCTCGGGGCTGCGCACCGTGAGGATGTGGAATGTGCAAATTGCCGAACTGGTGCCTGAAGGCACTCTGGTGGAAAAAGGAGACTGGGTAGCCACCCTGGACCGCACCGAGATCAGCAACCGGTTGAAAGATTATGAGACCGAACTGGAAAAGCTGCAAACCCTGCACACTCAGACCATGCTGGATACTACCATGGACTTGCGCAATGCCCGCAATGAGTTGATAAACCTCCAGTTTAACTATGAAGATGCCCAGCTGGCCCTGGAGCAATCTACTTATGAGCCTCCGGCAGCCATACGCCAGGCAGAAATTAGCATGGAAAAGGCCAAACGGGCTTATGACCAGGCTGTCACTAATTACGAGCTGCGAACACAACAGGCCAGGGCAAAAATGCAGGAAGTAGCCACCCAGCTGAATCAGATGAACCGCCGTCTGAAAGATATCAACGATGTACTGGAAGAGTTTTATATTACTGCACCCAAAGAGGGGATGGTGATTTACAAGCGCAACTGGGACGGCAGTAAAGTCTCGGTAGGCTCCCAGGTAAGCACCTGGGAAAATGTAGTGGCCACCTTGCCGGATTTCTCAGAAATGTTGTCCCGCACGTATGTCAACGAAATTGACATCAGCAAGATCAAGACGAATCAGGTTGCCGAAATTGTGGTGGATGCTTTTCCTGACCGATCATTTTCGGGCGTGGTTACTGAAGTGGCCAACATCGGGGAGCAACGCCCCAACCAGGATGCACGCGTCTTTGAGGTGAAGATTCGCATACATGAATCAGATACCATTCTGCGGCCTGCCATGACCACCAAAAATACCATCATTACCCATCGGGAAAAAGATGTGCTGTTTGTTCCCATTGAAGCCATTCATGGTGTCGACTCTCTGTCATTTGTTTATCGTGAGCAGGGCAACCGGTTGACCCGCCAGCAGGTATTGACAGGCACCCGCAATGAAAATCAGATCGTGATCAGGGAAGGTCTGTCGGAAGGCGATGTGGTGTACCTTTCGCTTCCACAGGACCCAGACAACATCCGCCTGGTGGAATTATGATTCTAGTGTTCATTTCTTTTTTCCAACCAGGCAGGCTGGCTGACCAGCTCTGAGAATCATGCAAAAAGTGACTCATGAAGTATTTCGAAAAATATTTTTATAACCTGAACATTGCCATGGAGGCAGTGATCGACAACCGCTTCCGGTCGATGCTCACCGCACTGGGTATCATTTTCGGGGTGGCTGCTGTTATTGCCATGATGGCCATCGGGAATGGCGCCCGCCAGGAAATTCTTGACCAGATGAAACTGGTTGGGGTGAACAACATCGTGGTGCGGCATATCTTCGTGGAAGAAGACAAGCAGAAAGAGTTACTGCAGGGCAGATTCTCACCGGGGCTCTCACTGGCTGATGCCAGGAGCATTGGTGATGTAATCCCTACCGTGAAGCAGGTAAGCCCTGAGGTGGAAATCAGCACGTATGCCTTTAATAGCGGCATTCGCAAGGCGATCACTGTGTCAGGAGTTACTCCTTCCTTTTTCGAGGTGTTCGGCCTGGGGCTGATGCGTGGCAGTATGTTTACAGATCAGCAGATCCAGGAATCGGCCCCGGTGTGTATCATTGGAAACAGCCTTCGTGCTTCCCTGTTTGGCAAGGAGATGCCCATTGGCCGCCAGATCAAATGCGGAACCAACTGGCTGACCGTGATAGGCGTGGTGGAAGACAGGATGGTGCCTGATAATTCGGTGGAGAATTTTGGAATCAGCGAATTCAATAACGTCGTTTATGTGCCGGTACCCACCTTGTTGCTGCGATTCCAGGATCGCTCAGTGGTTACTTCCGATGATTTCGTGGTGGCCCGCAATAACAACATGGGGGGCGGAAGAGGCATGCCCAATGCAGTAGTGGCCCCCGATGTGAAAGAGATTGCGGCACGGAATTATCACCAGCTGGATCGCATTGTCATCCAGGTAGATGAATCGCAGAACCTGACCTCCACTTCCGAATTGGTACTACGCATGCTCAAACGCCGCCACAATCAGGTAGAGGATTTTGAGGTGATCGTCCCTGAATTGTTGCTGGCCCAGGAACAACGCACCAAAGATATATTTAACATCGTATTGGGTGCTATTGCAGGGATTTCGCTGGTGGTAGGCGGCATCGGCATCATGAACATCATGTTGGCCTCGGTGATGCAACGCACCCGCGAAATAGGCACCCGACTGGCCGTAGGTGCTAAAAAAACAGATGTGGTCTTTCAGTTCCTGAGCGAATCGACCATCATCAGTGTGGGTGGGGGCTTACTGGGTATCTTCCTGGGGATTGGCCTGTCAAGGGCCATTATGCATTTTACCGATATTCTCACCATCGTTTCCCCATTCTCAATACTGATCTCTTTTGGAGTGGCAGCGGCCGTTGGCATCCTTTTCGGATATATGCCTGCGCGTCAGGCGGCCAGTAAGGACCCGGTCAGCTCATTGAGGTATGAATAGCCACAAGATTTCCTGAAGCTGGAATGGGGCTTCAACTTTCCTGACTGCCTATTGTTTTGTATCTTTGAAAGAGAAACAATAAAAATGCTTTTTATGAAGAAATTTGCTGTTGTCCTTTCAGGATGCGGAGTATTTGATGGTTCTGAAATCCATGAAACCACGCTGACCATGTATGCCATAAAGCAACAAGGCGCCGATTACCAGGTGTTTGCCCCTGACATCCCGCAGCATCATGTAATCAATCATCTCACCGGGGAGGAGATGCCCGAAAAACGGAATGTACTGGTTGAATCGGCCAGGATAGCCCGGGGCAACATTAAGCCTCTGGAAGCCTTTAATCCTGCAGACTTCGACGTGCTGATCTTTCCCGGAGGATTCGGGGCTGCGAAAAATCTATCGACCTTTGCCTTCCAGGGAGCAGATCTTTCCGTGAATGAAGCGGTTGAAAAAGCCGTGAAAAGCATGCACCAGGCAGGCAAACCCATTGCAGCATTATGTATTGCACCGGTTTTTATTGCGAAGATCCTGGGAAAAGTGGAGCTTACCATCGGCCAGGATGAAGAAACAGCAAAGGCCATTGAACAGATGGGCGCCATCAATAAAAATACCAGCCATGGGCAGGTAATCATTGATAAAGAGAATAAGGTATATACCACGCCCTGCTACATGTTGGATGCCAATATCGCTCAGATTGGTGAAGGGGCTGAAAACATCGTAAGGGCTCTATTGACCGATCTCAGATAGCATTTGCAGGGTTTCCTGAATAATCTGCTCATGGTCAAAAGCCAGGGCAGGTAATGCTGAAATGCTGAACCATGCAGTACTGTCTGAATCAGATCCTGCTACCGGTTTATCATCTTGGGCTGCCCACCCATAAAAGGCAATGGTAACAGTACGGTGGCGGGGGTCGCGGTCAATGGCACTATACGCCCTGGCCTGATTGAAGGTGATTCCCTTCAGGCCTGTTTCTTCCTGAACCTCCCGCTCTACACATTCTTCAAGCGTTTCATCCATATCAAGAAATCCTCCCGGCAAGGCCCACATGCCTTTAAAGGGAGGGTTTTTTCTTTGTATCAGAAGGATCTGTTTTCCCTCGCCCGAGATTTCCTTTAAGATGACTGCATCGGTGGTAATGGCTGCCCGGGGAAAGTCATAGGTATAGGTCATGATTTGCAATAAGCTTAAAAGTGCATTTTGTGATAATCGTTCAGGTCA
>JAWOCF010000018.1:0-21191 GCA_046483935.1 Bacteroidales bacterium | reverse complement strand
TCTGATGAAAATACCTCTGCCACTCTGCAGGTCATGGCCGACTCCCCGATGTTGGCCGGGCTTAATGCCATTCTGGCTTTACCTATGATTGGCAGTGACCCCGATAATAAACGCATCCGTCTGGCAGGATACCGTGGATTGCTCCAGAAGCAGGAAGACGAAACCGGCATGGTAACCTGGGATCTCCAGGTGCCTTTCGGAGCATCCTTATTGTCCATCAATTTTCAGGGAATTAATGATGAAAAGAAAATCATGGAAATGGCCAATACCATTGCCGTAGATCAGATTGCCGACATGTTGCAATAACTGTATTAATAAATCCTGCCTGCTGCAGGAAGCGTGGTCAGGGCCCGGATATACTTTTCAAGGTATCCGGGCTTTTCTTTCGACTTGTATTGCATGATATACCGGGGATGCTCCAGGGGAACCAGGTGGTCAAAGAACTGATGCCGGTCATTGAGTTGCTTCAGGTAGGTGTAGTTTTTTCCGGTGCCCAGGCAAAACGCTACATCAGTAATGATGCCCATTGATATGTGGGCACGGATGGAGCCAGTGATAAAATCCTGCAGTAAAAGCTCTAATTGTTTGCTGTCGTAATAGTTGTAATTCACTTCCCGGGTCCCCGGGTTCACTTTTACAAACCCCAGGGGGCTGGGAGAGTTGATGTAAAAGTGACTGTAAAACTTCTCCACACCCCCATAAGCTTCAATCACCTCATAGATAAATACCGAAGAAGGTTCATGGGTTTGCATGCCCTGTACCTGAATGCTGCAGGCTTCCTCCATGCGCTTGGTATCGGTAAAAGGCACCCCCGTTACACCTGCCCCAAAACGTCCGGGATTGATTCCCAGAATCAGGTGGCGGGAGTTGTGATCGTTATAATACTTCTTGTAAAAGGCTGAGGAAACCTTCATCGCCTGGGGGTTTTCTCTGAAGGGATTCATTACCCTGATATTGTCAGGCAATTCCACATCCAGATGGAGATGGCGGTTGAAGTCAATCACTCTATCGGCGAAGGTGCGCATTTGACTTTTTTTTTATAAAGTAAATCAATTTTTCTGATGAAACCAAAAAGTGTCCGAATGTGGACAAATGGAGTGCGGAAACGAACACTTTTTGGTGCTTGGGGGCACCCCAAACTTAGTTAATCATCTTTAAATCAAAGGTTTGCAGTTTGTGGCACACATTTAGTGTACTACCTAAGTAACACACTAGTTAAGCAAACCAACAATAAAATATATTCTCATGAAAACCAAAGTAATTACCACCGCCCTTTTTCTGATGTTTTTCTCAACCATGATTTTTGCCTCTGCTCCCAACAGGATGCTCACCTTTCAGGATTCATATGGTCGCACCCTGACCATGCCTGTGGTTAGTGAAGAGGCTTACGAGGTGAACCTGCCTTTTGATCTGAATGATGTGTTCAAAAGAACCAGACTGGAAGAGGTAAACACCACGATCGACATCTCCGGGATGATCAAACCCGAACCCGAAGTAGATGATATTCCCGATAACCTGAAAGACGTGATCAGGTAAACTCTGCTACTTAGTTCTTTCAAATGGTCATCAGCAATGCTGGTGACCATTTTTTTTATGGACAGTTGATCCCTGGACGAATTTTTGCCTAATTGCCGCTTGCTGAAAAGGATGCCAGACTTTAATTTTTTTCAACATCAACTTACGGCAGGCTTGTCCTAAAAAATAAATGATCTGCCAGATATTGATGTGCAAAACCGGACAGTTTTTATTGTTTATTCCTTTCGGTTATGAATTACGGGCTTGATTGTCAATGTCTTATTGTTTATGGCACATGTTTAGTGTACTACTAAAGTAAGACACTTAATCTAATAACCCTAAAAAAGGTAAAGTCATGAAAACAAAAGTAATAATCTCCGCTGCATTCCTGGTGCTGTTCACCGCAATGACCTTTGCGTCTTCTCCCAAAGAAGTTCTTAAATTGAAAGATTCTTATGGACGTATCCTGACCATGCCTGTAAAAACCGAGGAGGCTGTAACAGATAGCTTGCCCTTCGACCTGCATGATGTGTTTGTTAAAACCAGGCTTCAGGAAGTGAATACGGTATTCGATATTTCAGGGATGATCAAACCCGAAGAAGTGGTTGATGATGTACCCCGCGAACTGAGGCACCTTTTCAATAGATAAGCCCGAAGGTGTCTGACTGCCCTCCTTGATTTAATGCTTGACATCAGCCGTTTCAAAATGTTTCTTGAGGCGGCTTTTTTTTATGTCCTGATCCGGGCCTCGTAATTCTTATCTGAGGCGCTGATTCCTGTGGTCTATTATTTATTGTGAGGGCAGGGCTCTTTTGCTTATTTAATTTTTTGTTCTTTTTCATGGATCACTTCATGCCATCAACAACTGGTGGTCGGAAAGTGTTCGTTTCCGAAAAAATTGTGTGCAGTTGCGGACACTTTTACATAAGAAATTGGATGTCAAAATTTACAAGTAATTGTTAAACAGTAACTTACAAATGGTGGCACGCATTTAGTGTATTACTAAAGTAAGACACTAAGTAGCAAACCTAAAAAAAGATCCTGTCATGAAAACCAAAGTAATAATCTCCGCCGCAATCCTGATGCTTTTCACCATGATGAGCTTTGCATCCTCCCCCAAAAATGTACTGACCATGAAAGATGCCCTGGGCCGCACATTGACCATGCCGGTAATGACTGAAGAGGCTGTTGAAGATAGCCTGCCCTTCGATCTGCAGGATGTGTTTGTTCAAACCAGGCTGGAAGAAGTGAATACTGTAATAGATATTTCAGGAATGATCAAACCAGAAGCCGAAGTTGACGATGTTCCCAGCGAACTGAAACATCTCTTCAAGAAATAAAGGAATCAAGTTCCACTTTAACAAAAAAATCCCCAGCATGTATTTTTGGGGATTTTTTGTTTTTTATGGAAGATCATTGCACCATCTTTATTCTTTTCAGCCAGTGGGTCACCAGAAGGGTGAATGCTTCATTTTGTTCAAATGGTAAGGAATGACTGGCCAGATCCATTGCAACAATACTGCCTCTGGGGAAGATGCTGGCCAGGGATAACCCATCTTTAAAACCGACAACATTGTCCTGCAATCCCAGGAAAATCAAGGAGGGCCCCTGATGGGTTATGTTGTCAACAGGGAAGCTGAAATGATAGGCGTTTTGCTTTATCGTGTTCCAGAAATCTACATCCAGCAGAACATCATGCCTTCTTTGATCCCGGGCGATCTTATAGGTAGTTTCTGTTTGGTATACAAAACCATCGAATAATGCTCTTTCACCGGGTTGAAGGGTGGCATAAAAAGTGGAGTCGGTGTATCTGTAATTTGAGACCGATAGATCGCGCTTGTTGAAGTCGGGTATTGTTACCGGGCAGGTTAACAAGGTCCCTTTTACCTTGTCGGGCATGGTCTTGATTACTCCCATTGACATATATCCAAAGTATGAGAAGCCGGCAATGCTAAATTGTTTCTCAGGCAGTATTGTTTGAATGGTCCTTATCATTACCTGGAGGGCCACATCAGCATTGATAATCCATGTGTCTGAACTGCTTTTGCCAACCCCGGGAGGATCAATATAGATTCTTTTCCAGCCCGTTTGGCTTTCAAATATTGGTTCAAGATAACCAGCCGATGCCCGGTGGAATATTACAATAGGCTCTCCTTCTCCGATTATTTCAGTATAGATTCGGGCAACCCGCTGATCATCCAATGCCACATTGACGATCTGGCAGATTGATTCAAGTGAGAAAAGAACAAAGAGTGCCAGGATGAGGATCTTTTTCAAGCTCATGATCTAAAGAGGTTTTAATTCGTTGAAAGAACCTGTGGATTTAAACCTGTTTCCCGGCATTATTTAACCATTCCTGAATGCTTGATTCAAGGCGGAAGTAAGAGAACAATTTGCTCATGGTTTTTAAAACCATGAGCAAATTGTTGTATGCTTTATATTCATTAGCGTTTAACCAGTATCCTTTGAGGTAACCGGCCTGGCTATCTTGTTTTAATAAAAGCAATATTCTTTAACCTGCCCACATCCTTAAACTGAAAGCCGGTAAATTCATTGTCAGATGAGCGGAAGAACTCCAAAACACCCAAGGGGCTGTCTTTGGATAAGAACCGGTCATCGCCCATGGGCACCAGGACAACCTTGTCAAGATTTAGGTACTCCTTAAAAGTAGGGGGGGTGGTCAGGACGAGTTGCCCGTCAACATATTCAATGGGGTATTCAACATCGAGCGTTTCATGGTAATAAATACCTGCAATTCTTATCAGCTCGTCCTGATCAGGCATTACAACTTCAGTAGCACGTGCAGCCGGATAACCGGTTCCGCCCTGATGCCAGATTATTTCATTCACTTCACCTTGTTCATCCTCAATAAAAGTAACCTGCGCTTCAAATGCTTTCAGGAAGAAGTGGTTGGGTTTTTCGGAAAATAGCTCAAATTTTGGAGCTTCAGGGATCATTAGCCAAAAGGTATCCTGCTCCAGGGCAAAGCTTAGTTCCATGCCATCATCCATGCGGTAGGTCCCTTCATATTTCTTCAAAAGAAGCGGGTCAGCCTCCCGGGCGATTCTTTCAGGGGCTGGGGTGATTACCTGAAAATCTTCAAGATACCAATCGGCCATGGCATTGACCAGGCTGCGGGTGTTGATGATTTCTGTATTGAACATGGCAAAAACAACCACCTGATGTTCGGGAAAGACCAGAAACTGAGTCCGGTAGCCAATATCCCCGCCACTATGCGATACCAGCTGCATGCCCTTATACTCAGAAATCATCATGCCATAGGTGTAGTTGATGGTGTCGCCATCGTTGGTAGTAAAGGCTGGGGTAAAGATTTTTTGCAGCATTTCGGCATCACCCACCTCAGGCTGAAAGTAATTATTTCCCCACCGGATCATGTCGTTGGCGGTGGTATATATGTTGGTGCTGCCGTAGGTTGATTCACCCGGGCTAGCTACGGGTACAAAGTCTTCTTCTTCTTTTTTATATCCTTTTGCCTTTCCCGGAATTGGTTTGTTTGGACGATCATAAACATAGGTATTATTCATGTTCAGGGGATCAAAAATCATTTCCTTTAAATACTCCGAATAGCTCATGCCGCTGGCTTTTTCAATTATTGCCGCCAGCAGCGAATACCCGGCATTTGAGTATGAATATTGTTCGCCAGGAACGAAATTTAAGGTGGGGTAGCGAAAGATCATTTCTAACTCATCCTGCTGGCTCCAGGAGGCTTCAAGTGATCTTCCTGCAAACAGCCGCAGGTTGTCGGTAGGAGCCAGGCCATTGGTGTGGCTGACCAGGTGACGGATAGTCAGCACGTGTCCATAATCGGGCAGCTCGGGCAGGTACTTATGAATTGGATCATCCAGGTCTATTTTTCCTTGTTTTTCAAGAAGCAAAATCGCGAATGCTGTGAAATTCTTTGAAACAGAAGCCAGGTTGAACGGGATATCCATTGAATTAGTAACCTCGTTCTGAATATCAGCCATGCCATATGATTTGCTGAAGACCGGTTCTCCCTGGTAGATCAGACCCAACACGCCCCCTGGCTGGGCCGGTTGTAATTTACTTCCCACTAAAGAATCGAGCTTCTGTTCGATGAGTTGCTGAGATGGAGGGTTTGCAATACCTAACCGGGCAATCAGCAACAGGCAGATAATGAATGAAAAATAGCTTTTCATGATGTTGAATTTGAAGGATAATTTTGGAGTGATAATGTCATGGCAGTTTTTCTGCCGCACTTTAGACGAATGTAGTGATCAAATTGTTACAAGTAACCTCTTATTCATATTTAAGATTGTCTGCAGGGTTTTGCCTGGCAGCCCTGGTTGTTAAGATCAGGATGGTGGCTGAAGCTATTAAAATGATTGTAACCACGGGGATTCCCAGATGAAGGATTCCGATGCTGATCCGGTAAGGATAATTCTCCAGCCAGTCGGACAAGGTTAGATAGGTAACAGGCAATGCAATAATGGCAGCCAGCACCACCCACTTCAGAAAACTCACCAGCAGCAATAGGTTGATTTGCGGGATGCTGCCTCCAAGGATTTTTCGCAGGCTGATTTCTTTGCGGCGCTGATTGACCATGTAGGTGCTTAATCCAAACAAACCAAGGCAAGAGATAATAATGGATAAGGCTGAGAACCAGGTGAATATTTGCATGATATTTTCTTCGGTGCGGGTTTGCCTGCCCAGAATATCATCAACATGCTGAGAGTTAAAAAATTCATTGGGAAAGAAGCTTTTGAAAGCTGCTTCAATGTTTTTGGCTAGAAGTTGGGGCTGGTCTGTTTGATACCGGATATTGAGCACCCTCAACCCTTCGGGATAGTATAGATACACAGCTGGCTGAATCTGTGACTTAAGCCAGTAGAAGTGATAATCCTTTACCACTCCGATCACGGTATAGTAATCATAATCAGGATTATTGTCGTTTCTGAATCTTTTGCCTACAGGTTCTTCCCACCCCAGGGCTCGTGCAGTGGATTCATTGATCATAATGGCCTGATGTATGTCATTGCCTGATTCATGGCTGAAATTTCTTCCCTCGATCACTTCAATATCCATGGTAGGAAAGAAGTCAGGACTCACATATCCAAACCTTACCATCAGGCGGGTATTCACCGAATCAGCTACCACCACGTCGCTTTGCTGGCCGGCCACCCCATTATAGTTACTGGCAATCCCGATATTCTGTATCTCAGGAAAAGTCAGCAGATAATTCCGGAAGCTCTCTAACTGATCATAGGACACCGCATTGCTGAGCGGGAGGTTAATGACTTCTTTGGGATTGTATCCCCGGTCTTTATTTTTCATGAAATGAACCTGACTCATTACTACCAGGGTGGCCATGATAATGGCTGTGGAAATGGTAAACTGGAAAATGACCAGGGTCTTTCTGAGCCAGGCAGCTTTAGGTTTCCCCGAATCCGACTGAGATTTCAGAATCTGTGCTGCCTGCAGACGCGACAGATAGATGGCTGGGTATAGACCAGAAATCAGCCCCACACTCACTAATATTGCTATCAATCCTATGTTTAACAGAGGATTGCTGATAAAGTTAACAGTCAGCTCAGTGTCCAATAACATATTGAACCCCGGGAGCATCAACTCCAGCAAACCCAGAGAAATCAGCAGTGAGAAAAAGGTGATGAGCAGGGATTCGCCGATAAACTGCAAGGCAAGTTTTTTTTGCCCTGCACCCAATACTTTGCGAAGGCCTACCTCCTTGGCACGCTTCAGGGAATTGGCTGTTGCCAGATTGATAAAGTTAATACAGGCAATGATCAGGATCAGGATGGCCACCATTGAAAAAAGGTACACATTGACCAGGCTGCCTGCATTATATACCAGTTGATATTGAATGTGCTTGGAACGCAGGTAGATGTCTGATGCCTGTTGCAGATAAAAGCTGATGGGCATTGAATTGGCATAGGTTTCCTGATCCTGAAGGGCCTGATAGTGGTGGGTGATCATATCACCCACCTTCTGGGGTGATGCCCCTGGATGAAGGACCAGATATGTCGCCAGGGTGTTATTGGCAAAATGGTGCAGATAGGGGTTGTCATCCTCAACCGTTGCAATAGAAAGAAAAATATCGGCTTCCCAGTGCGACTTGATGCCCTGATTCTCAAATACTCCTGTTATGGTATATAAGTGCTCACCATTGCGAAAGGTCTTGCCTGTAACCTGTTCGGATTTGAATAAACGTAATGCCGCTTCCCTGCTGATGAGGGCCTGATTGGGTTCTGAAAGTTCCACCTGCCCGGCGGTGCCATGAATCAATGGAAAGCCCAGGTAAGAGATTACATCCCCCTCGGAATAGGTAATGAGGGTTTCGCGAAAAATCTCTTCCTCTGCTTCAATGGTTGAAGGAGCACCCAGCATGAGCCTGAAGACTTGTTCCACTTCAGGAATATTTTCCCGGGCATATTGGGCCCAGGCCCCACTCACGAAGGCTACCTCTTGCTTTTCCAAACCGCGGGGTTCCTGAATGCCCACCAGGCGATAGGTGTCCTGTTTTCGGGGTAACTGTTTGTCGTACGACAATTCATTTTGAAGGTACAGGGCAATCATCAGAAATGCCGTGATTCCGGTAGTTAGCCCAATGATGTTGATGATGGTAAACAGGCGGTTCTTACTTAGAAAGCGCCAGGCCGTTTTGATGTAATTGTAAAACATAGTGAGGCATTGTGAATTTCTATAAGGACAGCTAAAAACATACCATGCTTTATAGTGTGCTTGTAATAAGGATGTTACTTTTAGCCCTGAGCGCCTATGCTCCTGGAAGTAGATGTTTTTTCTGTACGTGAGCGAGCAGATTTGTTCATAATCGGACAGGGTTTACCCTGAAGTCATAGGAAAAGGAGTGGCGTCTGAAATTATTCTATGACTTTACGGATCGTGAATAAATCATTCAGATTTTCCATGTCCAGCAAGCCAATAAAGTCGCCATGTGAGAGTACAGGAACCAGGTGGTTGCGGCTTTTTTGCATGTTCTGGTAGATCTCAAACAAAGAAGATTCAGGGCCAACAGGTTCAATATCCGTTCGCATGGCTTGTTTTATTTCTGCTTGTTTGCCATGGACATTCAATCCCTGGATCAGATCGTTTTTGGATAGGATGCCTGCATATTTTCCTTCTGAGGTGATAACAAATCCATTGTCAGAGATGTGAATCAGTTTATTGGCTGCATCTTCCAGGGTATCAGATTCATCCAGACTGGCGTATTCCGTTTCAAGAACGTCGTTTACTGAATAGTTTTTGAGAATGTCCTGATAGCGGATCATCTCATATTCACCTTTGGCTCCCAATAAAATAAAGAAGCCGATGATTACCAGGAAGGGATTAATGAAAAGTCCTGCTATAATAAAAATCACAGCAAATACCTGCCCGATATCCTTGGCGATTTCCGTGGCCTTTACGCGGCTCATTTTCATGGCCAGTGCCGAACGAAACAAACGGCCTCCATCCATAGGAAATGCCGGAATCAGGTTGAAGGCTACAATAAAAAGATTGGCAGCCAAAAGCATCAGCGGGAAATTGCGGAAGGTAATTGCTTCATAATCCAGTTGTTGCATATCGATAGGAGCGAAAACCGAGATATAAATCCAGAGTAAACCTGCAATAACTATATTGACTGAAGGCCCTGCAGCAGAGACAAGAAATTCGTCCTTGGGTTTTTCGGGCATTTTGGTAATATTGGCCATGCCACCGATAGGAAGCAATGTGATGCTGTGTACTTCTCCTCCCAGCCGAATGGCTACCAGTGAGTGCCCGAACTCATGCAGTACTACACATACGAAGAGTGCCAGAACAAACAGTACCTGCATTAAGATTTGCTGGGTATCCAGCCCCCGGTTGATACTTATAAAAACTATCCAGGCGATAAGTAGGGAAAATGTCCAATGAACTGAAACTTTTATGCCGAATGGTTTTCCCAAACTTAATGAATATCTGCTTTTCATGATAGTTTGCGTGTTTTCATTTATGTAAAGATAATAAATTATGATAAAATCCCTTAGGCAAAATGAAGGTCTGAGTAATTTGATGTTTTACAATAAAAAAAAGAACTATAGATTTGCGTTAAGAGCAATAGTTCATTACTTTTGTATCAAACAAAAGTTATTATTATGCCAAATTTAGATCATAAAGGACCGGAAGGGAAAGGATCCAAAACCGGACGTGGCCTGGGTGACTGCTCCGAAAGAAGTTTCACCGAAAAGTTGTTGAATCTGGGTAAAGGATTGGGAAAACGCAGAAAAGCTGGAGGAGGAACTTCTTCGGATGCTTCCAGAAAAGGCTGACCTGTAAACCCTTTCTATCAGTGAGTATTTCAAACTCAGAGGGCCTGTGCAACCGCCCGGGTAAGAGTCTTGAGTGAGGGATTGTTCTGTCAAATATTATTAACATTCTAATCAAATAAAATCAATTATTTATGAAAAAGTGTTTTGCAATTCCTATGGAAAATGGCGCCTTATGTGCGCATTTTGGTCATTGTCAAAAGTTTGTTTTTGTTGAAGTAGAAAACAATGAAATAAAAGATGTTAAAGAACTTACCCCTCCGGATCATGTTCCTGGATTATATCCAGCCTGGGTTGCAGGGTTCGGTGTAACTGATGTGATTGCCGGAGGCATGGGCCAGCGGGCTATTGACTTATTCAACCAACAAAACATCAATGTCTTTGTGGGTGCACCTATGAAACCTGCCAGGGAACTGGTTTCCGATTTTCTGCAGGGGCAGTTAACCCTGGTGGAGAATTATTGTGATACTGATCATCAACACCAGCATGAAGGTCAATGTGGGCATTAAGCTTCCCTATTTGCTTCCACAGGAAATTTTTAAAATGAAAATATCATGGAAAAAATAAAGGTGGGAATTATCATTTGCGACAGGTATAATACCTGCGCCGGGGGAAAATGCTTCAGGTCGCTTCAGAATCGTGAAGGTGCCTTTTCCTTATATAAGAACCAGGATGTAGAACTGGCAGCCTATACTACCTGCGGGGGTTGTCCGGGAGGTAATATTGAGTATGCGCCCGAGGAAATGAAGAAAAACGGAGTGACTCATGTGCATTTTGCCACTGGATTCCTGGTGGGTTATCCTCCCTGTCCTCATATGGAACATTTTAAGAATTATATTGAAGAGAAGTTTGGAATGAAGGTAATCTTTGGAACACATCCTATTCCTGAGAAATATTTCTCGGTTCATGAGCCCCTGAATACCTGGAATACTCCCTTTCTTCAATCTGCCATTGAGAATGTTTTGAATGAACAACCCATACGCCTGGATTATGATTGATTCTCCTCCATTGAAAGTGGCAGTGGCCAGCGGGAAAGGGGGTACCGGGAAAACACTGGTGGCTACCAATCTTTTTCAGGCTTTATTAAACGCTGGAATGACTGTCAATCTGGTTGATTGTGATGCAGAAGCCCCTAATGCAAGATTGTTTCTGAATGGCACCTGGCAGAATTCTGTTGAGGTTTTCAGGAAAGTGCCCCGGATTGATCTCTCACGTTGTACCTTTTGTGGCAGGTGTCAGGAGTACTGTAACTTTCATGCTGTTTTCATGCTGCAGGAGTTGCAAACCATTCAAATCATGGAGGAATTTTGCCACAGTTGCGGTGCATGCGCTGTAGCTTGTCGCAATGGTGCCATTACGGAAAAGGAGGTGGCCGTTGGACGGATCAATATGATGACAGTCCAACAGCAATCAAGGGTCATTGAATCCAGTATGTATCCCGGACAGTTTTCTCCAGTTCATGTTATAAAAAGGGGCATCAAAGAAGCAGGCGATAGCTCCCTGGTAATTATGGATGCTCCCCCCGGTACTTCATGCCCTTTTATTCAGACTGCTGAACAGGCTGATTATGTTGTCCTGGTTACTGAACCAACTCCTTTTGGAATGAGCGATCTAAAACAATCAGTTGACATACTGAAGGTCATGAAAAAGAATTTCGGGGTAATCGTGAACCGGGCTGGTTTAGGAAATGCAGATATCTTTCATTACCTGGCACAGAATGATATTCCCGTGCTTCAAATCATCCCCTTCAGCCGTAAAATAGCTGCTCAATATGCCCAGGGCAAGCTGTTGGTTGAGAATAGTTCATCCTGGCAGGAAAAGTTCCTGCAAATGTTTGATTTAATACTTACAGAATGTGGAAATAGCTGTTATCAGCGGTAAAGGCGGAACCGGAAAGTCAAGCATCAGTGCTGCATTTGCCACATTGGGCAATGAAGTAGTTCTTGCTGACTGCGATGTGGATGCTGCCAATCAATACCTGATTTTTAATCCCACCCATGAAGAAACCGAAATCTTTGTGGGAGGGCAGAAGGCAGTTGTTGATCTGGCTGCTTGTACCCAGTGTGGCCAATGCATCGAATATTGCCGTTTTGAGGCCATTACTCCTGCTGATGAAGGAATAAAGATTTCGCAGGTCGCATGCGAAGGATGCAATTTGTGTGTAAGAATGTGTCCTGCTCAGGCCATCAAGCTAGTGAATCATGATCAGAGCAGGTTGTATGCCGGGAAGTTCCGTAATGGTCAAATGGTATATGGACGGCTGGCCCCCGGAGAGGAAAATTCAGGCAAATTGGTCAGTATGGTCAGAAAAAAAGCCAGGCAACGATCCCTGAATACTCCCGTGCTCGACATCATCATTGATGGTCCTCCCGGAATAGGATGTCCGGTAATTTCTTCTGTAACAGGCGTGGATCAGGTAGTGATCGTTACAGAACCCAGTGGCTCAGGGTTTCACGATCTGTCCAGGATTGTGGCGGTGGTGAAAAGCTTCAGGATAAAAAAAATATGGGTGATCATCAATAAATCTGATCTTGATGAATCAATGAACCACAAGATCATGGCCTGGTGCAAGGAGCAAGGTCTGGAGGTAATTACCTGCCTTGCCTTTGATTCCCTTTTTGTGGAAGCCATCATCAACTGCAAAAGCATTATTGAATGGGCTCCCACAGCAGCTGTCAGTATTGAATTGACAAGGGCATGGAAAAAAATTACAGATTGGCACACCGGGAGTCTTAAAGCAGTGAGTTCATGAAGCATGTGATTCGCTTTCCCGTGATGTATGCCGATACCGATCAGATGGGTATCATGCATCATTCCAATTATCTCAAATATTTTGAGGCAGCCCGGCATGCATTGTTGAAAAGCCTCAATGTATTTTACTCGGAGGTTGAGAACAGTGGTATCATAATGCCAGTCATAAAGGCAGTTCTGGATTATAAGAGACCTGCATACTTTGAGCAGGAGATTATTGTGGAAACAAAAATATGCTCCTCTAGGGGTGCCTGTATTGTTTTTGAAGCCATAATGATGAATGACAGCAGGCAGATAATCTGCACCTCCACCATCACACTTGCCACGGTAGGCAAAGAAAGCAGAAAAGCCTGTTTGCCTCCAGCAGTCATCAGGAAACTTTTCATAAGCAAAGCAGCACAGAATTGCTGCAGCAGTGCCATCTAAATAATCTAAAACATAACTTGTTAAACGTAAACATTATGAATCACAAAGAAACAGGATTTGACACACAACTCATTCACGGAGGGGAGATTGAAGATGCTTATGGCTCGGCAACCGTTCCAATTTATCAAACTTCAACATTTGCTTTCAAAAATGCTGATCATGGTGCAGCATGTTTTTCAGGCGAAAGCGATGGGTACATCTATACCAGAATTGCCAACCCCACCATCGATGCCCTGGAGCGACAGATTGCCCTGCTCGAAAAAGGCTATCGGGGAATAGCTGTCAGTTCAGGAATGGCAGCCGTTAATGTTATTTACCAGGGGCTGCTGGCTTCGGGAGATCATATGATTTGCACAGACGCTGTATATGGCCCCACCCGTGCAATCATGGAAAACCATTATCCTAAATATCAGGTGAAAAGTAGTTTCGTGAATACTGCTGATCCTGATCAGATCGAGAAGGCTTTCACACCAGAAACCAAGCTGCTGTTTATTGAAACGCCTGCCAATCCCACCATGGCAATCACCGACATTGCTGCCTGTGCAGAAATTGCCCATCGCCATGGTGCCCTGCTGGCTGTCGACAATACCTTCTGCAGCCCCTACCTGCAAAATCCCCTGGAACTGGGTGCCGATATTGTCATGCACTCTATGACTAAGTTTATCAACGGTCATGCAGATATTGTTGCCGGGATGGTAATTACCAAAGATGCGCAGCTGGATAAAATATTAAGAGGGGTAATGATTAACATGGGCTGCAATATTGATCCTCATCAGGCCTACATGGTGTTGCGCGGAGTGAAGACTTTGTCGCTGCGTATTGACCGGGCGGGGCAAAGTGCACAGAAAGTAGCTGCTTTTCTGGAAAACCATCCCCAGGTGGCCTGGATCAAATATCCCGGATTGGCCTCTCACCCTCAGTATGAGCTGGCCCGACAGCAGATGAAGGGCCCCGGGGCCATCATTAGCTTTGGCTTGAAAGGTGGATATGATGCTGCCAAATCGGTGATGGATCATGTGAAGCTGGCATTACTGGCTGTTTCACTGGGAGGGGTAGAAACCTTGATCCAACACCCTGCTTCCATGACCCATTCAAAAGTTTCAGCCCAAGGCAAGCAAAAGGCCGGAATCACCCAGGACCTGATCAGGCTGGCTGTAGGTATTGAGGCTGTGGATGATATCATTGCCGATCTAAGCCAGGCGTTAAAGAAAGGTAAAGAAAGCACAGTAAGCATTCATGCCTGAAGTTCAAAACATCTGACCTGAACCTGTGCGTTTTGACTGAAGTTTGTCCCAACTTATTATTGATTATTAATATAAATAACCATCTGTCATGAAAACAACATCATTATGGACCAGGCAATTTCAATCGGTTGTTGATAATGGAAGAAACCACAGTGTAGTCATTGATCTGCCCGAGCCTAAAGGAGGAATCAATAGTGGGCCCACTGCCCTGGAATTGTGCGGAATGAGCTTCAGCGGTTGTGTGGGGACCATTTTTGCCATGATGGCAAAAAAGATGCACCTGGAATTCGATAAACTGGAAGTGGAAGTAGAAGCCTTACAAAAGGACGGGGCTTCCACTTTTACGGATGTGCACTTCATTCTGAAGATTAGAACAGAGGCAGAACCAGAAAAGATTGAACAGTGTATCACTCATACGATGAATACCTGCCCGGTTGGAGTTCTCTTCCGCCAGGCAGGTGTTGCCATCACTCATGAGCTCATCTATGTTTAATCCAATGGTTTGGAGGGTGGTTTCTGTTGCAGCATGGCAAGCACTTCACGAACCGTTTTGTTTGGATCCGGCAGGATAATCATCTGAATCTTCAGGCTGTCCAGTAAGGATTTGATCTTGATGCCAAATTCGCCCGATACAATCTTTTTAACTCCCCGGGCAGCCAGCAATTGCACTGCAGCGGGGCCTGCTCCTTCAAGGGATTCCTGATAAGGGTTGGGCAAAATTTCCATGCCTCCGCTTTGTGGATCATAGATAACAAAATAGGGGCAGCGACCAAAGCGCTGATCCAGCTTGCTGTCGGGGCTGTCGCCTGAACTTGTGATAGCTGTTTTCATGATGATAATTTCTTATGTTAAGAGAGAAAGTGCGTCTTTATTTTTTTTGCTGAAGGTCTTTCATTCCCGGAGGAGAAGGATAACTTTCAACCTGGGAGCTGCTGCACAGGGGGCAATGACTTACGGTCAATTGTTTTTCAGGATGATTGAAATAACACCCACAGGTTTTACAGATGTACCAGTCGCTATCGAAATAAACCTTTCCCCCTTCCAGGATCAGCTGCTTTCCTTCCACCAGTGCCTGGGCCACTTTTTGCCTTGCTATGGAGTAAATACGTGTTAAGGTGGGGCGCGATACTTCCATCTGCCGGGCGGCTTCCAGATGATTTAATCCCTGATGGTCGCACAACCGCAGGGCTTCATATTCTTCAAAATGAAGGAACACGGCCTCTTTTTCAGTCCTTTCCATTTGCAGGCCATAGGGTTTCATTCCTGCAATCAGGGGAGGTTGGCTTACCTTTCTTAATCGGGTGGGGCGTGGACTCATGAGTTCATTTGATTTGTTGCAAATTTAATGAACTATGGTTCACAAACCAAAATTATTTTTCCCTCAGGTAAACTTGAATCAGGATTTGATTGAAACCTTTTGAATACAATAGAGGGGAAAAGGCACTTTAAAAAGAGAAGGAAAATACACCTTCAGGGGGTTACAGTTTCCTCACTGATTGAGCCACATCCATGCTTTTTCAGAATCTGAAAAGTACTGCAGGTTATTCTGATTTGTTTGCCCATAAGCACGGGCTGCATCAAAAAATGCGGCAACAAACATCTTCTCCGGAATGATCAATGCGATCTTTTCGGCAGAAAGCCCTGAATAGGTTGCAAACAAAGTGGAATCGAACCATGTGCCCGAAGCGGGTGTCAGATGATAATCACATTCCGACATGTCAACCAAAAGTTTCCTGGGGGCCGTTGCTTCAATATGTTTTCTGATTTCCTTAAACAAGGGTTGATATTCCTCATCCTCCAGGTTACCACATTTTTGCTTCCAGTTGATTACTGCTGTTTTTTGTTTTTCATCAAATGAGATGCTCACCTGCTCATTTTCGAAAAGGGTGCTGGTCATAAAGAAGGTTTTTATCTAATGCATTTTACTTAGCAATACAGGTTTATTTGTTTCTTCAATAATTTCTTCCGATCCACTCCCATAAATAAACCTGGAGATCTTTCCTTTTCCCTGCGAAAGAACAGCCACCATGTCGGGTTGATATTTCCGGGTGTATTCATTCATGCCATTTTCCAGATCATCGCTTTGAATCACATGGATGGTTTCTTCTGGTTGATTGCCCGATAGTTGCCGCAATTTCTCTCTGGCCTGGCTGGCAGTAAATTTCTGATCTATCAGGATATACAAATAGTGAAGTCGGGCATCAATTGCCCGGGCAAATTCCTTGATCCGCTCCAGGCCTTCCTGTTCTTCATTTTCTATGTCAATGGCAACCACAATATTTTCAATGGGCTCAACCGGGGTTTCTTTCTTAAGAATGATCACCGGATAATCAACCCGGCGGGCCAGTTTATGAGTCTGGGAGCCGAAGACCTTTTCAATGAAATCAGGTTCATTTCTACTGCAACAAACCACCAGGGCGGCACCAAATTCTTCCATGAAGTGGTTTAAATGTGTTTTACTGTCACTATACCTGACAAAAGGTTTCACTTTTACCTGTGGATCAGAAAATCTGCGGGCTTCCGTTTCTATTCGCTGCTGGTGTTTTTCGCGGATGATCTGGTCCATATGTACCGACAAATCAGCCTCTGCAGGAAAAACATCACCCGTAGCCGTGAAGGCCTGGGTGTGAGCTGGAATAATAATGTTTAACAATATTATCTCCTTTACATCCATTTTTCTGGCCAGATCAACCGCATACCAAGTGAGGCGAGTGGATTGATCATCGAGTTCAGTGAGCACAAGAATTTTATTTGTTTTCATATTAATGATTTAAACCTTTATTGTTTTCTGCTTCTTCATCCTTTTCCTGAGAGGCCTGTTTAAAGGATAATTAGTTGTTTCAGTTGTTTTTACAGAATCTTTTCAGGAAAGAATGAGTGTTTTATTTGTGGAAAAAATTCAACAAGTTTGGGCTATGTGGTAAATTTTTACGAACTTAACGCTAAATTTTGTAGATTTCGTGTCATAGATATAACATGGGCACCATCACAAGGTTCAACATTCTAAAGCATTTTTTCTCTAATATGAAACACTCGATACTAATTGTTGATGATGACTTGTACATCATAAACCTGCTGGATCATTATTTCAAACGGAAGGGGTTTCGTACTTTCACCCTGACCCGGGGAAAACCTGTTTTAGAGTTGATCCGCGAAGAAACCATAAATGTGGTTTTGTGTGATGTGCGCCTTCCGGATATGAGTGGCATTGAATTGTTGCAGTATATCAAACAGTTATCGCCCGATACGGAAGTGATCCTGATGACTGCCTATGCCGATATCAGGGCTGCTGTTGAAAGTATTAAAACCGGTGCCTGTGATTACCTGTCCAAACCTCTTTTCCCGGATCAGATCCATGCATTGATTCGCAAAACCTGCACGGCCAATAAATCGTGGGGCTCTGTTCCTGACAATGAGTTTATTACCGGCAACAGCCATCAGATGTTTCAGCTGATCAATCAGGCCAAGCTGGTGGCTCCCACCGATATGTCGGTGCTGATTCAGGGAGAAACAGGATCAGGTAAGGAGTATGTAGCTGAGCTGATTCACGCGCACAGCCAGCGCAGCCAGAAGAAGTTTGTGGCGATTGACTGTGGAGCCATCCCCCGTGAACTGGCTGCCAGTGAATTGTTTGGTCATGTGAAAGGAGCTTTTACAGGAGCGGTTTCCAACAAAGCAGGATACTTTGAGCAAGCCAATGGCGGAACGATCTTTCTGGATGAAATTGCCAACCTTTCTTATGAAACACAAGTCAAACTCCTGCGCGCCATTCAGCAAAAAGTGATTACCCGGGTGGGCGACAGCAAACCCATTTCGGTGGATGTAAGAATTATCTGTGCCAGCAATCGCAACCTGCTGAAAGCTTGTGCCGATGGCTATTTCAGAGAAGACCTGTATCATCGGCTCAACGAGTTCAAAGTCGAGCTACCTGCTCTGCGCCACCGTGGCGAAGATGTGCTGATCTTTGCGCGTCATTTTTTAAAGCAGGCCAATCATCAGTTAAAAAAAGAAGTAAAGGATTTCGACACCAATGTAATGCATGCTTTTAGATCGTACTCCTGGCATGGCAATCTGCGCGAATTGCGCAATGTGGTGAAGCGCTGTGTGCTTGTGGCAGCAAGCGATATTATAGCCATTGATTGTCTGCCTGAAGAACTGCAGCGCATCAGGCAGCACACCCATCAGAATCCTCAATCTTCAGATGATGGAATGAACTTAAAAGTGGCTGCCCGCGATGCTGAAAAGCAGGTGGTGCAGGCTGCACTGAAAGAAGCAAATAACAATAAATCGTTGGCTGCCAAATTGTTAAAAATTGACAGAAAGACCCTATACAATAAGATTGACAAACTAGGTATTTAAACTTTAAAGTTGCAGCCAATGAATATGCAGAGAGGCGCTTTACTGCCTCTCTGCATATTCTGTTAACTGTTTCTGGTGGCTTTTAGCCCAGGTCATCCTTTTTCACTTCAAAAGAAATCTTGGCGTTCACAGCATAGGAAACAATCTTGTTGTTTTCCACATTAGCGTTCATGTACTTAATAAATATGGACTTGATGTTTTTAACGCTTTTGGAGGCTTCCTCTACTGCATTTTGTGTTGCTTCTGTGAATCCACGATCTGATGTTCCTATTACTTCAATAACTTTAACAATCATAATAATTCCTCCTTTTGAATGAATAATTAATTATCAACTATTAAAAGAATGAAAATCGTGCCACAGGTGCCTTGAAGTGCTATCAGCAGAGGATAATTCTGCCGGCTGGTTTTTTCCTGCTATAGCTGCTTATCAATTCATACATTTCAGGATCATGACCCTAATTGCATAACAAGGAGTCTTGATTGCAGGTTATCGGGAATCAGAAACGATGAGCCGGTTTTTCAACACTGATGTAGAAAAGTATCTACAAATAAATACTCAGGATAAGGCTCTTGCCGGATCAGGGATTGTCAGGAGATTGTTGCCGGCGCATTTGCTGCAACAGATTCTGTAATTCGTTGAGTGCGCGCGCTGCATTTTCGAAATCTCCCTGCCCTGTAGAATTCACATAATCATCGAAAGCCTGCCCAGCCTGCCGGATCAGTTGCTCCATCCCGGTAATGACTGAAATGGCTTCCTGGGCAACTGGCTCACCAAACAAGCCCTGGATGGCACTTTCGAAAGTGGTTGCATAGCTAAGTTTATCTTCATGCATCAGGGCCACCAGCCGCAGTTCAGGATAGGCGGCTGTTTCAGCCTGCAAATAGATGGGCTCTACATAGAGCAGGGTCTGATCTACCGGGATGGCCAGCACATTGCCCCTGATGACCCTGGATCCTCTTTGATCCCACAGCGACAGCTGGCCACTGAGGGTGGCATCCTGATCAATCTTGGTTTCAAACTGCTGGGGGCCCAGCACCCGCTTTTCCTTGGGAAACTGATAGGCCAGCAGCCGGCCGTAGTTGTCTCCATCGCACATGCCGGCAATCCATCCAATAGCTACCTGGCGGGTCTTTGGGGTGAAGGGCTGCATCAGGATGAATTCAAGCCCTCCGTTTTTATTTTCCTGCTGCAGGTATTCGGGCACGTCCCACATGATATAGTAAGGTTCAACAGGTTGGTTGTTGCCATAATACTTTTCAGTAGCCTGCACCCACAGATCTTCCTGGTTGTAAAACACTGTAGGATCTGTCATATGATATTTTGCGTATACCAATCCCTGCGTTAGCAGCAAATCTGCAGGATACCTGACGTGTTTCCGGATCTCTTGTGGCATCTGATCTTTACTTTTAAAAAGTTCAGGAAGGATTTTTTGCCATACCCTGATGATGGGATCATCAGGTTCAAAAACATAAAGATCAACCTTTCCGGTGTAAGCATCAACCACTGCCTTTACAGAGTTCCTTAGGTAGTTTTTGTTTACCAGGCTCTTGGTAACCCGTTGCCGGTAATCAAATTCCCCTCGAATCACATCGGCGTAGCGTTCTGGTTGGAAGGATTCGCTGTAGGGGAATTTGGCGGAGGTGACATAAGTATCCACAATCCACACCAATCGACCATCATTGAGGGTGATATAGGGGTCATGGTCCAGGATCAGAAAGGGCGCCAGGTTATGAATCCGCTCCTGAATTTGCCGGTGAAAAAGAATCCTGCTCTTCTTGTCAGGAGCTCCAGAAAAGAACAACCGGGTGCCGTCAAACTTCCAGCCAAAAAGCAGCTTGCGCCAGGTATTGCTCATTTCTACCCCACCGGTTCCTGTATACGAATAATATTCATTCTGATCGCCCATCGGGTAATCAAACTCCTGTTCATTGGAGTTCACAATGACATGGGTCTGGGTGAGCTCACCAAAATAAATCCTGGGCTGTTCCACTTCCAGAGAGGGAAGCTGACTCACGGGTGGAATATCCCTGATCAGCAGGTTGGGTAGCCCGTTTTCGGAGAATTCACTGACTCCCGTAAGGGTAATTCCCATGCCGTGGGTGTAGATAAACCGCTTGTTAATAAAGGTCTGACTCTGGGCCGGGAGGTTTCTCTGATCCATTTCGCGGGCTGATACCATTACCTGACGGTACTCATCGTCAATAACATACCGGTCGATATCTACATCATTAAACTCGTAATACAACCTGATTTCCTGAAATTGCTTATAAACTTGTTCCAGGGCACGGTAGTCCCACAATCTTATATTTTCGAACAACAGCTGGTTATCCTGATAGATCTCCCGAGTGAAGACCTCCCTAACAGGATAATCACACTCCTCTACCCGGTCAAGGACAAAAGCCAGGTAAGTAAATTCAATATTGTGAAGAATATATGGGGCTTCGGCCCGCAACTCGTTGGGTTCCACCCGCAGCCACTGAAACAACGAGGGAACCACCGATAAGGCGATGATCCAAACCAGGAAGGTAATGCCCAGGATTCCTGCTGCACGCCTGGTCCAGGAGCGGGCAAAAGTTTGATTCATCCCCATCAGGG
>JAWOCF010000260.1:0-3729 GCA_046483935.1 Bacteroidales bacterium | reverse complement strand
ATTGAGCCGCCATCCTTCAGGAGTCTTTTCCAGGTTCACCTCTTTGCCCTGCTGATCTTTCAGCAACACCCTGACTACCTGCTCACCAGGGTCAACATAAAACATCCGGTCGATAGGTTCATTGATATTCCGCATTTGCGAAACATAAACAATCAACCCCAGCAACAACAGCACCAGGGCAATAATCAGGAAACGCCAGGTTTTTAAAAGTTCTTTCATACCATAAAGTTACCGGGTATAGCGACGCCTGCGCCACAAAATACGAACCATTCCAAACAATATCACCAGCAATACCGGCACCAGTGTATTCAGCAGCTGGATGCCCAGGCGGTTGCGGCCAACGAGGGTGCTGTCGAGCATGCGCAGCCTCACTTCGCGGGCACGTGCTTCCATCAGGCCGGCATCATCGGTCAAATAATTCACGGCATTGAGAATGAAATCCTTGTTTCCGAAGTTTTGTCTGGTATAGCGGTCGTAACCCAGGGACAATGGCTCGCCATCGGGTGATATCTGATTCCTGATGATGTCGCCATCGGCCACCACAATCATCCTGGCAGGCACTCCGGTATCGCGCCGGGGCAACTGGCGGGGCATTGTCACCCCAGGATTGGGGCGGTTCTGAAAGTTGGATTCAAAAGGGCCTTCCAGCAGCACCGCCACGGGTTGTGCCGGCCCCCTGAACAGCTGTTCGTTGACCGGCTCTTGTAACATCCCCAGGCCAATGCTCACGGGGGT
This sequence comes from Bacteroidales bacterium, assembly GCA_046483935.1. Lineage (GTDB taxonomy): Bacteria > Bacteroidota > Bacteroidia > Bacteroidales > UBA7960 > JAWOCF01. Next base: position 2,994 of record JAWOCF010000260.1, on the reverse strand, counting down.
TGATGCCACCCTGGTATAGGGTGAGGTGGCAAGCAGCACTGTCTTTTTATTGGCGGGAACCTCCACCGTATCGATGTTGCTGACGAATTCACTACGAATCATGTTCAGGTTTCTGACAATGGGGTGATCTCCCCTGGGGTTCAGCAACGGGAAAAAGTGCCATGGCAATAGGCTGATCTGGGGCTGTGACCCGATCATTCCTGTAGTAACCGGTATGGGAGCGGCCTGCAGATCCATCAGCAGGTTGGGATTCAGGCGTACTCCATACCTGAAGAACATATCATCAAGGTTCAGCGAGCGTGCCATCCCGAGAGTTTCAAAAGTGGGCGGCCGCAGGCTGTCCATGCTTGCCAGCACAGGATCTACCAGCCATAGCACTGAGCCTCCCTGCATGACAAACTGATCTATCATGAACTTATCCCTTTCGGAAAACTCTTCCTGTGGTTTTGCCACTATGAGGGATTTATATTCTATCAGTTCCTGCATCTGCTGCGGAAAATCCAGGCGATCCACGTCGTAATATCCTGAAAGGGTGCGGGTAATGTCGGCTACAAAAGGTGGGGCCAGCTCCCCATGGCCCTGCAGGAAAGCAATCTTTGGAACCTGCTGAACAGTAAGCTGCCTGATGGCATCGATCAGGTTATATTCAAGGGCCTGTGCCGAATTGTTCAGAATGGCTTCGGACGAGAGGCCCAGATGGTCCTCGAGCAACGATGCTGTCACTTCTCTGCCCTGATAACTGACCAGGGCTCCGGGGAAGATTACCTGCCGGGTGGTGGCATCATCGGCCTGAATCTGCACCTGGGTGGGCTCCAGCCCTTTTTCTATCAGCATCTGCTGGATTTGCTGGTTCTGGCGGCTGCTGCCTGATTCGGCAGGGTTAATAAAATCAAACTGAATATAATCGGAATACGCGCGGAACTCCTGGAGCATCTCGCGGGTCTGGTTGCTCAGGCGCCTGAATCCCGGGGGGAGGTTCCCTTCCAGGTATACCCTGAAATAGACTGGTTCATCGAGGTTGCGCAACATCTGGCGGGTTCCCTGGGTCAGGGTGTACCGTTTTTCGGAGGTAAGGTCCCAGCGCACAAAATATACCTGCCCGATCAGGTTCAACGCGATTACCATAATCAGGGCCGCCAGCAGCTGAAGGAAATTCCTGCGTCGAACATCCCGGGGCCGGAATTCTTTTCCGGGAGGAGGATCATGATGAATGGGTTGTTTAACTTCTTGCATGCAGTAGCCTCATGATTAAGAATGAATTACCATTTGCGGCTTTCCAGTTTAATTTTTGTAAGCAACAGAAAGATTACGATCAGGCTGAAAAAATAAATCAGGTTGCGCGAATCGATCACCCCCCTGCTTAGTGAGAGGTAATGGGAATGGATTCCCAGATCACGGATAAAAAGGTTCAGGCTGCCAAACCATTCCAGTGAATAGATCATTTCGAAGCCCAGGTAGGAGAACCCGCACAGGAACAAAGCAATCAGGAAAGCCACCACCTGGTTGTCGGTCAATGAAGAAGCAAACAGGCCGATAGACACGAAGCCGGCCCCCAGCAACAGCAACCCGATATACGAGCCCCAGATGCCACCATGATCTATATTGCCTGCAGGCAGGGCCAGGTAATGTACCGACAGGAAAAATACCAGGGTAGGAATCAGGGCCAGGATCACCAGCACCAGGCCGGCAAAAAACTTGGCAAGAATGATTCCTGTTTCAGTGACCGGGCGGGTCAGCAGCAGCTCGATGGTGCCGGTTTTCTTCTCATCGGCAAAAAACCGCATGGTAATGGCCGGCACCAGGAAAAGAAATACCAGGGGACCCAGTGAGAACAACCCTTCCAGATGGGCATAGCCTCCCAGAAGAATGTTGTATTCCACAGGAAACACCCAGAGAAACAACCCCATAATGATCAGAAACACCCCAATGACAATGTATCCCGTCAGGTTGTTAAGAAAATTGCTGATTTCTCGTCTGAACAGTGTAAACATAATGGTGGATGGCTCAGCGCTGATTGGAAAATTCGATGGTCACAGTATCATTGAGATGCAGCCCCAGCAGGCTGGATGCTTTTCCCATATTGATGGCGATTTCCAGCATGCCGGTCGATCCGAACAGGGCCAGCTTCTCGCCGGGCACCACATCAGAATAAGATTTGACAATCTCTTCGACGCCCATGCCCGGTCCCCGGAAGTCAAGAACAAAGGGACGCCCCTTACCGACCTGTTTGAAGGTTTGCCAGTCGATGTTTACAAACACATTTTCATAATCATCAATAAAGATCACTTTCCCGATAATTTTGTCGGGATATACCACGGGGTTGAATGCCAACCGCTGATTCAGTGTCTCATATTTTCTTCCCATGGAGGAAATATCACGGCCCTCAGCGATCATGGCAGCGACCTTGGCAAACACGTCGCGCGTAGAGAAGGTGAAATAATCGGTATCCTGCATCACCTCCAGCTCAACCACCTGCTGTGGAGGTCCATCAAAAAGCAGGGAGAACAAGCCGTTGTCGGCGCCAATAAAATAATGATTGTTATGAAATACGGCTACGTGCGGGGTCTTCACCCCGGCCTCGGTATTAATGCCCACCAGGTGGATGGTCCCCTCGGGGAACCCCGGGTAAGCATGACGCAGCACAAAGCTGGCCTGCATAATGTCGTAGGTGTTGATCGAATGGGTGATGTCTACAATGGTAGAGTCTGGGATCAGGCGCAGTAAAGTGCCTTTTACAGCCCCCACATAATGACTTGCATAGCCCCAGTCGCTGGTCAGGGTGATAATGGTCATTGAGAATCTTTTGAGAATTGGTTCAATACAATCCTTGGTTTGTTTGTTTAAATAAGAAACAAAAGTGCTAAAATTATTGTTATTTTGCACATTCAAAAGTAATGAATTCTTTGGTTAAACAGCCTGTTTAACCAATATCTGTTTAAATGATTCTACAAAGCCCGGTATGCTTATGGCCGAAAAAACAATTGTTATTGAAGG
>JAWOCF010000287.1:0-4703 GCA_046483935.1 Bacteroidales bacterium | reverse complement strand
GTCCGTTTCCAAGAATGCCTATACGCGGCGGCCTTTCCCGGGGGTGAGTGAATTCTACAAAGCCCTGAACCGCCATGGGAAAGACCCTGTTTTTTATGTCTCCAGCAGCGACTGGAACCTCTATGAGCTGATCCGCGACTTTCTGAATTACAGGAAAATCCCTCCGGGGGTGTTGCTGCTCAAAGACCTGCATGTGAACCTGAAGAACATTTTCAAGTCGGGGGGTGGCAGCCATCAGCACAAGCTGGAAAAGGTGGAATTGCTGATGGATTTGTTTCCCGGGATGCAGTTTGTGCTGATTGGCGACAGCGGGCAGCATGATCCCGAGATCTATGCCCAGGTCATGGCCGATTATCCGGGCCGGGTGAAAGCGGTCTACATCCGGGAGATCAGGCGCATCAAGGAACAGCGGCGCAAGCTGCTGAAGGCAAAAATTCAAGACCCCAAAGCCCCTGACATCACTTTTGTGCAAACCACCCAACAAGCCCTGGATCACGCAAAAAATCATTCCATAATACCCTGAAAAAAGATGCAGAAGAAATTTCTTTATGTCCTGAATCCGATTGCCGGAGGGGCAGCCGATCATAGCCAGACTTTTGAGCAGATCCGCCAGGTACTGGATGATCCTTTGCTGGAGGTGTTCAAAACTACCGGGGGAGATGACACTGCGATGATTCGTGAACTGGCCCGGCAACAGCAGTGGCACGGCATTCTGGTAGGCGGTGGTGATGGCACCATCAATGCTGTGGTGGGGGCGGTATCCGATTTATCAATACCAGTGGGGATCATTCCTTTTGGTTCGGCCAACGGGCTGGCCACCTGCCTGGATATCTATGATCCGGAAGATACCCTGGAGGCCATCCGCACGGAAAAAATACAGGACCTGGATATCCTCCGGATCAATGGGTTGTTATGTCTTCATCTGGCCGACTTCGGATTCAACGCCGGGCTGATCAAGAAGTTTGATGAAGGAAGCCAGCGTGGCATGCTGGCCTATTTCAGGAATTCCTTGCAGGGATTTCTGGAAAACAAGCCTTATCGTTTTGTGGTGGGCATCGACCAACAGCAAGTTCAGGTAGAGGCCAGGATGGTGGTGATTGCCAACGGCGATAAATATGGCACCCGGGCCCTTATTAATCCGGACAGCGCCATGGATGACGGGCTGCTGGAGATCATCGCGCTGAATCCCCAGGGACTGGATGATATGGTATCTCTTTCCATCGACCTGTACCGGGGCACCCTGGCTGAGTCTCCCCTGGTAAAAAGATGGTCCTGCCAGAGGGCCTGGATTGATAATCCTGATAAAGCCCTGTTCCAGATTGACGGTGAAGTTGTTGAGGACACCCCCCGGGCAGAGGTGGTATGTGAGCCCGGGCAGGTAAAGTTCTTTGTTCCCTGATGATGTTTCTGACTCCTTTCCGGATGGCTGCAGGCTTTTATAAAGAACTTAATTATATGAAGAATATTTATAATTATTTTCTTTAAAAGCAGTAAATGTTAAAATTCTCTATAAAAATTTATCTATTAATTAATTTTTTGTATCTTAGTAAAAGAAATTATTCTTGCGGATAATTTCCTGGAAACAGCAGTTTCCGCCTCTTAAACATTGAGGAGGATTTTAATCATTGATAACCTGAGAAACCTTAAAAAAAGCACATTATGAACAAGCTACAGATTAAAGGCAACTGGAATCAGATAAAAGGAAGCCTGAAACAAAAGTATGCCGACCTGACAGATGATGATCTGACTTATGCAGAAGGTAAGGAAGAAGAACTTCTTGGAAAACTGCAGAAAAAAACCGGCAAATCCAAAGAAGAACTGGCTAAAGAAATTAACTCTCTGGGAGAATAATTTCCAGGTGGTTTCATCCATTATCTTTTGAAACACAATTTTTAACTTAAAATCAGATGATTATGAAAAAACTTGTAAGCAAGATTGGAATTTTTGCCTTTTTGTCGTTATTCGTTTTTGCTGCCTGTCAGCAGGGAGGGGATATCACGGAGGAACTGGCCGATATCCGGGAATCCAACATGGAGATCATTCAGAATATTGATGAGGCCATGGCCATGACTGATATGTCGGACTTCAAGGATCAGGTTGAAGAAGCCTTGAATAACCTGGACGACCAGATAGAAAATTACCATACTGAAATGGATAATGCCAATCGTCGTGTTGATGCCCAGGTCCGTGATGCCATTATTTCACTGAAGGAGAAAATGGCTGCCGTTGAATTTAAGCTGGAGCTGATGGACGAAGGCGACACCTGGGGCGGCAATGACCAGGATACGAGCTGGACAGAAACCGATGAGACCACTGATCCAACCACTACCACGGCTACGGATGATACCACCGGAATGGGTACTACCGGCCGCATGGATCAGGATGAGGTGAATTATCCCCAGCTTTTTGAAGAGGTGAAGAGTGATCTGCAGCAACTGCGCGATGATCTCCAAACATTCAATCAGAATCATCTTTAACGAATAAGTACGAGTCATAACAAAGCCTCTTTACGCCCTGATGCAACGTCTGCATCAGGGGGTATCAAAGGCTTTCGGATGGGAAGCAGCAGTAGTCTGTGACTGCTTGTTGCTTCTCATGTGGTATTGTAAAAGCTGTTCTGGAGTGTGAGTGGTTTTTATTTTTCTATATCCTGCTATACCATGAGTGATTATAAAAAAGCATCCGAAAACATCCCGGGACAGACGCAGCCTTATCCAGGGTATGAGCATCAGATGGAACCCCGGCCAGTATACATCAGAGACCATTACCAGGGATCGGGGAAGCTTCATGACAAGGTGGCCATCATTACCGGAGGCGATTCGGGCATCGGCCGTGCCATCGTGGTGCATTTTGCCCGCGAAGGGGCTGATGTAGCCATTGTTTATCTGCAGGAAGATCAGGATGCCGAAGAAACCAAAAGGCTGGTAGAACTGGAAGGCCGTCGATGTTTGTTGCTCAGAGGTGATTTGGGTCAGCGCGATTTCTGCACCCTGGTGGTTGAAAAGACCCTTGAACAGTATGGCAGGATCAATATCCTGGTGAATCATGCCGGGGAGCAACATCCTACCGGGGATATTGAGGCCCTTGACCTTGACCTGATGGAAAAGACCTTTCAGACCAACATCTTCGCGATGTACTACCTTACCAAGCCCTGTCTGAGGTACATGGAAGCGGGTGATTGCATCATTAATACCACCAGCGTGACGGCCTATGCGGGGAGCCCCCGTTTTATGGACTATTCGGCCAGCAATGGGGCCATCACCAGTTTTACCAGGGCCCTGGCCCTGAATCTGGCCAAAGACAATATCCGGGTCAATGCAGTGGCCCCCGGGCCCATCTGGACGCCCATGATCCCCGGTTCCTTCACCAAAGAGGAAGTAAACAAATTCGGGAAAAATGTGCCCATGGAACGTCCTGGCCAGCCCTGTGAAGTGGCCCCTTCGTATGTCTTTCTGGCCAGTGAAGATGCTTCCTACTTTACCGGTCAGGTGTTGCATCCCAATGGGGGAAAAACCATGCAAAGCTGAAAAAAGGATCCTTACTGCTTTTCTTTACCCGAAAAGAGATTGAATAGCCAGCTTCTTTTTAATACTTCAGAAGTTTCAATAATCTGGTCGACAGCCTGATTGATTTTCACCAGTGAGGTGTCAACCTCATTGGCGAAGGTGGTGTCGTACAGGATCTTATTGGCCATGCCCTGGCGTTGGGTGATGGCCCGGGAAGATTCATGAATCTGCTCGGAGGAATTCTTCAGATTGATGACCAGGGTGTCCATCTGATTAAAGATCTGCTCCAGGCGGAGGGTGAAATGCTCTTCATTCAGCAACTTGCCCACATCGTTATCGGAGGAGTTGAGTTTTGTCATCAGGTCGTTGGTCTGTGTGGATACCTGCACCAGGTTCGTGCTGATGCGGTTAAATTTTTCTACCAGCTGCTCATCATTCATCAGCTTGGGCAGAATGCCCTTGCCCTGAAGGATTTCATCGGATACCAACAGAAGATTGGCCGCTGCCTGGGTGGTGTAGGCGATGGTTTCTTCCAGGGAGCTGAAAATCTCCTCAATGCTTAAGGTGCTCACCGAAGGCAGCACCGAATTGGGCCGGATGGTCTTTGAAGTGGTGGTGCCAGGATGGATCACGATGATTTTGGAGCCCATGATCCCGTCGTTTTGAATTTCCACCTTTGAGTCTTCACGGATAAAATCAGTGATGGCATGATCGATCACCATAGCGACCCGCACGGTGGTGTCGCTCATTAACCTGATATTGGAAACATATCCGGCATTGGTGCCCAGGAAACGCACATTATTGCCTGACTGCAACCCTTTTACATCCCGGAATTCGGTATGAATGGTGATTCCCGACCGGAAGACGTTCTGTTGCCGGCCCAGGTAGTAAATGGCCACCAAAAAGATCAAAAGGCCTGCAATAACAATGACTCCCAGTTTGACGAGATTGGCTCTGCTAATTTTCATAGTTTTTGCATTAATAGAAATATTGTCTGATTTCTTCTTTGTTGTTGTTTTTGAGTTCTTCAAAGCTTCCCTGTGCTATAAAATGCGCATCATGTAAAATGGCCATTTTGTTGGAAATCATTTCTGCGCATTTCTGATCGTGGGTGATGATGATGGAGGAGGCCTTATACTTGTTTTGAATTCTGAGGATCAACTCGTTGATTTCACGGGCTGTAATGGGATCCAGGCC
>JAWOCF010000238.1:0-10712 GCA_046483935.1 Bacteroidales bacterium | reverse complement strand
CAAACTATCATTACCGCACCAGCATGAGCTTTAGCGATTTCCTGGCGGGGCTGGTTATTGCCTCCATCATTGCCATCATCACCATTAGCTACCGCATCGTGAAAACGGCCAGGATGACTCCCTCCATTTCATTGCGGTATGAGTAATGGTTGAGGGGTTTAGGGGTTGAAAGGTTGAGAGGTTGGGCTGAGGGTTGCTTTTTGTGTAAACCTATTTCAGGACGAGTCACTCCCGGTCTCCACGGCTTCCCCTCATCTTCTTCTCAACCTCTCAACCTCTCAACCTCTTCCAGAGGATCAGCCGCATCAGCAAATACTGCAGGGTAAGGAAAAAGATGATAGCTGCTCCCGAGGGAATATCAAAATAATAAGCACCGAACAGTCCCACCATCGAGCCAACAGCAGCGAACAAGGCTGCCAGGGGAATTATGCGTGCAAAATCGCGGGTAAAGAGCATAGAAGTAATCTGAGGGATGGTAAACAGGCTGAGCACCAGGATGATGCCTACCGAACGGATGCTGATCACGATTGCCAGTCCGATAATCACCGACATGGCATACCTGAAGAAAGTCACCGGGACCCCCATGATCCTCGAAAATTCAGGATCAAAGGCTGAATGCAACATGGGGCGAAAAAACAAGGCAAAAAACAGGGCAATCAGCAAGGTGAAAGCCAGCAACAGATATAGCTCCAGGGTTCCTACCGAGAGGATGCTGCCAAACAGAAAGCTCATCAGGTTGGGGGCATAGCCCGGAGTCAGAAACACAAAGATAATTCCTAATGCCATTCCCAGCGACCACAGGATGGCAATGGCACTGTCTTCGCGGATCTTGCCTTTTTGTGAGATCCATTCGATACCCACGGCAGAAAACACAGCAAATACCGCTGCCCCCAGCAGGGGATTCAATCCAAAGTAGTAGGCCATCCCGATGCCTCCAAAGGAAGCATGGGTGATGCCCCCACTGATAAAGACGATCTTGCGCGACACCACATAGGTGCCTACCATGGCGGCCATGATGCTGGTCAGCAGAGCTGCTGCCATCGCGTTGCGAAAAAAGGCGTATTCGAAGATGGAGAAAAGGTCACTCATGATCATGCTGTTTTAGCACCCGGTGCGGGATGGGTCCATGGGCTATAATATCTACCGGACAGTTATACACCTTCAGGATGTCTTCGGTAAGCTGATTGGAAGGATGATAATGCAAGGTCCCATTCACGCAGGCAATGGTTTTTACTAAAGGTGAAATTGTTCCGATATCGTGCGATATCAGCAGGATGGCCATCTTATGATTCAGCTCCTGGAGCTTGCCATACAATTCCTGCTCAAATTTCTTGTCAACGAAGGTATTGGGCTCATCCAGGATCAGCAGTTGGGGCTGATTGATCAAGGCCCTGGCCAGAAAAGCCTTCTGCAACTGTCCTCCCGAGAGTTCTCCGATAGGACGTGTGGCCAGGCCTTCCAACGCTGATTCTTCCAGCACCTGCTCCACTTTTCTTTTCTGTTGTTTATCCAGATGTGGAAACCACTGCCTTTTGGCTTTCAACCCTGAGCTCACCAGCTCTTTAACAGTGATGGGAAAGGACTTATCAATTTGTGACACCTGGGGCAGGTATCCCATCCGGGGTTTACCCCTGGGGAAGATCACTTTGCCCCCAAACAAGGGCAGGATGCCCAGGATGACTTTTACCAGAGTGGTTTTGCCGCCCCCATTGGGGCCGATCACACCGATGAAGTCCTGGGGAAGGATTTCCAGGTTTACCTGGTGCAATACCGTCTGCGAGAGATATCCTGTGCTGACATCCTTCAAAATGACCAGGGGATCGTTCATTGCAGGTGCTTTCTAAAGGTTTCAAGCAATTGATGCATACTGTCAGTCCAGTTGTATGCCAGGGGGTTAATCTGTACAACTTCCGCACCCGTTTCCTGGCTCACCAGGGTGGCATTGCGCAGGTCGAATTCTTCCTGGATAAAAATTACCGGAATATCTTCTGCCCGGGCCTCCCGTACCAGACGCTCCAGCTGTTGGGGTGAGGGTTCTTTGCCCTCATGTTCAATGGCTACCTGCTCCAGGTTGTAATCGCGGGCCAGATAACTCAATGCCGGGTGAAAAATCATAAAGCGCCGTTGCGACAAGGTGGGTACCAACTGCTGAAACTCCTGATGTACCTGCTCTACTTCCTGCATCAGCAGTGAGAAGTTATTTTCAAGGGCAATGGCCATATCGGGGTACTGCTGCACCAGGGCCTGTTTGATAGCCGGAAGGATATTCATCATCACCTGGGGCGACATCCACACATGGGGATCAATGCCCCCTTCATGATAATGATCACCATGTTTTTCCATGCCGCGAATCAGCTCCAGGCCTTGGGTAAGCTCAACAATACTCATGCGGTCATTCATCTCATCAAGCCGGTGAATGAAAGCCTGCTCATAACCCAGGGAGCTGATGCGCAGGTAAATGTCGGAGTCAGAGAGTTGCTGCATCTGACGTGCCGTTGGCGAATAGGTGGCATGACTGGCGCCCTGGGGTACCATTACATTTACCTCCAGCTCTTCGTTGGTCAGTCGGTCTACAAAATATTTCAGGGGCATGACACTGACCGAAATCACCGGTTTATCATCAGAAGATGCCGGCTGGCTGCATCCCCAGAAGCCTGTCGTTAAGGCCATTAGAATTACCAAAAGATGACTGATGCGTGCAAGGGTTCTCATACTGTTCTTTGTATTAAAATAAAATATTTAAAAGCAATTATTACTCATCTTTCACGCATAAGCGATCATTCCTGATCATTCGGGCGTTTATGCTTACTACATTCCTGGCAGAGGCCTTCCATGACCACCTGGGTTGAATGCACCTGAAAGCCTTCGGGCACGAGCTTTTTATTGATCACCTGAGGCGACAGACACATCAGCAGGTGGCAGCTGGCACAATAAAAATGCGGGTGATCGCTCCCCTTCTGCTGATCAATCAGCTTATATTTCACTTCCTGCTGATCCATCACGATTTTATGAAGGATATGATGTTCGCACAGCACCTTCAAGGTGCGGTAAATGGTGACCCGGTCGGCAACCTCTCCGAGTTCTGTCTCAATTTCCTTGCTGGTTAAAGCGCATCCGGGCCTGGCCAGCATCGCAAGAACCTGCCGCCTGATGGCTGTTGCCGCCAGTTTCCTGCTTTTAAGCAGGTAATCGATCTGTTCTATATTTGCAACCATGTTGCAAATATAGAAAAAATAAATCTCATAAAAGAAAAAAAGCAATCATCCCGGCTATGCCATGCCTACCATCGTGAAGGGGTCGTATAGAATACCCCGCATTTCTCATCTATGTACCGAAAGAAATAGAACAGCTTATGATTTAATTCCATACCATAGTTGATATTGGGATCATAATCGATGTAGGTGTTGGAAAGACAATTGGATCGCTGGCTGGCAGGCACCTGATTGTTCCACTGTCTGACCAGCCGTTCATTCCACATCTCAAGATAATCCTGGCTGTAGAACGACATCGGCTGCTGGACCATGTTATACCAACTGTTGAAGCCGGGATCAAAAACAATCAGCTCATACTCTAAGGTATCCCCTTTCTCCACACCATTGATCTTCAGAGTGTCGGCCGTTTCATTTTCCTGGGCTGAGGCAAATAATGGCAGCAGAAATAAAACAAGAAGCAGATTTTGGATTTTCATGATACCCTCCTTTTTTTAATTATAAATTTAAGCATTTTTACCGGGAAGTGAAAGTCAATCCATAAGAATCAAGGACTTATATCTCATCCGGGGCTTTAACCTTCGGGACTGTTTCTGCCAAATTTCTATTGGCAGGCAACACATTTCATTCATTTTTCATCAAATAAAAAAAGCATTATATTTGAACGATAAATATTAATATGGCAATCCGGATTAGGGGAGATGCTGAAAAGCTTTTATCATGCAAGCACTATCCAAAAGAATCAGCAGCGTTGCACTGATCCCGGTATTACTAATTATCCTGTTTCTTCTTCCCCGGCTGTTTTCAGGGCAAAACCAACCAATAGACCAAGAGGTCAGTGAATCTGCAAACCCTGTATTATTCCTGCCAGGAATGGTTTCCACCCATCTGGCCGAACGAGACGCTGCCTTAAGCCATGACCGGCAAGAGTTTTATTACACAGTGACCAGTTACAGCCATCCAGTGATTGTTTTCACCCGTCAGCAGGACGACCAATGGAGCGAGCCTCAGGTAGCCCCGTTTTCAGGGGTCTATTCGGACCTGGAGCCTCATTTCCTGCCTGATGGCAACACCCTGTACTTCGCATCAAACCGGCCCCTGAAAGAAGGAGATCCGGTAAAGGATTTTGATATCTGGGGGGTAAACAGGAAGCCTGATGGCTGGGGAGAACCTTATAATCTGGGAGTATCTGTAAATACAGCTGCCAATGAATTTTATCCTACCGTGACCAATAACGGGACAATCTACTGGACCTCTGTGAGCAGCGATGGCATCGGCGGGGAGGACATCTTCTTTTCCAGATTACTGGAAGGGGAATATCATATCGCATCGGTTGTTTCTGACTCCATCAACACCAGGGCTGATGAATACAACGCCTTTATCGCACGTGATGAGTCTTACCTGATTTTCACTTCTTCAGGCTGGGGCAGCGGGCAGGGATCGGGCGACCTGTGGATCAGCTTCCGCAAAGAAGATCAATCATGGAGCCAGCCGGTAAACATGGGCCCTGCGGTCAACTCCCCGTACTTTGATTTTTGTCCTTTTGTATCAGAAGACGGCAGGCACTTGTTTTTTACCAGCAACCGTCCCGGGCAAGCATTGGCGCCTTCACCTGTATCCTATCACGACATCCTGGAATATGCGGCCACCCCCTACAACAAACAGCATAGCATATACGTGATGGATGCTGCAATCATTAAGAAGCTTAAGGAAGAAAGCGGGCTGTAAACTCCGTAGTTCATTGCTTTGCGGGCATCCTGATCATTTTCTGGGTTGCCATATTGTTTTGGCCGTGGCACAGATTCTGCCGGTATCCTCAATCATCACTGAATGCAGAAAGGTGTTTTCTGCCGTATTTCTTTCGGAAAGCATGACCACCTTGTCGCCATATTGAATCTCGGAAAGAAAACGGCCTTCAATAAACTGCATACAGCTATGTTCCATGACCTCATCGGGGATAGAATCAAGCAGCCACTGAAGGTATTTGACGTTGTTCACATGCAGGTACATATCGATATCTGATTGGCGGACAGTGAATACCCGGGGATCGTGGGCCTCACGCAGAGGATCCATCTTGCGGGAGATGTTGTGCTGAATCGATTCACTGCTGTCAAACGACCATTGGTCAATGATCTCCTGGTAGATAGGCACCGGGCGGCGGCGCCTGATATCAAAAAACATCCACAATCCTTTTGCCTTGCCAATGATATTGCCTGCGGCATCAAAAATGAGGTTTTCGCGAAAGCCCCTCACGGTAGAATAGGAAGACAGCCAGGTTCTGATTTTGATCTTTTCCTTATACCTGGGATAGCGTTCCATGTGCAATGCTCCTGACACAAGCACCCATCCGATATCATGACGTTTCAGGTCGTGCAATCCATAGTTGATGGCATAACAGTGCTCGGCAGCAGCCTCTTCAAGCAATGCCAGCATAATAGACGGGGAGGCCTCCCCAAACTTATTCATTTCAAAATGCCTGAGCTCATATTCTATTTCGAAGAAGGGATCCATGCTGATACAGGTTGATGGTTGCTTGGTTTTATAATAAGATGATAAATATAAAATAAATATCATTGAAATAAAACCCATGTTCCGGATTTTTCTCTTTCAAGGCATCCTGTAACTGCCTTTTCAGTTATTCCAACCTTTCAGCTATCACCATTTAATCTAAATCTGCCTCCCGAAACAGGCCAGCTGCACCTCCCGGGGGTCTTGGCCGTAGTAGTTATCTCCTTCATCAGCTTCGCGCAACAACAGCCAAAGAAAATAAAAAGGGATGAGCTGCCACCAGCCGCATTGTCCGACATCATGGCATCTCTTTACCCCTTGTGCCAATACGATCCAGGCCACGGGCACCAACAGGAGCATCACAAAAAGGGCATCAGGTCCGGTTGCCGTAATGGTATCAACAATTACGACCATGATAAAGCCCAACATCAGGCTCACCCCATACTCGGTGCGGGTGATGCGGCCACGGAAAGAAAATGGATTATTAAACATGTCAGCTGTTCTTTTTGATGGGTTATATTCTCAGAAGTTTGATACCTATGCTTCACGAAAATGAAGCCGGACTTCTCAGATCAAAAATAACACTGACTTAGAAATACCTTATACGTAATTTTACGAAATTATTTAAGGTCAAATTACCTGCAAACACTGAATCAATTCATAGGGGAAAATCAAACAGGGCTAAAAAAAAGAAATCCATTACGGCGAAGAAGCCGCCAGGATTGAAGCATGGGAATTGCTGCAGCCTCTGAGAAAAGAGAAACAAATCAGGGCTTCATAAACAAAAGGGCGGATCATCATTAAAAGATGATCCGCCCTTTGGGGTTCAGCTTGCCTGAGCCCTTATTTTCTTGTAGGGCGTGTGGGGCGTGCTGCTGAATTATTCTTCTGGGTGCGGGTGTTACTTTTCACTGCGGCAGGTTTGCTACGAGTGCTGCGTTCAGTAGTTTTCACCCGTGTGGCAGCAGGCTTGCTGTTGCGTGATGGTGCGCTCTTCACGGCAGCGGGCTGCTTTTTGGTGCGGCTATTGGTGCGTGGCGCACTAACCCTTGAAGATTCCCTGCGTTCAGTGGCCTGGCGCTTCACTGCCGGGGCACTCTCCTTGCGATTGGATGAAGACCTGTTCACGGCAGGAGCATTTCTGGTGGACCGTGTAGAAGTGCGGTTCACGGCAGGAGCACTTTGCCTGCCCGAATTCCTGTTCTCCTGGACGCGGGTACTCCGTGGGGAGCTATTGCGTGGAGAAGCCTGAGCAGGGCGTGTACCCACCTTTTCATTGCCAGAGGTCCTGGCACTTCTACCTGAGCTCACCCGTGGGGAAGCCTGAGCAGGGCGTGTTCTCACATTCTCACCTTTGCCTGAACGGTCGCCCCTTGTAACCGAAGGTGCCTGACGCTCGCTGGTACGGGATCTTCCGTTACTTACTGCGGGGGAAGCTTTTGCGTCCCTTCGGCGGTCAGCATTCACCGATCCGTTGCCGGGTACATTACCACCCCGGGCTTTGCGCTGTGCAAACAGCCTCTCTCCTTCTTTACGGCTCTCAGGGCGGCTGTAAGTTTGCTTATAATTGCCCTTGTTCACATTTATCACCACTGTTTGAGAGTAATGCCTGTGGTTGGAGTAATAGTAGTTATGGTAGTAACGGGTGCGATAATGGTTCCATGGACGGTAGTGTGCATAATAATAATCATGCCAGTTGTAATGATAACCATAGTAGGCGTGATAGTAGTGAGGAGTCCAGGGGTTCCAGTATCCGGGATAATATCCCCAGTACCAAACCGAACGCCATGGGCGGTAAACAGGCCTGGAGATGTATACGATCACCGGCCAGGTGGCCACTTCGTAATAAGTTGTTCTGACAACATTCCTTGAGGAGGCTACTTCACCACGATATCCGGGGTTGGGTGTCTCAGCATAGATGGGTTCAACGATATAGTCGGGGCCATACAATGCCTCATCACCGATCAACTGGATCTGGGCTGTGCCATCTTCCATTTTCCATACGGTAAACACTGCCACGTCCTGTTGTTCTTTTTTATTCAGTGCTACCCTCAGGACGATGCTATGAACATTGCCTTCTACATAATCGTACACCATGATGTAATCAACCAGATTATCACCATTAAGGTCCAGGTTATTGACCATTTGGTCGGGATCGTTCAGGCTTCTTTCAAATCCCTCCAGAGTTTCTGATTCCTGGAACAGATTCATCACAGCAAACAGGTTCAGGTTGTCGCCTGGCAGCCCCAGGTATTCATCGGGTCTGTTTTGGGCCTTCAGCATGCCTGCCCCTGCCAGCAGGAAAGCCAGGATTGAGGTAAATATCAGCTTTTTCATATCAGGAGGATTTATAATGAATAATCTCTTTCTCTTTCATTAACTCAAAAGCCATGCCACAAATACACCCCTTTGATCTTTAACCATAAAAACAAAGGTAAGGATCTGTTTTACAACCACTTTAACCTGGTTCTTTTCATTCATCTCCCGATGCATAAAATAATCAGCAATCCTTGCTCAGGCAGCTGCAAATGATGCAAATGCTTAAACCCCAAAGACTTTAACAAAACCTTTTTACCTGATAAAAATAATGTGCACTTTTGTGTCCATTAACAATTAAACATATCAGGAGGGATAGAAATGAAGTTTTGCTGGACCACCATTCAGGTGTGCGACATGAAAGAATCACTGGCCTTTTACCAGGGCATCCTTGAACTTGAGGTAAACCGAAAAACGCAACCCGCTCCCGGGGTAGAACTGGTGTTTCTGGGCCATGGGGACACCCAAATTGAGCTGATCTGCGATCAGACATCCGGGAGGCCCACTTTTTCCGAGAGCCTCTCACTGGGCTTTGAAGTGCCTTCTCTTGACCAGTTTATCGGCAGGCTGCAAGAAAAAGGGATTGCCCTGGAGTCAGGCCCCGTGCAGCCGGCTCCCTTCATCCGGTTTGCCTTTATCCGCGACCCCAATGGCTTGAAGATCCAGCTGGTAGAGCACCTCACCCCCGAAGCATAAATATACACCCCGACTGCTGCATCCTCATGGAGATACTGATCCTGATCGCCCTGATTGCCCTGGTGGCCTCTTTCCTTGCCGACCGCCAAAAGACCTGGCAAGGCATTAAAAAAGGCCTGGTAATGTTTGCCAGGATCCTGCCAGCGATTGTTGCCGTGCTGATCCTGGTGAGTGTGGCCTTATATTTTCTACCCCAGGAGCTGATCGTGAAGCACCTGGGCCAGGAAGCCGGTCTGACCGGTTACCTGTTGGCAGCCATGATCGGTTCAATAGCCCTGATACCAGGTTTCATTGCCTATCCCCTGGCGGGAATTCTTATAAATACGGGAGTAAGCTACCCGGTGATCGCGGTGTTTATTACCACCCTGATGATGGTCGGCATTCTGACCTTGCCTGTTGAGATCAGGTTCTTTGGTCTGAAGGTCTCGCTGATGCGCAACGCTCTGTTCTTCGCGGGTGCCCTGATTATTGGTTCAATCATTAGTCTGTTTTACATCTTATGAAGGAGCTGATACATAAAAACAGGTTGAATTTAGCTGTGATCCTTGCATTTACAGCTTTTGTGATGGCTTCCTTTACGCTGGGGTATTCACCGGGACAAGACATCTTCAGGAACCAGTTCGCAGGGTTTCTTAAGGAAATGATTCTGTTTCTGCCCATCATGTTTATTCTGGTAGGCCTGGGCGATGTATGGATCAACCGCGAGAAGGCCCAGAGGCACGTGGGCAGGGGATCGGGCATCAAAGGCATATTCCTGATGATCATTCTGTCGATGGCCCAGGCAGGCCCATTATACGGGGCTTTCCCGGTTACTTATCTTCTCTGGAAAAAAGGGGCCAGCATCCGCAATATCTTTATATACCTGGGTGCATTTAGTACCCTGAAGATTCCGATGCTCACCTTCGAGATCGGCTTCCTGGGATTGAAATTCTCCCTGCTGCGCACCCTGTTCACCCTGCCGGTGATCATTCTCATCGGCCTGCTCATGGAAAGGTGGCTGAAAAACAAACCCTTCGAAATAAAACAACCCTGAGGTGCAGATTTCTGATCACCCTGCTTTTATTTTACAAAATCCTTCTTACCTTTGTTCGCAAAACCACGAACAACCAAATGATAAAAGAAGAAATCATCACCCCGCAGCAGAAGAAAATGGCCCGGTATGCAAAAGCCCTGGGCCATCCTGTAAGGGTGCATGTGCTGGAGTTACTCTCGCGCCAGAATTGCTGCTACAGTGGTGATCTGACCGAGGATCTGGCCATTGCCAAGTCCACCCTCTCACAGCATCTGAAAGAACTGCGCGATGCAGGGCTGATTCAGGGAGAGATCGAAGCCCCCCGCATCAAATATTGCATTAACAAAGAGAACTGGAAAGAGGCACAGGACCTGTTCCGGCTCTTTCTGAAGATCTAAAAAAATTTAAACCAACAGTTCGCTGTTTTGCGAATTACGAATATTCACTCAAACACATCAACCAATGGAAATCAAAGTACTGGGAACCGGATGCCCCAAATGCAAGACCCTCGAGCAATACACCCGTGATGCCGTTGCGGAAATGCAGCTGGAGGCCACTATTACCAAAGAGGAAGACATTATGAAGATCATGGAGTATGGCATCATGAAGACGCCCGGTCTGGTGATCAATGAAAAGGTTGTCATGTCGGGCCGTTTGCCCAATAAGGAGGAAATCAAAAAACTCATCACCCAAAACCAATAAAACCATGAAAAGCATCAAACTTCTGTTATTCGTTATGGTGGCAGTAGCCATGAATGTTTCCTGCCAGGCCCAAACTGGTGAAAACAAAGAAACCACTGCAGTGACAAAAGCCGACAAGGTGGAGGTTTATTATTTTCACCTGGCCCGCCGGTGTGCAACCTGCCAGACCGTGGAAAAGGTATCAAAAGAGGCTGTTGCCGATCTTTATGGAGAAAAGGTCAGCTTTCAGGCAGTGAATCTGGATGAAGAAGCAGGAAAACAAAAAGGCA
>JAWOCF010000122.1:0-5774 GCA_046483935.1 Bacteroidales bacterium | reverse complement strand
GGGGCAAAAGGTATATCCCCATATTACGTTCAGTATCTTTTCGCGCGAGATGACATTGGGCCGTTCTTCAATGAGCAGTTTTAAAATGGCAAATTCAGTCCCTGTAAGGGTTACCGGCCTGTCTGCGCAAAAAACCTTACAGGCATTGAAATCAACCATAACATTGCCAAATGAGAACACATCCGGGGTTTGCTTATTGATGCCGGCCCTTCGGAGCAAGGCACGGATACGTGCAATGAGTTCGCGCATGCTGAAGGGTTTTGTCATGTAGTCGTCGGCGCCAATCTCCAGGCCAACCACCTTGTCAACCTCTTCGCCGCGGGCTGTAAGCATAACAACAGGCACATTAATCCCCTTTGCCCTGATCAGGCGGCACATTTCGAAGCCGTCGCGCCCGGGAAGCATCACATCGAGCAGTACCAGGCCGAAGCTTTCGGTGTCAAGCAACTTTTCACCATTTTCAGCACTGATGGCATGGCTTACTTTATATCCATACAGCTCCAGGGCATCCTTAATGCCTTCTGCCATGCCAGGCTCATCCTCTATCAGTAATATCTTTTGCATGATTTACGGGGATTATGAGTGAGAATTTACTTCCCTTTCCGGGTTCGCTTTCTACTTCAATGCTTCCATTGTGCATTTGTGCTATTTCCTTTACCAGTGATAAACCAATGCCGCTACCCGGTTTTTTTTGCTCTTTGTTATTCACCCGGTAAAATTTTTCGAATATCTTCTTTTGTTCGCTTTGGGCAATGCCAATACCATTATCCCAAACAGAAATGACCGCTTCCTTGTTATCCTGCTTCAGGCTCATCCCGATGCTCTTGTTCGGGCCGGAATATTTGGCTGCATTATCAAGCAGGTTCAAAACAGCCTGTTCAAGGCCCTCGGGTGATGCCATGATATCAGGAAGACCTGATGGAATGGATTGGTGAATGACAAGCTCCTTTTCCTGATGCATCAGGAAAAAACGCCGCAGCACTTTTCGAAAAAGATCATTCAGGTTGATCAACTCTTTGCGGTAGACCTTCCGCCGGGCCTCCATGCTCGAAAAGTCCAGGAGGTTTTCCGTGAGATAGCTTAGCCTCTCTGCCTCGCGGTTGATCAGCCGGAAGTATTCCTTTTGCCTTTCCTGCCGAATGATGAGCCCCTCTGACAAGTTTCCCGCCAGCACCCTAAGGCTGGCAATGGGTGTTTTTATTTCATGCGAAACATTGGCAATAAAAGAGGATCGTAATTGGGAGAACTGCTGTTCGCGGTATATATCGCGAAAAATAAAAACAATCCCCAACAGGATCACGCCAATGATGGCAGCAAAAAGCAAGTAATACAACCTGATGGTCCTTTTGAATATGTTCTCAAAACCCGGATTATCACCCAGGCTTATTCCAAGGCTGTGCCCCGGGAACAGATCACTGATTTCTGTAAACCCCGCGCTCAGAATGGACGAATCTTCTTCCAGCCCGACATAATCCTTTTGGGATCCCCCCGGATGAAGCAGGAAAATATTGATGTCATTATTCGCATTATGCGATTCAACGACAGAAACAAGAAGCCTGCTTACTTCATCCTCATTCAGAACAATTCCCTGAATCACATCAGTTTGCGATTCCCCATAAATCGCTTTCATTGCAATCACTGAGAAATCTTCCCGGGACTTCAGCCTGATAAATTTCAACGCTGAACCTTCGCCCGGCAGCTGGATGTAATTTCTGCATACAGGCAACAAATGATTGTCGAAAAGAACCCGGAATGATCGTTCATCTTCAGTGGCTTTTTCCCGTTCGTTGATCACCATATACCTGCTTGCCTGAGTCCGGAGGGCTTCGGCGGGCATGCTCTGAATTTTTTCCTTTACCCCGGAAATATAGAAAGAATGTTGTGCCGCCCGCAGATGATGAAAGTTATCAACCAGTAATTCATAGAAATCAAGCATCACATTCAATGCCGCAGCCGAAGACCTGAGCCTTGCCTCAATATCAGCCAGCTGATAGTAAGCCAGGAATACGAAAGGAACTTCACTGCCCAGAAACCTTCCCCTGTCCAATTCTATGATTTCCCGGAAATTCACCCGGGCCTCAGGCAGTTGATTCATTTTTACCTGACACCGGGCAATGCCATTCAGCAAAGCCAGGGTTTGCAAAACAGAACCTGATTCCTGCAATCCCTTCCGGTATTGATTAACGGCATCCTCAAGGCTTCCGCGGGCCTCGAAAGCTTCACCCTGCTGAAAGAAAACCTGATCCTGATAGCTTAAGGGCCGTTGAACACCCCCAGCATGAAGATGTTTGCGGGGGTAATATACATGCATATTCATATCGAGCACAAAAACATCTTCAACAAGAGATGAATGATTTATCACATGCCTGATTTGCTGAAAAAAGTTTCTGCCACGCATCAAACCATAAACCGGTAAATTACTCATCAGGGCATGCAGCCCTTCTTCCACATCTGTTTCAACACGAGATATGGCAATGGCAAGAGATTGCTCCAGGTTTTCTATAAAAATCTCTTCCTGCCGGTTTTGTTCCTGCCTGATGGATTGCAGACCCATATATGAAAGAATCAGGCTTGGAATTAATACGGAGAGGATAAAGATTACAACATTCCTTTTTCCGAAGGTGGGTTGTTGCTTTTTGTTTTTTATGGTCTGTCCTCCTCTCTCGTTTTAAATTAATGGTCCGTCAGAATGCAGGGAACCCAAAATTTCAAAAGACATAAAATGTAATAGCGATAGTATGAGCGCAAGCATAATATAAGTAATGATGGTGTGCCAGAGAGAAGTGTTTTAATTTTTCAAATTATAGATAAAAAAATTAAAAAACAAGTTTATCAAATTAAAAATTCATTTAAACTTAATTTATTTTTTATTAAATGAAGGATCAAGTCTAATATTGAGAACAAGGCACCTTCAACGCCATAGGAAATCCACTATCTTCAAAAGATTTAGTAACAAAAAAGAGACGCAGCAACTGCGTCTCTTTTTAATGATTCAGTAAAGGCAGGCAGAACCTCAGGGATCAACCTGCTTTTATCACGATGACTTATACATACCCTTGTGCCATCATGGCATCGGCTACCTTAACAAAGCCCCCGATGTTGGCCCCTTTCACATAATTCACAAAATCGCCCTCCTGTCCATATTCCCTGCAGGTTTTGTGAATGTTGATCATAATGTTATGCAGGCGCTGGTCTACCTCTTCGCGCGTCCAGGAAAGGCGCAGAGAGTTCTGGCTCATCTCCAGGCCCGAGGTAGCCACCCCACCGGCATTGGCAGCCTTTCCGGGGCCATACAGGATTTTGTTGGCCAGGTACACCTCTACGGCTTCCGGAGTGGAAGGCATGTTGGCTCCCTCAGAAACACAGATACAGCCATTGTTGATCAGGGTCTGGGCTTCCTCGCCATTGAGTTCGTTCTCGGTGGCACAGGGCAGGGCAATGTCGCACTTCTCATTCCAGGGTCTGGAAACACCTTCCACATACTTGCAGCCGTAATGATCGGAATATTCGCGGATGCGGCCTCTTTTAACATTCTTCAGGTTAAAGATAAATTCCAGCTTTTCATCATTAATGCCGTCAGCATCATAAATATAGCCACTGGAGTCGGAAAGGGTGATGACCAGGCCACCCAGTTCATTGACTTTCTGTGCTGCATATTGGGCCACATTGCCCGACCCGCTGATGGCCACTCTTTTGCCTTCGAAGCCCTCATTGATGGTAGCCAGCATTTCCTGGGCAAAATACACTGTCCCATAACCGGTTGCCTGAGGTCGTATCAGGCTGCCACCGTATTCAAGGCCCTTGCCGGTAAATACGCCGGTAAATTCATTGCGCAGGCGCTTGTATTGCCCGAACATAAAACCAATCTCGCGGCCTCCCACCCCGATATCGCCTGCCGGCACATCGGTATTGGGGCCAATATGGCGAAACAGCTCGGTGATCAGGCTTTGGCAGAACCGCATCACCTCATTGTCGCTTTTGCCTTTGGGATCAAAATCACTGCCTCCTTTACCACCACCCATGGGCAAGGTGGTCAGACTGTTTTTGAAGACCTGCTCGAAGGCCAGAAACTTCAGGATGCCCAGGTTTACCGTGGGGTGAAAGCGCATGCCTCCCTTATAAGGCCCGATGGCGCTGTTCATTTCAATACGGAATCCGCGGTTTACCTGCACCTCCCCGTTATCATCCACCCAGGGAATGCGAAACATGATGACCCGTTCGGGCTCTATCATCCGTTCAAAGACTTTGGCAGCCATGTACTTTGGGTTTTCTTCCAGAAAAGGAAAGATGGTTTCGGCCACCTCTTTTACCGCCTGATGAAATTCGCGCTCTGAAGGATTTTTGGCAACCACATGATCCATAAACTTCTTTAATTGTCCATTCATAATGAAAAAATTTTAGGGTTAGCAATCAGTAGAGTTCCTATCAGCAATTTTAAAGGAATTTATTCTTCAGCGATATTTTTTTACAAAACATATTTATTTCAACTTTCTCTTGCATATATAAAAAAAATTGTTATGGAAAGCACCTCCTGAATCGGAAATCACCGGACAGGTTGATAGAGAAATTTTCATGAAAAACCGGGTAATGAGCAAGTTTTATGATAAAATTGTCGGTGCAAAGTGATAATTTTATATCATTGTTTTTTCATCTATAGTTTGAGATTATGAAAAACGGCCAGGAACACGACCAACACACCCCATTGCACAAAAAAGATTTTCCACCCTCTGAAACTTCCGGAGCTCTGAGCCAGGAGGAGATCCGACAGCTGCTGAAAGAAAAAAGCGAACGGCTCAAAGAACTGGATGCCATCAACCAGACCACCTCTATTCTGAAGCAGGCCAAGCCCATTCCCGATATGTTAAAGCAGATATGCAAGGTCATTCCCGGGGCCTGGCAACATCCTGAAGCGGCCATGGCACGGATCAAATATGGGAAGGCTGTTTTTGTGAGTCACAGCAACTTTGCCGAAACAGAATGGTTTCAAAGAAAGAGCTTCGAGACCATCGACGGGAAAGAAGGCACTATAGAGGTTTTTTATCGCCAGCCCTTTTCACAGGCTGATGAAGGGCCATTCCTGATTGAAGAACGCCAGCTGATCAACAACCTGGCCAGCATTGTGTCGGGCTATCTGAATACGATTATCGGCAAGAAGCATCTCAAGGAGCTCTCCAGGGAGCAACTTCAGGAAGACCAGCCCGATCAGGGTCCTACCCGCTCGGACAAGAGCCGCAAACTGCTTCAGAAATTTCTGATAAAGAACAATTCGGATCGCGACATCTATCACGACCTGATGCAGTACAAGGTTCGCGAGATTCTGCTGGTGGCCAACCTGTACGATGCATACATCCTGGAGCAGGAAGGCCGTTTCTTCGAACAGGTTACGGGCGAATATTATCAGCTGAACCTCTCTTCGGCACCCCGCATCACGGGGGTAACCACCCCTGAAGAAGCCCTTGAGAAGCTGCAGGAAAAACATTTTGACATCGTGATCGTCATGATGGGGGTTGACAAAAGCACTCCCCTTCAGCTAAGCCAGGTCATTAAGCAGATTTATCCCAGCACCACCATTTTCCTGTTGCTGAACAACAACAGTGATGTGGCCATTTTTGAAGATGGACAAAAACTGGTTTCAGCCATCGACAGGGTGTTTGTTTGGAATGGCGATTCCAAGGTGTTTCTGGCCATGGTAAAATATAATCACCGTCAATCGCAGACAAATCACTCATATTATATATCCCGACATGGTCGGAATCATACGGAGCAAACACGAC
>JAWOCF010000278.1:0-6899 GCA_046483935.1 Bacteroidales bacterium | reverse complement strand
TTGCCTTGCAGTATGGTTGAGCCGTTCCACTTGTTATTCCAGATGCGTTTCTGATGATCGAAGGTGCGCATGGCTGACATGATGGTCAGGCTGATGCCCTCCTGACGGGCTGCCTGGTGCATTTCAACAAAAGCCCGGTAAGCCTGTTGGTGCATATACATCCCGCTGCGGCTGGCATACCGGGGCTCAATAACAACAAACTGGTCATCAGTGGCAGGGTCGATTTTACCCAGCAGCCGGTCGTTAGTAATCTCTTGAGGAATATCAGGCTTCATGCTATGGGGTGTTGCCGGTGGAGTGATTGGTTCAGCAGAAACTTCTCCGGCAGCTTGTGCAGGAGAATCTTGTTGATCTCTCATTTTACAGGAACTGCCGGAAAATAAAAATGGCAAGGTCATCAGGATAACCAGGGAAATAATCATAAAAAAACCCTTCTGACCTTGCCTGATATTCATTGTAATTCACTTATTCTTTTAACCATTGATCCAGCCACCTGAAAAATTCCCGCTGCCAGAGGATGCCGTTCTGTGGGGTCAGCACCCAGTGATTCTCATCGGGAAACACCAGCAAGCGGCTGGGGATGCCTTGCAGCTGTGCTGCATTATATGCTTCCATCCCTTGTGACAGGGGCACCCTGAAATCCATGGCGCCATGAATGACCATTATTGGGGTGTCCCAGTTTCCCACAAAGCGGTGGGGTGAGAAGTCATAGCTATGAGGTCTTGGATTTTCCCAGAACGGGCCGCCAATGTCATGATTGGCAAAGAACATTTCTTCGGTGGTGCCATACCAGCTTTCGAAGTTATACATCCCTGAGTGGGCAATAAAGGCACTGAAACGATTCTGATGATTGCCCGCCAGCCAGTATACAGAGAAGCCGCCATAACTGGCACCCACAGCACCCAGGCGGTTTTCATCCACAAAAGGTTCCTCTTTCACATGATCAATAGCAGCCAGCAGATCCTGGGCGTTTTGCCCACCATAATCTTCACTGATCTGGTCGTTCCACTCCTGCCCGAAGGTAGGCAAGCCACGGCGGTTGGGCGCTACCACAATGTAATCGTTGGCCGCCATGATCTGAAAATTCCAACGATAGGAGAAAAACTGACTGACCGCACTCTGAGGGCCTCCGCCACAATACAACAAAGCAGGGTACTTCTTGTTGGGGTCAAAATTTGGGGGATAAATCACCCATACCAGCATCTCTTTATCGTCGGTGGTTTTCACCCATCTTTCTTCCACCTTGCCTAGTTTCAGCTCATCCAGGATGGGCTTGTTGACAAAAGTGATCTGCTCTTGTTGCTTGGTTTGCGGGTCAACCCGGAAGATCTCGGTAGGCATCGACATGCTCATCCGCTGGGCGATCAGATAATCACCGGCAGGGGCTACCGATCCATAATTGTGGGTGCCATCGGTAATCTGGTCAATTTTTCCTGATCGCATATCCAGCGCATACAACTGGTAAGTAGCATGAATCCCGCTCACAAAGTATAAGGTACGGCTATCGGCCGACCATTTGAAATCGCTGCTGCTTTGGTCAAAGCCCGCCGAATAGTCACGGTGGGTTCCAGCCTGCAGGTCCATGATCATGATTCTGGATTTATCGGCTTCAAATCCTTCTTTTTCCATGCTTTCCCAGGCCAGGTAGCGACCGTCGGGCGAGATGGAAGGGTTCATGTCGTAACCCATGTTAAAGGCGGTCAGATCGGTGGTAATGCCCGTAGCCAGCTCATAGCGGTAAAGACTGGTGTTGGTGCTCAGGGCATAATCCCTTCCGGTTTTCTTCTTGGAGGTATAGATCAGGTAATCGCCTTCAGGGCTCCAGGTAATCTGCGAGGTACCGCCAAAGGGCACCAGGGGCGCATGGTAAGGTTCATTTTCCATAATGTCGATAGCCGCTCCCAGGCTACCCGGGTGATAAGGAGCCACAAAAACATGGCCATAGGTGCCGTCTTTCCAGGTATCCCAGTGGCGGTACATCAGCTCATCGTAAAGGTAGGCGTTGGCTTTTTCAAGGTCAGGGTGCCGGTCAATGACGGTGGCATCGATCTTCACTTTTTTGGTAAAAAAGACATGCTGCAGATCGGGCGAATAGCCGAAGCCGGTGATGCCGCCCGCCACCTCTGACACCTGTGTGGGGTTGCTGCCATCAGGGTTCATCTCCCAGAGCTGGGTACCGTTGTCGGTGGCACGCAAAAAGCCGATCTTCTGCCCGTCGGGACGCCAGGTGCCTGAAGATTCGCTCTGCGGAGTGTTGGTAAGATTGGTTGCCTCACCACCTTCAACATCCATTACATACAAATCGCGCGATCCTTTATTCTGATCCACATCATAATAGGTAACCCCATACAATATCCGGGATCCATCGGGCGATACCTGCACATCGCTGATGCGTCCCATTTTCCAAAGTGTCTCAGGTTCCATGATCCTTGACTGGCTCATCAGCGTGGCCGGAGTAATTAATGCTGCCATCACAAATAATAAAATGAATTTCTTCATGAATAATTTTTTTGAGGTGAAAATTGATCATTACCCGGAATGTCAGGCAAAACATAGCAACAGGATGCCGGCGCCTTACCCGGTTTGTTTTATGTAAAAGAATGATAGTGTAAAAATAAGCATTTCCTTATTGATGCCATAGCATTAAAAAACATCTCCCGGCAAATGAATGAGCGAGTAAAGATGGCTGACTTTCTCCCCCACCTGATCTGATCCAGGGCTGACTCAAAACCCTATTAAATTCGGACCAAATTCGGACCAAATTCGGACTAAATTCGGACTAAATTCGGTAATGACTGAATTTGGTCCGAGTTTGGTCCGAGTTTGATGGAGCTCAGGTATAGAATAAGCCAAATGAAAACCCAAAGGAAGAGCCTTTGATGAAGGGGTAAGAAGAAGCATCGGGGAAAAAAGTGGCCCCCCTGAGGATCATGCACTGTTGCGGAGCGGGTGGCAAGTGGAAGGAAGCAAGCATATGAGACAAACGGGAAAGTGATCAGGTTGACCCCATAGGCCCTGGATGCTGATAAAAATAAAAAGAGGCTGTCATAATTAAATGACAGCCTCTTAAAAGAAATTCTTTCAAAGCTTAGTAACTTCGGTCGGAACGTTTGTTGAAACCGCCACCGCCGCGATTGCCCGAAGGACGATCTTCACGTTGACGTGCTTCATTTACAATCAAGCTTTTTCCCATCATATCTGCACCATTCAGGGCTTCGATAGCCTGCTTGGCTTCAGCATCGTCATCCATCTCTACGAATCCAAATCCCCTGCTCTTCTGGGTAAACTTGTCCATGATAATCTTTGCTGAGGATACTTCGCCGTACTCCTCAAATAATTCCCTAAGGTCTTCATCGTTGGCCTTAAAAGGAATGTTTGCTACATAAATGTTCATCTAATGAATTGATTAAGTTGTTAATGCAACAGATTCACAGAACCTGTTTAAAGAAACAAAGGTAGTTATAAATTATTGCAATTTATCCTTTTTTCAACAGGATTTAAAAAAAATATATGGTTGAACAAGAGATTTCCTTAGCTAAAAATAACAAGAATGCTTTTTGCGGTTCATTGCTGCCACAACCCCTTTGTTGGTCTTGAATGGCTATTTCTTTTCTTCCAGAGCACTGATGATCCGGCCCTGCATTTCATCGGCCAGCTCAGGATTATCTAAAAGCAGTTGCTTCACGGCATCACGTCCCTGTCCCAGCTTGGTTTCTCCATAGCTGAACCATGAGCCGCTTTTTTTGGCAATATTGTGTTCCACGGCCAGATCAATAATCTCTCCGGTTTTGGAGATGCCTCTGCCAAAGACGATATCGAACTCTGCCTGACGGAATGGCGGGGCCAGTTTGTTCTTGACCACCTTTACCCGCACCCGGTTGCCAGTGGCAACATCCCCTTCTTTGATCTGGGAGATGCGGCGGATATCCAGCCTTACCGACGAATAGAACTTCAGGGCATTCCCCCCGGTGGTGGTTTCGGGATTGCCAAACATCACCCCGATTTTTTCGCGCAGCTGGTTGATAAAGATGCAGCAGCAGCCTGTTTTGTTGATGGTGCCGGTAAGTTTTCTCAGGGCCTGAGACATCAGGCGGGCCTGCAGGCCCATTTTGGAGTCGCCCATCTCGCCTTCAATCTCACTTTTGGGCGTCAGGGCGGCCACCGAATCAATAACGATAATATCGATGGCCCCTGAGCGGATCAGGTTTTCGGCAATCTCCAGGGCCTGTTCGCCATTGTCGGGTTGCGACACCAGCAGGTTCTCAATATCTACGCCCAGTTTCTTGGCATAAGAGCTGTCGAAGGCATTTTCTGCATCAATAAATGCCGCGATGCCACCGGCTTTCTGCGCTTCGGCAATGGCGTGGATGGCCAGGGTGGTTTTTCCCGACGACTCCGGGCCATAGATCTCTACCACGCGCCCCCGAGGCAGCCCCCCGGTACCCAGGGCAATGTCGAGGGTCAACGAACCGGTCGAGATGACTTCTATGGGCACCACGGCCGAATCCCCTAGTTTCATGATGGCGCCTTTGCCATATGATTTTTCAATTTTATCCAGAGTCAGCTGAAGGGCTTTCAGCTTCTCACCATTCTGGGAGATGTCCTTTTCTTTACTCATACAAGTGCTTATATTTCAATTATTAACGATCTGTTTCAGAGGCCAAAGTTACCACTTTTTTCCTTTGAAGGATTTTTTTTAGTGGTTCCGGAAAATAAATGGACAATTTTTTTTGTTTCGAAAAATGGCTCTTCGAAAAGGGGGTTCAACTCATAGGTGGTATGTCTTAGATCCAACTCCCGGAGTTCGGCCTCTACATCTCCCCCTTTCAGATACAGCACCCCGTTGGGCAAGGCATTGACGCCCCGGGGGTGGATCTTCCCCCTGACCCATTGCATAAAAGCAGGCAGGGTGGTCACTGCCCGGCTCACCACGAAATCAAAACGCTCATTCACCTCTTCGGCACGCATTTTTTGGGCCTGCACATTCTGCAGCCCCAGGGATTGGGCCACGGCCTCCACCACCTTGATTTTCTTTCCAATGGAATCGACCAGCAGAAACTGACAATCTGGAAATGCAATGGCCAGGGGGATTCCAGGGAAACCGCCTCCTGTCCCCACATCCATAATGCGGGTGTGCGGCCTGAACTGGATGATCCGGGCAATGGATAAAGAATGCAAAACATGGTGGATAAAAAAATTATCCATGTCTTTGCGCGAGATTACATTAATTTTGCTGTTCCAGTCGGCATACAAACCTTGCAGCTCCAGAAGCTGCTGTTGCTGTTGGGTGGTCAGCCAGGGGAAATATTTATTGATTAACCTGGAAGGCTCCATGGGAATAAAACACTGGGTTATGTCGTTTCTAAAATGATTGTGAAACAAAAATACCTTAATCCTTTGAATAAAAAATAGTGAATATGAATCATTTGCCCGTGCAGAGAAAAAAAAACCTGAAAAGCCTGATCCTTCTCACCCTATTGTTGATCGCTTCGGGGGTCAGCGGCCAGTCAAAAAACACCATCCATCAATATATCGACACCTGGTCGCCGGTGGCCATGGAGGAGATGCGCCGTCATGGCATCCCTGCCAGCATCAAGCTGGCGCAGGGCATCCTGGAATCGGGCAACGGGAACAGCCTGTTGGCCCGCAATGCCAACAATCATTTTGGCATCAAATGTCATGGGTGGGCCGGGGCTACCTTTCATAAAGATGATGATTTGCGCAATGAATGCTTTCGCGCTTACCGCGATGCTTCCGAATCGTTCAGCGATCACTCTGCTTTTCTCACTTCCCGGGGCCGCTATTCCAGTCTTTTTGAACTGGATGTGATGGATTACAAAGCATGGGCACGGGGGCTGCGCCAGGCGGGTTATGCCACCAATCCACGTTACCCGGAGCTTCTGATCAGCATCATCGAAAGAAATGACCTGACCCGTTACGACCGCATGGCCATGCAGGTAGTGGCTGAACAGACCAAGCCACTGGTTTCCCGCACCAGGGAGGTGAGCGCCGGGGCCCCTTCCGGGGAAGAAATCTTTCCGGTACCCCTGAGTGGGCCCCGCCAGCAACTCACCAACAACCGCATCCGCTATGTACGTGCACGCCCGGGCGACACTCCTGCATCGGTGGCCGAAGAACTCGACATGTACACCTGGCAGATCATCAGATACAACGACCTGGATGAGGACCGCAGCATCGTGCCTGGCCAGATCATCTACCTGCAACCCAAAAGGCGGCGGGGTGCTTTCCCCCACCACCTGGTGCAATCGGGGGAAACCATGTACGACATATCCCAGAAGTATGGCATCCGGCTGAGTCAACTTTACCGCCGCAACAAGATGGAAAAAGGGATGGAACCCCATGCTGGCCAGCAATTGCTGTTGCGCGGCAGGGTCAGGTAATTTCTGTCAAAGCAATTCCCCTCCCCTGCTGGTGGCTGGCAAAATACCTATCTTTGCCAGGTATAATAGAACCCAGATCAGCCTGCTACTGGCTTAATAATAATGATTCTGATTCAACATGATTGAAATACTGATCATCATGGGCGTTGGCATACTGGCCGGAAGATTGCTCCGGGGCAAGCCCGTAATCGTGGCCCGCGTGGAGAAGGCCATCATCTGGAGCATCTATCTGCTATTGTTATTGCTGGGGGTAGCCATAGGTTCCAGCCAGCAGATCATGTCGGGGCTCTCGCAACTGGGCTTAACGGCCTTGTGGATCACCCTGGCGGCTGTGGCCGGCAGTATTATTATGGCAGGCCTCTTATGGAAGTTTATCTTTTCTAAATCACCCTGAGCCATGCGATCCAGCCTGATCATTCTTTCCTTTTTTATTGCAGGGCTGGTGGCTGCCTGGCAGGGCTGGTTGCCACAAGCCCTTGTTGAAACGGACTTCAGCAC
>JAWOCF010000274.1:0-5486 GCA_046483935.1 Bacteroidales bacterium | reverse complement strand
CATCAAAAAGTCATGATGTATTCGGTGAGATTGGCATCGCGGTGCAGGTCCATTTTCTTACGCAACCGGTAGCGGCTGATTTCCACACCCCTTACCGAGATGTTCATCAGGGGGGCAATTTCCTTGGTGGAGATGTTCATGCGCAGGTAGGCACAAAGCCTGAGCTCCTTGGGCGACAGATCCTGGTGTTTCTCTTTGATGCGTTGAATGAAATCCTGGTGCACCTCGTCAAAGTAATCGTTAAACAGGTCCCAGTTTTTCTCGTTACGCAGGTCTTTGTTGATCTTTTTGATCAGGTTGTTCACGATTTGCTTCTCGGGGCGGTCGCCCGGAGTGGATTTCTGCAATTTGGCCAGCTCATTGCGCAGGGAGGTCAGGGTCCTGTTTTTATGGATGATGTGCAGGGTGGTATTGGCCAGTTCCTTGTTCTTGTGGTTCATCTCGTTCATCAGGCTCTGATGGCGCAGCTGAATGATCTCCTTCTCGCTGATGTCGGTCTTCTCCTTAAAGACCTGCTCGCGTTGTGCCAGGCGCTTCTCGTGCCTGATTTTCTCGCGTTTTCTGATCTTCAGGATGCGCCGGCGCATGAATATGATATTGGCCGCGATGATCAGGGCCAGGATCAAAATGTATATGGCATAGGCCAGGGGAGAGCGCAGGGCAGGAGGGCTGATCTGAAAGGCAAAGGTACTGACAGGGCTTTCTGTTTGAAAGGAGTTCATGGCCTTTATCTCAAAAACATAATGGCCCTCTTTCAGGTTGGTGTATTCCTTGAAGTTGATGTCATCCCATGCCGACCATTGATCTTCAAAGCCTTTCAGCCGGTAGGAGAACCTGTTGGCTGCAGGGTTTTCGAACGAAGGGACGGTAAATCGGAAGGTCACCGAGTTGAGCGAAAAAGGCAGCTCCCACTCGCTGCTGCTGGTGGCCGGGGCTTGTGCCGGATAATGGGTAAGCATTGATTGTTCCTTGCCGTAAAAACCGGCTTCTTTGATAAAGACCTCCTCAGGCTGGTTGTAGTCTTTGATCTTTAAGGGATTGTAATGTATCAACCCATTCTGTGACCCAATAAAGATGTTCCTGTTGTCATGAATGAAGATGTTTTCGAAGGAGGGAAGCAGGTTCTGATTGATGTTTGAAAAGGGGGTGGTGATGTCGCGAAACGTGCCATCCTCCAGCAGGCGCTGGAAGCCCATATTCTGGTTGGTAAAATACCATATATTTCCGAACTGATCCTGCTGTATTTTATCAATAAACCCCTTGTCGTGAAACAGCTCGTTGAGCTCCTGATGCGGGGTAAAGGTGGCCGTAGGGTGATCCACCCCGAAGATGCCTGCCGGGGTGGTGATGATCATCTGATCGTCGATCTGCTGTATGTTGTATGGCAGCGAGGGGGGCAGCCCTGCCCGGGCGCGGAACAGCCCGGCATGGGTCACCTGCGAGAAGTCCTCGTCCAGCTTCAGCTGAAACAACCCTTTGTAGCCATGCGAAATCCAGATGTCGTGGTTATGATCCACAAACATGCTCCTGCTTGATTCGCGAAAGCCGGCCACCTCATCCAGAAAGACCCACTGGCCATTGTCTTTAGTTAAGCGCACCAGCCCGGTATAGGTGCCGGCCAGGATGATATCCTCCAGGTGGGGCACGCTGGCAAAAGACCAGAACCCCCGGATGTCGGAGATCTGTCGGGCAGCATATCCCTCAATCTGAAAACTCCCGAAGTTGTGGCCGCAAAACAAGGTGTTGTCAATAACCTGCAGGGTCCACACCTGACCCTCGGTGCCTCTGATCAGGGTGAACTTGTCGTCGAAGGAGCCGGAAGCTTCAAAAGCAGCAAAGGGAGCGGCATACAACCCCTGATTGGTGCCTACATAAATGATCCCTTGATGGATGATGCTGGCATAGGCGCTTTCAATGTTGTAGTTATAGTTCAGCGAGGTCAGTGGCGAGCTGGTTTCAACGAAATCAATGCCATTGTCAAGGCCCAGCCACAGGTTGCGGCGCTGGTCTTCATACAGGCTCAGGATGGTGTTGTTCTGCAGCCCCTTGTAGCGGTTCAGGTGTTGGAGCACCTGCCCCTGAGGGTTGCTGATATAAACCCCGTTGCTGATGCTGCCAAAAGCCAGGTTGCCATCGCTCAGGCGGATGGCCGAAAACAGGTTGTGCTCCTTCAGGTAACTATTTACTCCGGTATTCCAGGGGGCGAGGCCTTTTTGCGAGAGCACGAACAGCCCCTCATTGGAGGTGCCGATCAGCAGGTTGTCATTCTCAAGGGGCAACACGCACCGGATCTCATTGCGGAAAAATACCGGATGATCGCTCAGCAGCACCAGGCTGTCATGGCGTAGCTGCATGAATCCTGTTTCATTGTCGACGATATAGAAATTCTCGCCCGCAACATGCAGCAGGCCAAACTGGGTGATGGGCGATAGGGCCCTGAGCTTTCCGTCGGATAAGATGAAGATGTAGTTGAATGACTGAAAGTAGATGCTTCCCTGGTGCGCGTAGATGTTCCAGATCTCATCAAAGTCAGCAAAGTCGGGGGGCACCAATGCCTTCAGCGAATGATAGGCAAGCATTCCGGTGGTATCGGGTGCCAGGTATCCCAGTTCCTCGAAAGCCCCGGTGTAGATGGTGTCGCCTACGGCAAGCACCGAACGCACCACCGAGGCATTCGATACGGGAAACAGCCGCCAGTTGGTGCCGTCATATTCCAGCACCCCGTCGTTATTGCCAAAATAGATAAACCCCTTGTCGCTCTGGGTCACCGACCAGTTTTGCGTGCTGGCCCTGTACGAGGCCTTCGAATGATTGATGATGTTGGGGATCCCGATATCCTTGATGTTGGCCAAAGACCATAAGGGAATGAAGCAGAAGGCTATAAACAGCAGGTGCTTAATACTTTTCATCATATCGGGAGGAGTTTCTGAATTGACACCCCTAATTTACGCAAAATTACCAAATTAGCCAGAATGAACGTTTCCATTTTCACCTAATCCCTAATACCTAAAACCTATATTTATAAGAATCTCATCCTTGTAAATCCGTTTAAATCCGTAAGATCCGTGTTCCTGAATACTTATTTAAGAATTCAGGAACACGGATTCAACGGATTGGTACGGATTTACACGGATAAGATTCTTATTTAATCTTCAAATCTCCAAATCTGCTAATCCTCCTTCATTTATACCGGTCAATCAGATTCTGAGGCAGCAGCATGAAAGCAACAATCAGAAAACCAATCCCCGACAAAGTAGGAGGAAGGGTGTCGGCGCTGATGCCCAATATGATCAGGATCAGGGCAATTAGGGCCAGCAGAATCAACAGGAAATTCTTCATGGGATAGGGTTTAAGGTTTCAGGTGTCAGGTTTCAGGTTAAGAATTCAGGAACACGGATTCAACGGACTGTTACGGATTTTCACGGATAAGATTCTTATTTTATCTCCAAATCTCCAAATCCTCAAATCTACTAATCTGCTAATCCGCTAATCCGCTAATCATCTTTCTCCCCCTCTCCAAGTCTCCCAGTCTCCCCCTCGGGTCTTTCTCCTTTTAATGGTCGTGATGGTGCTCGCGTTGCGCCTCTTCATAGTCCTCATGAATGGTGCCTGCAGCATGTTCGGCCGGAGCATAGATCACATACACCTTCAGCACCTCATCGCCGATGTTGTCGATCTGATGCCAGTAGCCCGAAGGGATGAAGATGGCCCAGTCGTCGGACACCTCCCGGTCGAAGGTCATATTGTCTTTGGTCTTGCCCATCCTTACCCGGGCCTGTCCTTGTTCCAGGCGGATAAACTGGTCGCCCACTTCATGGATCTCCATATCAATGATCTCGCCGGGTTGCAACGACATCAGGGTCATCTGCAGGTTGCCGCCCGTCCATGCCGCATAGCGGTAATAGTTGTTGGCAACGGTAGCTGTTTCCACATTCAGCACCCAGGGCTCCTTGCCCATGTCCTGGCTCTGCTCCTGTGTGGGGGCTACGGGCTCACCGGCCTGTTGATCCTTCAGGCCAATCAGCAAGGTGACTACCAGGATGACGGCTACCGACAGGAAAATGTCTCTTTTCTTAATGACAAACTTTTTCATAATGGTTTCTTATCAAAATTGTTAATATTATCATGCAAGTTATAAAAAATTAATTGAAATACCCATTATTTCAGATGAATAAGAATATGCGGGGTGGAGGGGTTCAGCGGTTTGGAAGAAGCGATGAGTCGCTTTTGTTATTTTTTCGTTGATTTTCAACCCTCTGCGCTGCACCCACCGAAAAACCGTAAAAAAAACCACAAAAAACCTTTTGAAAACAGATTATTTATGTAATTTTGCCACCGCAATCGGCTCCGTAGCTCAATTGAATAGAGCATCTGACTACGGATCAGAAGGTTTCAGGTTTGAATCCTGACGGAGTCACTAAAAAGCCCCTTTTTCAAGGGGCTTTTTTTGTTTATAGATGTTTTAAAAAGATTCTCCACAAATTCCTCAAATTTTAAGAACAATTTTTAATGGATTATCTGCACAGTATAGGCAGCAGCGCATTGAGTTTGCGAAAATTATCTTCTTGTAATTGGTGTAATTTGTGGAGGATTTTTTTTAGTATTTCGGAACACGGATTTTACGGATAAAACGGATTCTCACGGATCTTTTCAAATAGAACATGCCATTGGCTTTTGGCTGTTGGCCTTTGGCAAGATAAAACCAGAGAAAAAATCCGCTAATCTGCTAATCCGCTAATCTGCTAATCCGCTAATCTGCTAATCCGCTAATCTGCTAATCCGCTAATCTGCTAATCCTCTTTAGGTTTCACCACCACCTTCGATCTCCACTTGCCCGAGCGGTAATAGATAAAAGAAGCCACAAATCCGAAGAGCCATGCCAGGGGGATACCCCACCAGATGCCGTCGGTGCCCATGCGCTGGGAGAGCAGGTAGGAGCCGGGCACCCGAAGGATCCACAGCGAAAACAGGGTGATGAACATGGGCACCAGGGTGTCGCCGGCCCCGCGCAGCACCCCGTTCACCACGAACATGGCCGAGAACAGGATGTAGAAGGTGCTCACGATCACCAGGTATTCGTAGCCGATGCGGATCACCTCGGGGTCGGAGGTAAACACCCGCATCAGGTCGTGGCCAAAGAGCCAGGCCACAGCCGTTACGCTCAACGACACCACGGTGGTCATCATCATGGTGCTTCGCAGCCCCTGGCGCACCCTGTGTGGCTTGTTGGCCCCCAGGTTCTGGCCCACGAAGGTCGACAGGGCCATGCTGAAGTTCATGGCC
Organism: Bacteroidales bacterium; assembly: GCA_046483935.1. GTDB lineage: Bacteria > Bacteroidota > Bacteroidia > Bacteroidales > UBA7960 > JAWOCF01. The sequence continues at coordinate 203 of JAWOCF010000274.1, read as the reverse complement.
GGCAGGGCGGCAAAGGAGTCGATGCGGCCCGCTATGGTATAGGCGGGAATGGTGTTGGCCCCAAACATGTTGACAATGCGCAGCAGGGCCATCATTCCCAGCGACACGAAGGTGTGCTGCAGGCCCGTAGGGATGCCGATGCGCAGGCTCTTGTAGAAGATGTCGCGGTCGAACACCAGCCCCTTGTAGGTGATGCGGATCAG
>JAWOCF010000281.1:0-3247 GCA_046483935.1 Bacteroidales bacterium | reverse complement strand
GACCGCCTGCGTAGTGTTTGACTACTTTGTGCGCTGGCAGGCCGCGTTCGGTGGCCCAGTCAGTAATTTCGGTGAGATCCTCGCTGGCTTCGGTGTGGAGTTGGACCGCACAGCCGAGATCGTTTATCAGCCGCGATGTGCTGGATGTGCTGGATCACCTGCAAATCAAAGAGAGTCATTTTGCCGGCATCTCACTGGGCACCATCCTGATCCGAGTGATTGCCGAAATGGAACCCCACCGGGTAAAATCAATGCTGCTGGCCGGGGCCATTACCCGGTTAAACTTCCGTTCCCGGTTTCTGGTATCCATGGCCAAGACTTTCAAGCCAGTCATTCCCTTCATGTGGCTGTACCGGCTGTTTGCCAATATCATTATGCCCAGCCCGCATCATCGTGAAAGCCGCTCCCTGTTTATCCGCGAAGCCCGTAAAATATACCGCAGGGAGATTAACCGCTGGTTCAAACTCCTGAACAATGTGAATCCGATATTAAACTATTATAATGAAACCAACCCCAAGGTGCCTACCCTGTATTTGATGGGTGATGCCGATCATCTTTTTCTGCCTCCGGTAAAAGAGCTGGTTACCCATAACCCGATGGCTCAGTTACAGATCGTCGCAAATGCCGGACATGTCTGTAACGTCGATCAGCCGGTTGAATTCAATAAGCTCAGTATGCAATTCCTGAAAAACTGCTGTTCCTGAATCATTTTCACAACAGAGGCAGGTCGGCGGTCGTGGGCTTGCATTCCCGAAAAAAGCGTAACTTTAGATCATGATCCATAAATCTGTCATCCGCCTTACCAAGCAGTTTACCTTTGAATCGGCCCATGCCCTGTGGAACTATGATGGGCCCTGCCGCAATATTCACGGCCATAGTTATATCCTTTTTGTTACTGTCAAAGGGGTGGCTGCCAACGAGGCTGACAATCCCAAACAGGGTATGCTGCTCGATTTCTCCGACCTGAAAAGGATTGTCAACACCCAGGTTGTGGATATTTTTGATCATGCCCTGATCGTAAATGCCAACACCCCTCACCGGAAGCTTTCCGGCAATGCCGATTTAGGCGCCCGGGTGATGGCAGTAAATTATCAACCTACGTGCGAGAATATGGTGGTGGATATTGCTGCCCGCATTAGTCAGGCTTTACCGGAGCATGTTCAGCTTCACTCCCTGAAGTTGCATGAAACAGCTACTTCCTTCGTTGAGTGGTTTGCCGATGACAACCCGCCCCTGGCTCATTAGGCTGGCCTGGGTTTTAATTTAGCAGGAAGGAATAGCTGAGCCTGACAGAATAGTTGTCTTTAAAGTCAGGGAAAGCGTACGGTCCGTATCGTACCATGAATTCAACCCCTATACCCGTCATTCCCGAGCCAATTACATCCAGCACTGCGATGCCCGATTCAAAATAACCTTTGGGAAAACTTTTCAGGGTGGTATTTACATGATATTCGGGATGCTCCAGGTTGCCAAAGGCTGCATTGGTGATGACGGCAAATTGGGGGGAGAAGCCGGGAGTGCGCCACAGCAATGACCCGAAATTGTGATTAAAGAACACAGCCAGGTACCTGTCTGAAAAGAACTCATCCATACGCATGGTGGTAAAACTCTGGGGTACCCCGATCGAATATTTCCTGTAAGCTGCCGGAGCATTAAATAACTTGTGCCATGGCATTGGTCCCCAGGTCTTGCCAGCCTGCACCACCCATTTTTGTTTCCCTGCCATACGGAATTTCATGGTACGTACCAGCTTCGCTTCTGCTTTCCAATAGTTAAATGCTCCTCCTGCAAGATTGTCCCACCCTTTTTTCAGGGTCAGAAAATACTGGGGCAATCCCGCGTCAAAGGTCATCACCCGCCGGGGGGTTGACACGTATAGCTGCCCGGGAGCCAGATGCATCATCAATCCTGTTTCAAAAGTATGAAACAAGCGGGAGTAGCCTTCAGGCTGCCCTGGCTGGGGAGCGAAAATATAATCATCAGTATATTCGCGTGCTTCTTTCTGACCGAACAGCCGCAGATTCAGGTTATTGCCAAACATGTTCCATTCCAGCCATCCCTGTTGCTGGCTCACCAGGTCCAGGTCGGTCAGAAAAAAAGAGCGTAGCCCGGTGGGGCTGATCAATCCCTTGGTTTCACGAATGGTGGAGGGGCCTTTTTCGAAGCGATCATACTGATAGTGGCCACCAATTCTGAGGTTGCTGCGCCGGTGCAGCAGCACCTGGCCCCCCAGCCCGTATTTAAGGACCTGGTCGCGCATTCCGTATCCAATATGGGCATTGACTGAAAATTGATGCGATAACCGCTTGTTGGTTTTAAACCCAAAGCCCGGACGAAATCCTTCCACTTTATTATGAGAAAGAAACTCCAGCAGGTCGATGTCAAAAATACCTAATTGCCAATAACCGGTAATCAAGGCTTCCAGCCTTTCAATGTTCCGGTCCAGGTTGTGCTTCCTTCCCAGGCTGTCCATGCGCTGATAGGTATTGCTCTCTATTTGCGACAAGGTGTCGGAACGGTATTTTTCCCAAAAAGCCCCCTGGCGGGTAGCTTCCCGGGGGGAGAATTCAATGTCGTACGCGGAGAAATCTTTTCTTGATAAAGGAGGATTGATCTGGATGTCGTTGAGGTAAGTGCGGCCCGTGCCCAGGATCTTCAGGTTTGCCGGTTTGTCAATGCCCAGAAATTCAGCATCGGTATTTAGTTGGCTGGGAAACCAGTACTTGCCATCGATGAGTTCGTACTTTTGCTGAATCCGGATGGTGACTTCAAATTCCGGGGGGAAAGGCCCTGCAATCACATTTTGTATTGCCCAGCCATTGGTGTTGATGTACATGACCCCCTGCAGTCCCAGGAAGTTGCGGTTGGGTTGCGGTCGGTAGGAAATCACATAAACCGTGTCATGTTCTGTGTAGGTGGTGTCTTCCAGAAGAAAGTGATATCGCTTGAGGCTGCCCGGGCTGATGGGGCTGAGGTATTCCTTGCCGGAGATGTTGATGTAATCCCCATAAAATGAAAAGGATTGAAACTGGGAAGCCATCAGTGCCAGCAGCGGATTTTCGAAACCCGAGATGCGGGAGGCATGGATGATCTCATTGTTGAGGTTGGGTGCACGAAACGTGCGTTCATTCACCGTTTCCATGATCATCAGGTGATGATCTTCCAGGTGGCGCTCCACCCTAGCCCTCAGCGTATCAGCTGAAGGAGGCAGAATGAGTTGTTCTTCAGTATCAAACTCTCCGGTGAA
>JAWOCF010000273.1:0-8291 GCA_046483935.1 Bacteroidales bacterium | reverse complement strand
CAAAAATCAACCGGATGCGATTTTCCAGCTGGTTTTTAATTTTGGCAATGAACTTTTCTTTGTCATAAAGATACATGGCATGAACGAATATCTTCTTTTTGTCGGGCGTCAGGTCTACCGTGAGGCTTCCCGGGGTCATAGATATCAGATTGGCCAGCACAATGATGGCCGTGTCTGATTTCAAGTCAACGGGCACTTCCACGAAACCGGGCTTCATCAGGTCGGTGGGGGTGATGATGTCGTAAGCTACATAGAGGCTTGACACAACCAGTTCTTTGAGATAGTATCCCATAAAAACCAGCAAGCGGGCCAGGCGGACGAAAAAACCGAAAAAAGTACGCATGTTCGTTTCTGTATTTAATTACCAAGCACTGCTTTAATATATGCTTCAGGATGAACAATCTGTTCACCTGCAGCCAGCAGGACCTCCATAACGGGTCCTGCAAAGAATCCCAGCACTACCACTGCGGTTGCCATAATGGTGGTGGCAATGATTGCCGAGGCAGGCACCTTCTGATGCGGGATGCCTTCAGGGGCTTTTTTCCAGTATGCTTCATTCCAGATCTTGATCATGGAAAACAGGGTGATCAGCCCAACGAGAATAGCAATGGAGGTGATCAGGTAGTCACCTGCCTCAAAACCGCCCCGTATCAGGAAGAACTTCCCGAAAAAGCCCGGCAGGGGCGGAATGCCCGCCAGCGACATGGCCGGGATAAAGAACAGGAATGCCAGCAGTGGTTTTGAATTGTACAAGCCTCCGAGGCATCTCAGGTGATAACTGCCCGAGCGCTGGTAAACAAGGCCTCCGGCCAGAAAGGTGTTTGTTTTGGATAACATGTTATGCACCGAGAAGTAAATGGCCCCTGCCACCCCCGTTACGGTAAATATCGCCAGCCCCATCACCATATATCCGATCTGGCTGATAATGTGGAAGGAGAGGATCTTGCGGATGTCGTATTGTGAAGCAGCCATCAGCACGCCAATCACCATGGTGAGCCCTGCGATGATCAGCAAAAAGTACTTCCAGAACAGCACGTCGCTCACGATAAAGAGGCTGTAGAAGCGAAACAAGGTGTAGATACCCACCTTGGTCAAAGTGCCCGAAAAAAGGGCTGTAATGGGCATGGGAGGGGTGTGGTAAGCGGCCGGCAACCAGAAGAAGAATGGAAACAAAGCTGATTTGATGCTAAAGGCAATGAAGAAGAGCATTAAGGCGCTGTTGAGATAGGGGATATCTTCCCACATACGCATCTTTGCTGCCAGGTCAGCCATGTTGAGGGTGCCGGTTTGCCCGTATAAGATCCCGATGGCTGCCACAAAGAATATGGAGGCCACAAAGCTGATGGAAACATACTTGATGCTGCCCCGTAGCTGTTTGGCAGTACCTCCCAGTGCAATGAGCACAAATGATGAGGTGAGCATCACCTCATACCAGACATACATGTTGAAGAGATCGCCGGTGATGAAGGTGCCGTTTACCCCCATCAGCAAGCCAAAGACCAGAGGGTAATAACCTGCAGTCTGTCTTTCCTTGTCAATAAAGGAAGGGGAATAGATCATGACGATCACGGCAATAAAAGCAGTGGTTAGCAGCATGATGGCCGACAGCAGGTCGGCAACCAGGGTAATGCCGAAAGGGGCAGGCCATGAGCCGGGCTGCATGGTCATAATGCCGTCCTGATAGATATCCATCAGCAAGACAAAGGCGATGGCCATCAGTGATATGGTGGCTACCAGGCTGAACAGTTGCTGGAAAATCAGGTACCGGCGGGTGAAGATGAGGATCACCAGAAACAACAGCGGGAGGATTATGGGAAGGATCAACATCATCGTTTATTCATTTTCTGATAGTTCATCAAAATCAACGGTTTTGGTAACCTTGTAAAAGCGGTAAACCAGCACCAGGGCAAAGGCGGTGACCCCCAGGCCAATGACTATAGCTGTAAGGATCAAAGCCTGGGGCAAGGGATCGGCCATCATCTGTGTTTCGCCCTCAATGCCTCTTACAAAAGAGGGATACCCCCGGGTAAGGCCTCCTGCTACAAATATCAGCAGGTTGGTGGCATGACCCAGAAAGATCAGCCCCAGCACCAGCTTGAATATGCTGCGTCTTAACAGCAGAAATACCGCCGATCCATATAATACTCCAATCAATATAGCCAGTAAAAACAGCATGATTATTCCTCCATAATTGAAAACATGACCAGCATCAGCATCCCGGCCACAGTAACATATACCCCTGCATCAAACAGCAGGGGGGTTCCAAGCTTGAGCTCCATGAAGGTGCCTTCAAACAGGGTGGCCCACCTTCCTGACATAAAAGGGCTTCCTGCAAACAACCCGGGTAACCCGCTGATGATTGCAAGCAGCAATCCTGAAGCAGTAAGATTCAGGGGTTTGAAATACAATGCTTTCTGTGTTTTCTGCACCCCCATGGCCATGGCCTGCAGAATATAAGCTGAGCCCAGCATCAGCCCCCCGATAAATCCTCCCCCCGGCTCATTGTGCCCCCTGTACAACACCACTACAGAAAGGATAATCAGCAAAGGCTGGAGATGACGGGCCGCTATCTGCAACAGAATAGTATTTTGTTTATTGGCTCTGTTCATGTCATTTCTTTTTACTCAGTCGCATCATCGAAAAGATACCGATAGCTGCAACAGCCAGTACAGTAATCTCCCCCAGGGTATCCAGTGCCCTGAAATCCACCAGGATCACATTCACGATGTTTCTTCCAAACGCTTCAGGATAGCTTGCCAGCTTGTAAAAGTCAGATACAGGTTTTTGCAGCTGTGAAGTACCTGCCTGCAATACCAGCACCATCATAAAGCTACCTACCATGGCTGCTACCAAGCCATCGCGCATGCGTGCCCCGGTGTCGGAGAACTTGACGTATTTGGGTAAATGAAAAAGTACAGCCATGGCCATAATCACCACCAGGATCTCTACCATGATCATGGTAATGGCCAGGTCTACCCCACTGAATGCAATAAATATGATGGTAATGCCGAATCCGATCACCCCCATGGCGATCAGGGCAATGACCCTTGAATGGGACATCACGGCCGAGAAGGAGGCAGCAATGATCAGTGCAACTACAGCAACCAGGTTCAGGGGCATCTCGCTGAAGTTCAATTCCAGGATGACAGGCTCTGAACGCCATATCTGTATCCATATCAGGATGGAGCTCACTACAAAAATGGTCATCAGGTAAAACCGGTGATAACCATGTTGGATTACCTTGGTTTGCCCTTTGGTATATAATAGAAACCAGTCGATTACACTTGCGAACATTTTTGCGTAATCCTTATGGAAATACCGTTGGGTAATTGTTTCAGCAAAATTTACAACACGAGCCCTGTACAGGTATGCAGCAACGCCCAGGGCAATAGTAAACATGCTCAACACCAGCACCATATTGATGCCATGCCAGAGCTTGAGCTTCACAGCTTCCATTTCGGGGCTGATGGCAGTAATGGCACTTGATGTCAGAGGATTGGCCATGGTGGAAGGGAACAAGCCCAGCAACAGGCTGATCAGCACCAGGAAGAAGGGCCCCAACACCAGTGCCAGGGATGGTTCTTTTGGGATGATGGCATATTCAGGAGTTTTTCCCCAGAAAATATTCAATGACAATCGCAGGGAAATAAATACCATAATCACATTGGTCAGCACTCCCAGAGGCAACACCAGGAAATACGCACCGGGGGTATGGATCTGTGCCTCGTACAGGAGCTCCTTACCAATGAATCCGATCATGGGAGGAATGCCTGCCATCGATACCAGGGCCATGATCATCACGATGGCTGCAAAAGGCATATATCGGAACAAGCCACCCAGCTGGGTGATGTCGCGGGTGCCTGTCTTTTTTTCGATGTTGCCTGCCATCATAAACAAGGTGCCTTTATACAGGGCATGGACCAGCAGAAAAATGATGGCAGCATTGATGGCAAACTCAGTATCGGAGCCAATGAGAAGTACCAATGTACCCAGGGCGCTGACGGTACTGTAGGCCAGAATGCGCTTCAGGTCTTTTTGGGTGATGCTTAGCCATGCCCCCACAAACATGGTGACGGCACCCACCACTGTTAATATATAATGCCACTCATCGGTGCCACCCAGTATGGGGTTCATGCGTGCCAGCAAAAAGATCCCTGCTTTTACCATGGTGGCCGAATGCAGATAGGCGCTTACCGGTGAGGGGGCAGCCATGGCATTGGGCAGCCAGAAATGAAAGGGAAACTGGGCTGACTTAGTGAAGGCTCCGGTGAAAACCAGTAATAAGGCCGGCAGGTAGAATTTGCTGTTACGAATGATCTCAGGGTTGGCCAGCAGGTCGGTAAACTCATAACTGCCATAAGGGATGCCGATCAGCACGAAGCCAGCCAGCATGGCAAGGCCCCCGAAGCCGGTAATCAGCAATGCCTGTAAAGCAGCCGCACGGGCTTCTGGTTTCTCATGATGGTAACCAATCAACAGGTAGGAGCTGATGCTGGTGAGTTCCCAGAAGACAAACAGGGTGATCAGGTTGCCCGATACCACAATGCCCTGCATGGCAGCCATAAAAAGGAGCAGGTAGGCCAGAAACCTTCCTTTCATGGGATATGGCCGCATGTAGAACCCTGCGTAAATCAGTATAAAAGTTCCGATGCCCAGTACCAGCAGGCTGAACAGCAGGCTGAAGCCATCAACATAAAAGGAGAAATTGATGCCCATGGATGGAATCCAGGCATAGCTTTCCGTGAAAACCTCTCCCCGGTTCACGGCACTCAACAAACTCAGATAATACAACAACCCTGAAAAGGGAAATAGTGCATAGAACCACCCTGAAAAATTCCGCAGTGATTTTGTGATAAAGGGTGCAATGATTGCCAGAAGAATCAGTGTGAGAACTAATAGGCCCGTATTCATCTTTCTACCTGATGGTTACAATTTTATATATATGTGACAAACAATTATTTTGTTAACACGATATGTATTTTTTTGTTTACTAAAGTACCAAAAAAACAGATAGCACAAGATGAAATTTCATGTTGTAGTTTCAGGAAATGAAAATTTTTCAGGACAAAATGACAATAATACTATCGTAGAAAAGACAACTTGTCGGTGAATATTTAGTGAATTTTCAAAAATTACAGGTTTGCTGCTCGTGGCATATTTTTTGAATTTCCCATAAATGACAGCTTCTTCAGTGACTTTTAATAATAACATTTGTTTAACCAAAAAGAAAGGAGGATTGAGTGATGTTACCAGCATTAAAAAACCGTGTTCCCAATCTGATGGATGAGTTTTTTGGACGGGATCTGCTTGACAACATCTTTCCTGATCAGACAGGTGTTAGCATGCCTGCGGTGAATGTGATTGATGCAGCCGATGAATTCCGCATTGAGGTGGCTGCTCCCGGGCTGGATAAGAATGATTTTAAAGTCGATCTTGACAACCGGATGCTGACCATCTCCTGCGAGAAAGAACAGAAGAAAGAAGAGAACGGAGGCGACCGCTTCATGCGTCGTGAGTTCAGCTACACCAGCTTCCGCCGTTCTTTCAGCCTGCCTGAAGGAGTAGATACCGATAAGGTGAAAGCGCATCACAAAAATGGAGTGCTCAACATCCATATTCCTAAAAAAGAGGAAGCAAAACAGAAGCCACCGAAGCAGATTTCAATTTCCTGATGATTTATCATTGGGAACCAGATTGTCGGAGGCAGTCCTTTAGGCTGCCTCTTTTTTTATTCCTGGTGTTGAAACAGGATTTCAAACCCTGCCACGCAGGATGGGATGTTTGATTCACCTCCTGATGTTGCTTTTCGTTGTTCTGGGGTCTGAATAAAACCTCCAGTAATTGGGCATTATTGATGAGGTTTTCATTAATTTTGTATCTATTTTCTACTTTCATGAGTCGTTTCAGCTTCAGTGTCCTTCAGCAATATATTTTCCGGAAGCCTTTTGGGATCCATTCCCCTTTTTTATATGCATTCAGCGAAAAATGTATCTTCAATGATCATCACCATCAGGCCTTTGACAAGCTCGAAGAGCTGCGCAAGAACCTGAAGCTGGATGAACGTCACATCCAGGTGACAGACTTTGGCAAGGGAATGCGCTTCGGACCTAAGAGAAAACCCGGCAGCAGCCAGCCCCTCCAATACCAGCGGCCGGTTCGCAATATTGCCCGCAAGTCGCTTCAGGACCCTGCCGTATGCCGTTTGTTTTACCGCATGGTGCAATATTTTCAGCCTGCCACCATCCTCGAACTGGGTACCTCCCTGGGGCTCACCACCAGCTATCTGGCAATGGCTGACGGGCGCTCGAAGGTGTTTACCCTGGAAGGATGCCCCCAGACTGCTGATCTTGCCCGGGAAAGTTTTGAACGGGCAGGTGTGAAAAACATTGAAATCATAACCGGTGACTTCAGGAATAACCTTCCTGCTTTGCTCCAGAGAATACCTGCTCCTGATATGGTTTATATTGATGGCGACCACTCTTACAAGGGGGTGCTGGCCAATTTCGCGCTCATCGGGCCGACCCTGCATGACAAAAGCGTGGTGATCATTGATGACATCCGCTGGTCGGCAGGCATGAAAGCTGCCTGGAAGCACCTGGCTGCCAATGAAAAAACCACCCTGGCTCTTGACGTCGGCAAGGCGGGCATCTTGTTTTTTGATCCTGCACTGAGTAAGCAACAGGTGCATATTGGATTTTAATATTTATCTTTGAATGAAGTAGCTGGCCAAAGCTTAAGAAAGTAACAATAAATAACTTCAAGATCTGAATTATGCGTAAAGAAATGATCAGAATGGAAGCCCTTACCAAGCATTACAGGGTAGGTACCGAAGTGGTACGTGCCCTGCGTGGGGTAACCATGTCCATCTTCCAGAATGAATATATCGCTCTGATGGGACCCTCGGGATCGGGCAAATCAACCCTGATGAATATCCTGGGATGCCTGGACACACCCACCAGCGGCAATTACTTTCTGAATGATAAAGATGTTAGCAAGCTGGTAGATAATGAGCTGGCCGAGATTCGCAATGTAGAGATTGGCTTCGTGTTTCAGACTTTTAACCTGTTGCCCCGTAGTACCGCCCTTGATAATGTAGCCCTGCCACTGATCTATGCCGGGGTGGGTAAAGAAGAACGTGTAAAACGGGCCAATCAGGTGCTTGAGGAGGTGGGCCTGACCGACCGTTCGCATCATAAACCCAATGAACTCTCAGGAGGACAGCGCCAGCGTGTGGCTGTAGCAAGAGCCCTTGTAAATAACCCTTCAATCATTCTGGCTGATGAACCTACCGGAAACCTGGATTCCAAAACCTCTATCGAGATCATGGGATTGTTTCAGGAGATTCATGAAGCAGGCAATACCATCATAGTTGTAACTCATGAGGAGGATATTGCCAAGCATGCCCACCGGATCGTCAGGCTGCGCGATGGACTGATTGAATCGGATGAGCCCAATGAAAATATTGTACGGGTGCACCCTGTGGCACAAGAAGCAGGAAGCTAAAAAAACAGGGTGATGAGTCAGGGGAAGATATACACCAAAACAGGTGATAAAGGGCATACCTCCCTTCTGGGAGGGCGGCGTGTTCCCAAATATCATTTGAAGATAGAAGCCTACGGCACCATCGATGAGCTCAATGCGTTTGTTGGGTTGCTCAGGGATCAGCAGATCGATCCTGCTTATAAGATGGTGCTGCTGGAGATACAGGACAGGCTCTTTACTGCCGAGTCGCTCATTGCCCGCGACCAGGGCGGCGAAGAAATTCCTTTGCCGCCATTGTTAGAAAATGACATCCTGTTCCTGGAGCAGGAGATCGACCGGATGAATCAAGCACTGCCTGAACTGACCCAGTTTATCCTTCCTGGCGGGCATCCTGCAGTATCCTATGCGCATGTGGCACGCTGCGTCTGCCGCAGGGCCGAACGCATTATTATACACCTCTCCCAGGAGGTCCCCGTAGAGGATATCATCACCAGGTACTTCAACCGTCTCTCTGATTATTTCTTTGTGCTGGCCCGTAAGATTGCCCGAGACCTGGATGTGCCCGACACTCCCTGGAAGCCACGCCCGTTAATCTAAGGCTCCTGGCAGCATTGAATATCAGCCTGCTGACGAGATGCTCAGATGGCTGGCCGCAGGGGACATTTTTTTTCTGCTGAAAATCTCAGGATTTTAAAAAGAAATTTTGCTGAAATCACTTATTATATTACTTTTGCAAAGCAAATCCGGGATGGGTAACCCTTTAGAAAGCCCGCCTGAAAAGCAACGGCAAAGATTTGCATTTACTTAGT
>JAWOCF010000269.1:0-6523 GCA_046483935.1 Bacteroidales bacterium | reverse complement strand
CATAAGGGGTGTTCAGGGTAACCCCCGAACCGGCATCCCGTGAGAGGATGTTGCGTTGCAGCTTCATATCCTGCAGCCGGGCCAGCTCAATGTCCACCTCATTGGCTTCGGGCCAGATGGCCCGGTCATTCAGGGGGCCTACCCCCCAGGGAGTCACTTCAAGGGGCACCTCATACTCGTAGTAGTTGCTGGTAAAGTCAGTTCCCAGGCGGATGAACACCGAGATGTCGCCATCCTGAAGATCTTCCTGCTGGCCTGCGGCCTCGGCATGGGCAAACATCCTGACCCTGCGGTACTGACGCATGTCGAGGGAGGTGGTTTTATAAATGGCCCTGGCATCACCATCTTTAAGGTCGTAAGCTCTCAGCGACAAGGCTTGCTCATTGCGCTGCTGCAGGGTGGTGGTGCCCAGATCTGTTTCACGTTCGATGCCGGGAGGCAGCACATAAGGTACGGGCTGGCGCTGCCCGTTCTCCTCCAGGTTAACGGTAAACACCTCGAAGGAAGTGCTTTCATTTTCAATGGGCACATATTCTCCGGGTGCGGAAAGCTGCCTGTCGTAGGTACGCCAGGTGCCACGAATCAGCTCCAGGGTAGCAAACCGGGTAATGATGGGTTCGCGGAATCCTTTGAGAAACATTCGCATAAACCGGATCGACTTAAAGTCCTGAATGTCGCCCATCACCTGCCGGTCGGTATCACGAAGCGGAATCTTGAACTGGTACCACCTGACGGTTTCCACCTCATTGTTCGCCAGGCGCACATTGGCGGTCATTACATCGGTAATGTAGTTCTGCCCGGGCACCATATCTTCAGGGCGCAGGCTCACCCGGTACTGAAAGTAGCGCTCCGACTCATTGAGGGTGCCGTCGCGGTTGATGTCTTCGGTATTGGGCAGGCTGTTTGCCGAAGTAGGATAAGGCTCGGGCGATTGCTCTGCCGTGGGGCTGTTGCCTTCCAATCCATTATAGCGTTTATAGCGGTCAAGGATACTGACTTCATCAGCATCAAACTCCGAACTGCGGTAATACTGGTAGTCATCGGCCGAGGGGTCGTCGGAAGCCTGCTGATAAGCCTGGGAGCTGGTGCCATAAATGTCGGCGATCACCCCCATGAACGAATCATCAAAGAAGTCAATTTCCTCTTCCGAGCTTAAGCCGTCCAGGCCGATATCCTGAAACTGGCGTGAAGCAGGGTTGTTGTCGAAAGCATTGACCACCGACTGGATGGTGGGAATCCTGCCCCAGATGGTGGTATCCACCTCGGTGACCTGTTCGGTCACGGGCAGTCCGTTTTCAAAGCTCTTGCGTCCATCGCGCAGCAAGTCTTCGGAGATGTCGCCCAGGTTAAAATACAGGTCTCCCCCTGAATGATCCTGATTATAGATGAAGGGATCCAGCATCCAGAACTCGATGTACTCAATGTTGGCAGCCTCAAAATCAGTAGTGGGCAGCCCGCGCATGATGCCCCCCCAACGGGTGGCCGGATCCAGCAGGGTGCCGTCCTGAGCCATGCCGCTGCTGAAGGCCGAAGGCCTGGAATCAAAGTTGTAGGGTGCTCTTTCGCTGGGATAGTAGGCCAGGTTCATGACCGGGATGGGCGAAGGGATGCCTGTAGGACTCTCTTTATTAGGCCATATCTCGGTCTCCAGCACCTCCCTGACAAAGTGATTGCTTCGCTGATTCACATCATTGCGAATATGGGTCGGTGTAAGATTGCTCACCCGGGTAAACAAAGGATCAATAATATACCAGGAGGTACGAGCCGCATTATATCGGAAGCCCAGTCCGGTTGCAGGCAATCCTTCGGGGAACATCGCCGGGCGCCCCTGGTGTTGCGGGGTACTGGCAATGGCCCAGCTCTGAATAGTCTTCAGATCGATAGAAGACTTGGCCCCTTCGAAGTCATCAATATAGGCTGTGCCGGCACTACCAATGCGGCGCGAATGGCCAGGGATCAGGTGAGCGAATTCGCCGTTGAAGGTCAGCCGGGAAGCCTGGTTGGAGCTAAAGAACGGGAGCCAGTCGAGCATGCGGGTCAGAAACAGTGATTCGGTAGAATAAGTGGTGTTCAGCCCCCAGATGGTATTGGCAATCGGTTCATCGCCATAGTTGACTTTTTGGGTCAAAGGGCGTTCAGAGAGCCGCATAATGGTCCCCCCGATATTGAAATTCTCATTGATGCGGTGTTCTACGTAGGTTCCCAGCAAGGTCTTGGTCTGAAGGTTAAAAAGGCTGGCACTCTCCAGAGAGATACGAATGGGAGACCCTGAATTGAGGATTCCCTCATTGATGATCCGGACCCTCCCCAAGGTATAATCGACCGTATAATCCACATTTTCAGTGAGCGGGACGCCCCCCGCGGTAACCGTTACCGAACCCTGGGGCACATTGATGGCATTCAGCGGAATGTCGCCACCTGAAGACGAACGATAGGTTCCTTCCAGAAGATATCTGTTCTTTTCGGGAAATTGCTGGGCCCTGTATTTTGTGGAGGTGTACAGCGAATCGAAAGCATACTTATCGGCCAGATCAGGATCTGTGAAGACACGGTGCAAGTGGGCGCCGAAAGGCTCAACCACCGGGAAATAAATACGCCCGTTTGAGGACTGTATGGTTCCCCCCTGGGTGGCCGCCTGGTCAATAAAGTCGAATACGCCGTCAGGAACAGGATCCTGTTGGGTGTTTAACCTGTCGAGGCCCATGACCCGGATCAGGGGAACCCCTTCTGCCACCCCCTCCTGAAAAAACCCGACGGGAACGCCCAGTTCTTCACTTTCATAAAGGATGTTCAGGCGAAACTCCTCGCGGTTCACCTGGAAAGCACTCAGGCTGTATACATTCTTCATCATCAGATCCCATAGGGGCAGTTGGGTGTTGATAGACGTGCTCTTGAGCATCTTTACGATCAATGAACCGGGGGCATTCACATCGTTCGAAAACTCCCCCACCTGATAGGTGGTAGTGTCGCCGATGATGGTATACTGGAAGGCCACCCCCAGCACCTGGTCAGGGTTTACGGCCTGGTTCAGCGACAGGAAACCCAGCTTCACGTTGTAGGTGTACTCATTGGGTCGCAGCAGCCGTGCATTTTCCACATTTTCATAATCTACCCCCGACACGAAACCTTCAGGCTGTTGCGAGAGGTAGTTGTTTACCTGCGAGATCTCACGGATAGGGGAATTGACCATTTGCCCGTACAGATTGTTGGAGGTGTTGGCAGGGGCCGGATTGGGGCTGCCCCCCAATGCCTGGTTATATGGATCGGATTCGCCAAGGTCGGCAAATCCAACAATATTCCGGTTGTTCTCAGTGGCTGCCCCTACATTGGTCAGCCACACTTCCATACGGGTTATGTTGATGTTGGAACTGATGATGGGCAAAGTAGCCAGTGCATCGTTATACCGGTCGCGGAAGTATTGCCCCAGGAAGTAATGGCGGTTTTCTTCATACTCATCGGCCCGGATCTCAAATTGTGTTGACTGTGCCCCTCCGGCCACTTCAATGGTGGAGGTTTCGGTTTTCTGCTGGGAAAAGACACTGGTGATGGTGGTATTGCCAAAGCGCAACTGCGACTTGAAACCAAACAAGCCCTGGGTTCCCGTGATCAGGGTACCCGGCAAAGGAAGGGTCACGTCGCCAGCTTCCAGCAGCTGAAGGATCTCATCCTCATTGCCACGGTATTCCAGCTTCATCTTGTTCTCGAAGTCAAAAGTGGCCTCGGTATTGTAATTGGTGTTGATCTCGATCTTTTCGCCAATCTTGGCCTGAACGGCCAGTTGTATCTTCTGCTGGAAATCAAAGTTGGTGGTGCGCCGGCGTTTTTCATCCAGGGCAGGATCATCCCTGCGGTTTGACAATACCCCGAAAATCAGCTCGGCCGATCCTGTGGGTCTGATATCGATCGTGCTGCCTCCAAAGATGCGGTCAAACAATTCGCCGCCTACAAAGATCTCGGGAATCACTCCATCGCGCCGGTCAAAAGCCTGGGGCCTGGATCTTTCGCGCCAGTAGTTTTGCAGGGCCTGCTCCGAATCATATTCCATAAACTCCCTGAAGTTCATGTAAACCGGGCGGCCAATCACCCGCTCGCCCACCTTGCGTACTTTGACGTATTGGTTGGTCAGGGGATCATAATAGATCTCGGTAGTAATATTGGAAGGTTCGGGTAAAAAAAAGCCCCCGGCAGGTGGTTGGTCAAAGCTATTGGGATCACCCAGGGGGTAGGGATAAGGCAGCTGTGGAGGTGCGGAGGGCTGCAGGGTATCCTGACGCAGCACCAGGGGTGCTGCATGAGGTTCATCATCAGTAGCCACAGCGGCACTGGTGAATATCAAGGAGCTTAAGGCCAGCCACCCTAACAGCAAAACGCGGGACAGAGGAAAATAAAATCGCCTTAGTAGCACCAGATCACTATTTTAGTTTTGTTGATCAGAAACTTTTCAATGCCTCCTTAACAAGTTCCTCCACCGAAACCGCGGTTCCTTGTTTTCTTTTCAAGATGGCAGTCAGGGTTTTTTGAGCTGAATTTTTCGCGAAACCAAGCATTACTAATGCTGATAACGCTTCTTCATGAATTGTATTGTCAGACATTATTAAATTCTCATCCTGCAGGATACCTTCTTTCTCCAGGCGGTCCTTCAGATCGACGATGATCCGTTGAGCCGATTTGGCGCCTATGCCTTTGATGGATTGCAGCACCGAAAGGTTGTTGTTCACGATGGCCAGTTTGATCTCATCGGGCGACATGGACGACAATATCATGCGGGCTGTATTAGGGCCCACCCCGCTAACGGAGATCAGGTGCCTGAATAACTCTCTTTCGGGTTTGCCCGAAAAGCCAAACAGCTGGTGGGCGTCCTCGCGAATGACCTGGAAAGTATGCAGCCGCACAAACCCTGAATCGGGAATCTGCGAATAGGTGTGCAGGGAAATGTGAATCTGGTAACCTACTCCATGGCAATTGATCACCAGATAAGCGGGGTTTTTCTCCTCCAGATTTCCTTCAATAAAACTTATCATAAAACAAGAAAACAGATTAGATACAGGGTGCCCCATGCCTGATGAGGTGCCGGGCCATCGTAAGCACCCCAAAAATACAAATACTATACTATCCGCAATAAAATTATCTCTTTATCTTTTATAGCATTTTTATGTGTGTATCGCTTTTTTCATTGCTATCCATCAAAAGAGTGCTTTACACAAACCACCTTTTATCTCACCTGTTTGATGGCGGCCTGCAGTGCAGCCTCAAGAATTTCCCTGGGGGGTTTTTGGATCAAATCATGATCTACCAGAAAATGAGTGGTTTTGCGGGCATGTTCAATATCTGCTTTGGCCAGATCGAAGGCTTGCTGCCATTCAAGAGGCCTACGGGCCACGCCATCCTTCACGGCCTGAACAGCCACATCGGCCGCCTCAAAAGGAAACACATCGGGTTCATCCATCTTGGCCGTGATGTTTTCAGGATCAATGCCTCTTTTTTCCGAATAACGTGCAATGGACTCTGCCGCAGCAATGGCCATGTTATCAGTAATTTTGCGTGCCCTGACCATCAGCGCTCCTTTCAGGATGCCCGGAAAGCCCAGGGAGTTGTTAACCTGGTTGGGGAAATCGCCCCTCCCGGTGGCCACAATATAAGCACCCGCTTCTTTTGCTGCATAGGGATAAATCTCGGGAACAGGGTTGGCACAGACAAACACGATGGGTTTTTCACCCATTGCGCGGATCCATTCAGGTTTTACCACATCGGGTCCCGGCTGCGACAACGAGATCAGCACATCGGCCCCTTTGATGGCCTCCTCAATGGTTTGTATCTTATTGGGGTTGGTGATCTGACACAACTCCCATTTGCGGTAAAAGCGCTTATCTTCCTCAATATCCTTGCGATCGGTGCTCAGGCTGCCTTTGGAATCAAACATCACGGCTTTTGCAGGATCGGCCCCGGCATTGTTCACAATGCGGGCAATGGTGGCATTTGAAGCCCCCGCTCCAAAGTATACGATCTTCACCTCCCCGATTTTCTTGTTAACCAGCTTCAGGGCATTGATCAACCCGGCCAGTGTAACGCAGGCAGTGCCCTGGGCATCATCGTGCCATACCGGAATGTCGCATTCTTCGCGCAGCACATCCAGCACCCGGTAACAGTTGGGTTGTGAGATGTCTTCCAGGTTGATGGCACCAAAGCTATGTTGCGCCATTTTGGCAAACTCAATGAGTTTTTCGGGATCATTTTTCCCTTCTTTATTGCGGCTGTCAACACACAAGGCCATGGCATCCACTCCACCAAGATATTTCATCAGAAAGGCTTTGCCTTCCATCACTCCCAGGCCCCCGGGAGGGGTGCAGTTGCCATCGCCCAGCACACGGGTAGAATCGCTGAGCACTGCCACCAGATTTCCCCGGTTTGACAATTCATACGAGGTGTCGTTATTATCGCGGATGGTGGTAGATATTTTAGAAACTCCGGGAGTATACCATGCATTAAACCAGTTAAATCCCAATACCGGTGCCTTGGGCAGGGT
>JAWOCF010000248.1:0-2668 GCA_046483935.1 Bacteroidales bacterium | reverse complement strand
GGCCCAATTGACAATACTTTGGCGAAGTTCACTACGTTCGGGTTGAAGGTCCAGTTCTAAACCCGAGTAGCGCATGGTAAGCGCCCCGGTAGAACGAAAATCGTTCCCGGAAAAGGAAAACTGCGTATGCTGGTGGTTCCCGCTGTCTATCCGCAGACCCGCAAGAGGATAAATGGCCTGATTGATCAGTTCAAAAGACATGGGTTCCAGGGTACCCTGCGCATTATAATCCCCGTTAATATCCATTAGATTGTAGTGAAAGGTGGCATGCAACTCAGGTGCTCCAAATACATTGGCACGGGCCTCAATACGCATGATGCTGTCTTGCTGCAACATCTCGGGCACATTGGTGATGTTGCCGATGCTTGCCGAAAGGTCTGTGAAAGGTACCTCCCCTTCTTCGGTAGCACCCTCAGGTAATTCCTGGTAAACCAGATCCAGCCCGGCAATTACCACTGAGCCCAGGAAAATTTGCAGCGGGGCTTCGTTGATCAGACGTGAAGGCAATTTCGGCCGGCGTTCCTCGTCCAGGGGAGGAGTTCGGTCGCGGAATACCTCCATATTAGCATCGCTTAAATCAAGCTTTTCGGCGAAAAAATACTCCTCGTTTACCAGCCTTTCCAGGTCGAACCCTGAGAGACTTGCTTTTTCAACCCTAACATCCATACGGTCAGTCTGATAACTGATTTGGCTTTGAAATTCGCGCTTATCGTAAAGGGGATCCATTTGAGCACCAAACAATTCCAGGTTTTGGCCGGCACCGGCCATTGCCAGGCTGTCGCAACTGTAGCGGTACAAATCCCCGTTTGGCTGCCATGCAATGTTTGCAATCCGTAAGGTATGGTCCAGGATGTTTATTGACGGGCCGGACTCGCCGGCATCCGGATGGTATTTTATGTTACCGGTAAATTTACCTGACCCCATAGACATCACCCTTGTGGCCGTATCGGCCAGCAGCAGGTTTTCCATGCTTGAGAAGCCCAGTTCCAGGCTACGGATATGAACGGACTGCGGCGACCAGGATGGCTCCTGCTCGTCATTATCGTCGATGGTGGCCCCATCCGGATTGCTTATCCAATACACTGACAATTCCTGCAGCCCCACAAGGGAAAAAACAATATCGGATTTCTCCCGGATCACATCAATAATACCATTGGTTGAGATCTTCAGATCGCTTACCTCCAGCCGGATGATCTGCCGGGGTAAAGATTCGGGAGGGGTATCGGCCAGTTGCAGGCTGTCATGCTCAATCTTCAAAGATGCCACCTTCAGCCTATGCAACAAAGGGCTGAATCTCACCCCTTCCAGTTCAACCTTATACAAACCGGGATGCTGCTGCTCCAGGGCCTGGACCAACTCCTGCTGAAGGCGCTTATGAACATACTGAGGGAGAATAGTATGGACCAAAATGCCAGCGGCAATAAGCAGAATTACTAAGCCTGCCAAAACATAAAGAATAACCCTGATCTTTTTACGACGCATAAAATATAATTTACTATAAAGATAAGCAAAAAACAGGTGTGTCCAGGAAATGTATTAAAGTTTTCATGAAAACGTTGCTTGAGTCTATATTGTAAAGATCGCCAATGCAGAAGGGGTTTTTGTGAAGAAAGTGCAGGTTGGGTAAGCCGGAATTTTCTGGTACTTTCTTTTGTTTTTTTACCTCACGCAAAGGCGCGAAGGAGGCACGGAGAGCGCAGAGATCATTATGGTAAACACATTAGGTTTGTCTGTGAAAATCGCGGAATAGTGAGATTTGTAAATAAAAAAAAGCCACTCCAGAAAACTCTGCGAGTGGCTTTTATCTTGTGGGCCCAGCTGGGCTCGAACCAGCGACCAACTGATTATGAGTCAGCTACTCTAACCAACTGAGCTATGGGCCCGGCAAAAACGTTAGTTTGGCACCTTGTTTTTGAGTTTGCAAAGATAATTAATAATGTTATTCATCCATAAATTATTTTCAAATTTCCTGAACCCTCTCAATCCCTAAACATCTCAATCCCGAATCGCTTTCAGCTCTCGGGATCCCGAATTCTTTCAGTCCCGGGTTTACACTTCGTTCAACTTCGCTTCGCTTCAGCAACTTATAAACCTATAAACCATAAACCTATAAACCCATCAACCAACCCCATAGACCTGCCGATGCACCTCCACCTCAAACCACCGGCAAAATAATTCGTAAGTGAGTTCTTCGGGCCGGAAGGCCGGCTCATGCCACTCTGCCAGTTCATTTTCAAACAGTTCTTTGAAGTGATTTCTCAGGAAATTTTCTACTTCTGCGGCTGTACTTACATCTTTAACCAGATAGGTGCCGTAATCGCCGGGAAAATCATAATCGTTTTCACTGCCGGCTTTGCTGTTGGCCTCCCTTAGCCAGTCTATAAAGGGTTGTTTGCGCCTGAGCACAAGGGCTGTAAATTCTTTGGGTTGGATTTTCATGGGATTATCATTAATTGGATTGTTTTATGATCATGCTTCTTACAAAAATACAAATAACGGAAAGTCATTCAAAACATGTAAATTTGTTCCCTTCAAAAATCCTGTTTATGATCATCAAAAACATCATTTTCGATCTGGGTGGAGTGCTTCTGAATATTGATCAGGATGCCACCATCAATGCTTTCAAAAAGCTGGGAGTAGACAATTTCGATGAGTTTTTCACCTTTGC
>JAWOCF010000244.1:0-7045 GCA_046483935.1 Bacteroidales bacterium | reverse complement strand
CTTCCTGTTGTTGCCGCAGCTTATTGATCAGCCGTTCACGGGCTTCTGTGTCAGGGTAGAAGTGGCGCAGGTTCTTGCCGATCAAATACTCCCGGGTATATTGACCCCGGGAGAGCACTTCAATGGAGGGGCTGATTTCCAGGATGGTGCCCTTCTGGTTGGTTTCAAAATAAACATCCTGGATGCTCTCGAAGATCTCGCGGTACTTTTTCTCCTTTTTCAGCAAGGCATTTTCCGAACGCCGCGCCAGAATGAAGGTGCCCACCTGTCGGGCAAAGATCTCTACCTCATGATGATTGCGGAAAGGACGGCCATGAGTCATAAAGAAGGTGAAGTCGCCGATCATATGGTCGCCGGGGGTGATTTTGGCCACCACCACCTCCTCGATGTGAAAGGTCTTTTCCAGGTAGTTGCTGATGCCTGCCGGAACAACATTCCCGGTCAGATCTTTCAGGTGGGAAAAGATGGTGATGCTTTGGTTTCTGATTTTTTGTTCCCTGACCGGATCATGGGGCCATCTTTTTCCGATGACATTAAACCCCAGCATTGCAAAAGCTTTCTGAATGACTTTTGAATGACCCGAAAGGGCTTTGGTGACAAAATGGCTCTCATTTTCATCATATACGTTGATCACCACGTAAGCGGCTCCCGAAATTTCCTGCATCAGGTTGGTAATCTTCTGGTAATCAATCAGGCTGCCGTTGGCCAGCAGGAAATCGTCCGATATGCTCACCAACTGTTTGAGGAACTGCTTTCGTTGGGTGATATCATTGATGATCAGAGCTACGTGTCCTTGTTCAGCATAGGTTGCACTTATATTCATCCATTTTTCCAGAAAAGGGATGTAGCGTTGGATTTCACTATGCTTTTGTTTTTGATTCACTTCACCCAGCCAGGAGAACCAGTCAAAGGAATCATTCGCCATTTCGGGAAATAACTGCCTGAGGGACTTTCCGATAATTCCTTCTGCAGGGATGCCGGCAAGTTGCAGCATGCTCTGGTTGACATCCACCACCAGGGCATCAGAAGGCCTGCTATCATTGGAATAAACCAATTTTAGCAGAAAAAAACCTTGGGGGATATTATGAAGGAAATTATAATAGGAATTTATTGCCATTGAAACAAAGAAGTTAGTTTGTAGACGATCTCTACATTGAGAGATGCAAATTTAGAAATAACCCTTCGTTTCCTTCCCCGTAAAAACACCTATTTTGAGGTCTTTCCCTCTGAACGAGAAAGCTTTATTAAGCATACAACCTTACAGCAGTCATTCAGAGGGTGTCTTTTGAACCTGATATTTTTATATCTTTGGCATGAAAAAATACATTACGTACCCTAAAACTCTATAAATATGTTACAAAAGAAACTGGAGAATATTTTGAATGAACAGGTTGCAAAAGAAAGCTATGCCTCGCAACTGTATCTTTCAATGGCGTCCTGGGTTGAAACCAAAGGATATGCCGGCATCAGCGAATGGTTTTATGCCCAGGCTGAGGAAGAAAGAATGCACATGCTGAAGATTGTGCGTTTTATTAATGAACGTGGCGGCCATGCTGTGGTGCCTGCCCTGGAACAACCCCCAAAAGATTTCAAGGGCGTGAAGATGATTTTTGAGGCTGCTCTGGAGCATGAGCAAATGGTCACTGATTCAATAAATA
Organism: Bacteroidales bacterium; assembly: GCA_046483935.1. Taxonomy (GTDB): domain Bacteria; phylum Bacteroidota; class Bacteroidia; order Bacteroidales; family UBA7960; genus JAWOCF01. The sequence goes on along the minus strand of JAWOCF010000244.1, from coordinate 5,387 downwards.
ATATTGTGGCCATGAGCCTCGAAGCTAAGGATTATGGTACCCACAACTGGATTCAATGGTTCGTGCAGGAACAAATGGAAGAGGAATCTTCTGTGCAGGCCATCATAGATAAGCTGAACATGATGAGTGAAAATCAGCTTTATATGTTCGACCGCGACATTATGAGCATGCGGGGCACTGCCGGATGATGATTAAAAAAGCAGGAGTCTGAAAGGCACCTGCTTTTTTGCCTCTTTAGCTCAGCTGGTAGAGCAACGCACTCGTAATGCGTAGGTCGCGGGTTCGAGTCCCGTGAGAGGCTCCTTTGTATTCTACTTCACTAAAACCCTTGCTGATCCTTATGATCTGCAGGGGTTTTAGCTATTACCCTATTGAAGCAGGATGTTAACAGTAATGCGGGCAGCCACCTCAGTGGCTGGGGTTGTTTGCCCCTCAGTTTTATTCTTGTAGGAATTGATCCAGATATTGGGCATCAGATCAATGTTTTTCATCAGCGAGATATCCAGGCCAACCAAGAAGAAGTGCTCCTGAAAAGGCATCGATTCCTGGGGGTCATAATGGCTGATTGAAAAGCCTCTGTCAGGATCGTAGGAGTCGTATCTGGCAAACGCCCGCAGTTGATCACCAATAATATCGGCATGGGCAAAAGCACTAAATCCCAGCACGCTGATGTTTTGTCCGGAATATCCTGATTGCGAAAGCAGCTGATGGGCCAGCTCGGCACCTATGGTGTATCCGGGCCGGTTCCAGGCGGCAAATCCCTTGGTAGTGGCTACTGATCCTGCTGCCTGAAGCTTGTTGTAGTCCTGGTAAATCTCCAGATATAATCTTCTTTGCAGCAATGAACTCCACAGGTTCAGGTAAAAGATTTTATGCTCCAGGTTTTCTTCTCCCGAGCCTGTTGCATTAGCTGCCATTATGTTATAACCCAGGGTTTCTGCTTTATTGAACAGGCCCTTGATCCTGATTCCGGTATTGCTGGATGAGCGAATGCCGCGCATATCGGCCAGGGTTTTTTCAACCGAGCGGTACTGCCAGAAAGATTCGGAACCGGCCACTGAAAAAGTTGGGGTAGAGGTGATGCCGATGATCAGATCGGCCAGGGGATAAATATCCCTCCAGGTGAGGCTGGCAGCTTTCAGGGAAACGACTCCATTATTTAAAGGCAGGGCATCCTTCAACTCCAGAACCACCCGTCCGGAAAACTTCTCCGAGAAATCGTGGTCGTAACCCAGATATATCCTGCGGAAGGTGAAGCCTGCATTGCCCTTTTGATGCATGGCATATTCTGAGGTGCCGGGGTAAAGAGCATCACCCTGCAACATGTAATAAGTGTCGAAGTACATGGTTGCAAACAAGGTGCCCCGGCTGATGAACTGAGCCTCGGGAATGGATTCCTGTCCGAAGGCTTCTGTAGAATTGATTGAAAGAAACAGGAGGAGAAGGATAAGTCCGGAGGATTTGACTCTCATGCGATTAACTGTTAAGCGAGATTTTTTAAATGAAGTGCAAGAACGGTGCAAATGTACGTCTCTCTTTTTAATTATCAATATTTGATAATAACTTAATAATGCGTTGACACTTAGTTAATATTGGTTTTATAAATTGTACTGTGTTACCAAAACCTTGAAAGTGATGGAAAAAATTCAAGATATGTTGATCTCCTTAAAGAAGACTGCAATTCTCATGGTTATCCTGATTCTGCCCTCATGGGTAGGTTCTGCACAAGAAGTTGTTCTTGAAAGAAGCTCCTACAAGTTGGTTCAGATTGTTTTGCCCGGGGCTGACTACCATGATGATGGCACCCGGTTTACCCGGTTTCCTGCATATGTTATTTATAATGCGGAAGAAAAAGATATCCTGCGATTGCCTTCTTGCCTGCATGCGCCCTTTACCATCCGCATGCTTCCCGGAACTTACAGGGTAGAAGCGGTGATTGAAGGAAGAAAAATCAAGTCTTCTTTTGAGGTTGCCCCGGAGGCTCACTTCCAGCAATTCGATATGCCAGCCTCAGAAGATGCTCTTCATATGGTTCAAAGTGGAGGTGATGACTGATCATGGTTCTTTTCTGCACATGAAGGCCGCTGATAAACAGGAGGGTATTGCTGGTTTTTAAAGCTGGTGCACAGAAATAATACCATTGGGCCGCCTTTTTTTATATATTCGCTGGCTGAATAGTCCATTATTTCTCTTTCAAAAATCCTAACCAGTGCCCCGGATAATTTCCCAGAAACCATTGTCTGAAAAGTGGATGAAGGCTGCCGTAGTGGGCAGCCTGTGGGCTTTTGTTGAGATTGTTCCGGGCAGCTTGCTGCACAACCTCAAAGTGCCCATGGCAGGCAGCATCCTGTCGGTAATGACGGTTTACCTGGTAATCTCCTTTTATCAGGTATGGAAGCTTGATGGCATGATCTGGCGTGCAGGGCTGATCTGTGCCCTGATGAAGTCTATCTCGCCCAGTGCCATCATCCTGGGGCCAATGCTGGGCATATTGTCTGAAGCACTGATCCTGGAGATGGTTATTCGCCTGATGGGCAGAAATAATATTTCATACAGTGTGGCAGGTGCCCTGGCCGTATTTAGTGCCCTGGCACAAAAGGCCCTAACCTTGCTGGTGTTGTACGGATGGGACTTTGTGGTTTTGCTTGAAAACATGTACGATTTTGCTGCCCGCCAGCTGCGCATGGAAGGACTGAAAGCCTCGGTGTTGTTGCTGATATTGTCAGCAATTTACTTGTTGGCAGGCATGATGGCAGGCCTGCTGGGTGCCAGGGCCGGGAAGGCCTATCTGAAACAACAGCAAACCAGTTCCAGTTCATTTATTGGTAGGGGACATGTGAAGAGTGATCTCTTCAGGCATTTTGAAAAGAAGAACCATTCAGTAATGGTCCTGATTCTGATCTTTTTGCTGCTGGTAGGAGGGATGTGGCTGATTGCTAATGGCCCGATGCTGCTGTCAGGGGTATTCATTCTCGGGTTTGTCAGCTTCATGTTCATACGTTACAAGAAGAATATGGGGTACCTGCGCAAACCGGCTTTATGGGTGCAGCTGGCTTTGATTTTGTTGTTTTCTATGGTCTTTCATCATGAATTTGTCATGAGGTTGCCACTGCCCTCAGAAGGTTTGGAGGCAGGAACAAAGATGATATTCAGGGCCTTGTTGCTGCTGTCGGCTTTTTCAGGAATCAGCAGTGAATTGAAGAATCCATTGGTGAAGAATATCCTGTATAACCGGGGTATGGAGAATCTTTACAGGGCCCTGGAACTGACATTCTCCGCTTTGCCAGGAATCATGCATGCCTTTTCGGGGTTGCCCACAAAAATCAAAGGGATGGGTTATTTCACCCGGCGCCTGCTGGAGAGCTCTCAGTCTTTATTGGATCATTTTTATGATATGGAACAAAGCCGTCCACCGGTGTTTGTCATCACCGGTAAAATAAATGAAGGGAAAACGGCTCTTGCTGCCGAAATTGTAAGACTGCTGAAAGATCAGCGATTACAGATTCATGGGGTGTTGTCGCGTGGTAATGCTGACAATGCTTCCCGCAATGCTTATTTTGCCAATGATATCAATTCGGGAAAACAGGAGCTGCTTTGTTCTGATCAACCCATCGGCAAGGAAAAACAAACCAGCCGGTTCTATTTTAGTGAAACAGGCATTACTATGGGGCGGCAAGCCATCATACATAGCATTGAAGCCAATGCCGACCTGGTGGTAATAGACGAACTGGGCCCTATGGAGATCAATGACCTGGGATGGGCGCCGGCAGTCAGTTATTTGATGGACAACAGCAAACTCCCTCACCTGTGGGTGGTGAGGGAGCACTTAGTAAAGATAATGCTTAGGAAATGGAATGTGGGGAAGGTGCTGATCTTTGATCTGAATCATTATCAGGCAGCTGACATTATTCCCTACCTGCTGGAAGCCATCCGTGAATACTCTTCTGATTCTGCTCCATCGGCAACAGGTAGTTGCCCGGAAGAAACTGCTGACAGGGAAATCGCCCGACTATAGCTGATTCATGATTATCTGCATCAGCTGAGGCTTTGAGTGCAAACCTGGTTGCTTGTATCTCTCCTGACCTTCCTTGAAGATCATGATGGTAGGAACCCCCTGTATCTGATAGCGGCTGGCGATCGTGGGGTTCTGTTCCACGTCGATTTTAATGACCCGCACCCGCTCACCCAGTTCATTGGCCACTTCTTTAATGATGGGCGATTGCGTTTTGCAGGGGCCACACCAGGTAGCATGAAAATCAACGACTACCGGTCGTGAGTCCTGAATGATTGAATCAAAATTTGCTTTCATTATTATTGTTGTTCTGTTTTGTTTCTGATGAGTCTGTTGGTGGTTCATCTAAGAGATGATTATAATCACTAAAGGACAGGAGTCCATGAATGTTTACTGTACTGGTGATAAAACAGCCTTTTTCTGCCTGACCTTTAATTCATTGATAAAGGAAGATGCAGCCAGTGCTGCCACGGTTCCCTCGCCCACGGCGGTGGTTACCTGGCGGTAGCGCTTGGCGATGCTGTCGCCGGCAGCATATACTCCGGCAATGCTGGTTGACATATCCGGCCCTACCACGATTTCTCTGTGCGGGTTTAGTTTCAGCTTGTTTTGCAGGAATTCGGTGTTGGGTTCATATCCGATAAATATAAAAACCCCGTTGGTGGAGAAATTGGTGGTTTGCCCCGACCGCAGGTTTTTGATCATTATGCTCTCCAGGCTTTCATTGCCCTGAAAAGCTGTAACCGCAGATTCCATCAGGATATTGATCCTGGGGTGGTTGTGCACTTCGGCGATGGCGTGTTCAAAGGCCTGAAAGTGATCGAACTGGTGCACGATGGTTACCTTGCTGGCATATTTGGTTAGCGACACAGCCTCTTCCAGGGCCGAGTTGCCTCCGCCTACCACTACAATTTCTTTCCCGGTAAAAAAGTCACCATCGCAGGTGGCGCAGTAAGAGATGCCCTTTCCTTTTAAAACATCTTCACCTTCAATGCCCAGGGTACGCGACCGACCACCGGGTGAGAGGATGATGCTGTGGGTTGTGATGACTGTATCATCATGCAGGGTAATGCGCTTGAGCTCCCCTTCCAGACTGAGGTCTTTGATGCGGGCATTGGAAATGGTGCAGCCAAAGCTTAGTGCCTGTTTTTTCATGATGGTAGCCAGCTGATAGCCACTGATGCTCTCTACTCCCGGATAGTTGGCAATCTCATGGGTGAGGACCATTTGTCCGCCGATGGTGCCCTCATTCAGAATCAGGGTGTTCACTCTTGCCCGCGACAGGTAGATGCCTGCCGTTAATCCGGCAGGCCCTCCACCTATCACAATAGCATCATAATGATTGCTGATTTTCATGTTGTTATGCGTTAATGGT
>JAWOCF010000140.1:0-6151 GCA_046483935.1 Bacteroidales bacterium | reverse complement strand
TGAAAAACGCATGCTCCAGGAATCTGTAGATTCACCGTTCGCTAACTCCCGCAAGGCCCGTGCTGTTAAAACGGGATCTAACCGCCCCCTGAAGTCACTGAGTGACAGTTTGAAAGGGAAACAAGGGAGGTTCCGTCAGAACCTGCTTGGGAAAAGGGTGGATTATTCAGCCCGTTCGGTTATTGTGGTAGGTCCTGAGTTGAAGCTCCACGAGTGCGGTTTGCCTAAAGAGATGGCTTCCGAGCTCTATAAGCCCTTTATCATCCGCAAGATGCTGGAAAGAGGGATCGTCAAAACGGTAAAATCAGCCAAGAAAATTGTTGACCGTAAAGACCCTGTTGTCTGGGACATCCTGGAAAACGTGTTGAAAGGTCATCCGGTGCTGTTGAACCGTGCACCTACCCTTCACCGCCTGGGGATCCAGGCCTTTCAGCCCAAGCTGATCGAGGGGAAGGCCATTCAGTTGCATCCCCTGGTATGTACTGCCTTTAACGCCGACTTTGATGGTGACCAGATGGCTGTGCATCTTCCCCTTGGCAATCCTGCCATTCTGGAAGCACAGTTGCTGATGCTCGCCTCACACAATATTCTGAACCCTGCCAATGGTGCTCCTATTGCGGTGCCCTCGCAGGACATGGTCCTGGGTCTGTATTATATGACCAAGGCCCGTAAGAGCACGCCCGAACATCCCATGAAAGGAGAGGGGCTCTATTTCTATGGCCCCGAGGAAGTGATCATCGCCCATAATGAAGGGGCTGTGAATCTTCACTCCATTATTAACGCCAGGGTGAAAGTGCGCGAAAATGGTGTCCTGCTGGATCGTATTATCGAAACCACCGTAGGTAGGGTGCTGTTCAACCAGGTAGTTCCTGAAGAATATGGGTATATCAACCAGCTGCTCACTAAGAAAGCACTGAGAGATATTATCGGTGGAATCATGAAACTGACCGGTATTTCCAGTACTTCCAAATTCCTTGACGACATTAAGGATCTTGGGTTTATCTCAGCCTTTAAAGGAGGTCTTTCCTTTAACCTGGGCGATATCCTGGTACCTGAAGAAAAACAAATCCTGATTGATCAGGCCGATGAGCAGGTAGAGGAAGTTCGTGGTAACTACAGCATGGGTTTCATTACCAACAATGAACGTTACAACCAGATTATTGATATCTGGACACATACCAACTCCAAGCTTACCAAGGTTCTGATTGATCAGACTACCGCCGACAACCAGGGCTTTAACCCTGTGTTTATGATGCTTGACTCCGGTGCGAGGGGCTCCAAAGAGCAGATCCGCCAGTTGTCGGGCATGAGGGGGCTGATGGCCAAGCCGCAGAAATCAGGCGCCAAAGGTGGTGAGATTATTGAAAACCCCATTCTTTCAAACTTTAAGGAAGGCCTCTCGGTACTTGAGTACTTTATCTCTACTCACGGTGCACGTAAAGGTCTTGCCGATACCGCCCTGAAAACAGCTGATGCTGGTTACCTGACCCGTAGGCTGGTCGACGTGTCGCAGGATGTTATTGTTACCGAGCCCGATTGTGGTACCTTGCGTGGGTTGACCGCTACTGCCCTCAAGAATAACGAGGAAACAGTAGAGACCCTTTACGACAGGATCCTGGGCCGTACCTCACTGCACGATATCTATCATCCTACTACTGGGGAAGTGATCATTAAGGCAGGTGAAGAACTGTATGAGGAAATTTCCCAGGTGATTGAAAGCTCACCCATCGAAGCTGTTGAGATCCGCTCGGTATTAACCTGCGAATCCAAGAATGGTGTTTGTGCCAAATGTTACGGACGTAACCTGGCCACTGGCCGCATGGTACAGAAAGGGGAAGCCATCGGGGTGATCGCCGCTCAGTCGATCGGTGAACCCGGTACACAGCTTACACTGCGTACCTTCCACGTGGGGGGTACTGCTTCCAACATTGCTTCGGCATCCAAGATTAACGCCAAATATAGTGGCGTGCTGGAAATCGATGAACTGAGGTCAGTGAATTTCACCAACCTGGAAGGCAGGAAATATCAGGTGGTCATTGGTCGTTCGGCCGAGATGCGTATCGTGGATAAAAATACCCGCATGGTACTTACCAGCCAGAACATACCCTATGGTGCCAACCTTTACTTCGAGCATGGACAGGAAGTTCAGAGTGGTGAGCTGATCTGTGAATGGGATCCCTACAACGCGGTAATCATTTCAGAGGTCAGTGGCAAGATTGTCTTCAATAATATGATTGAAGGAGCAACCTTCCGCACCGATTCTGATGAACAAACCGGATACTATGAAAAAGTAATCGTAGAAAGCAGGGATAAGACCCGTAACCCCTCGGTGACTATCGTGGATGGTAATGGCGAAGTCATGCGTAACTATGATATGCCCGTAGGTGCTCACATTGTCGTTTCCGACGAAAAGGACATTATTGCAGGTTCTATTCTTGCCAAAATCCCGAGAGCAGTCGGTAAATCAGGTGACATCACCGGTGGTCTGCCAAGGATCACCGAGCTGTTTGAAGCCCGTAACCCTTCTGATCCTGCCGTAGTATCTGAAATTGATGGTGTGGTATCCTTTGGTAAGAAGATCAAGCGTGGTAACCGTGAAGTGATTATCACTTCAAAAACGGGTGACGAGAAACACTATCTGGTTGCCCTTACCAAGCAGATCCTGGCACAGGAGAATGACTTCGTGAAAGCGGGTACTCCCCTTTCCGACGGTCCGATCACTCCGGCCGATATCCTTGCCATTAAAGGTCCTACTGCCGTTCAGGAGTATATCGTGAACGAGGTGCAGGAGGTATATCGTATGCAGGGTGTGAAAATCAATGACAAGCATTTTGAGGTGATTGTGCGCCAGATGATGCGTAAGGTTACCATCGAAGATCCGGGTGATACCAGGTTCCTTGAAAATGAAATTGTCAATAAGATTGATTTTATGGAGGAAAATGATAACATCTTTGGCAAAAAGGTTGTAGAAGACCCAGGTGATTCCAACCTCAGGCCGGGACAAATCATTACCGCCAGAAAACTGCGTGACGACAATTCACTGCTCAAGCGTAAGGATAAAAAACTGGTTGTGGCCCGCGATGCCCGGGGTGCTACTGCACGTCAGCAGCTTCAGGGAATTACCAAAGCCTCGCTGCAGACCAAGAGCTTCATCTCGGCTGCTTCATTCCAGGAAACCACCAAGGTGCTTACCGATGCAGCAGTACACGCCAAGGTAGATGGATTGAACGGTCTGAAGGAAAATGTGATCGTAGGTCATTTGATTCCTGCCGGCACTGGCCTGAGGGAATTCAATAGCACCATTGTTGGTTCTATGGAAGAGTATGACTTGCTGATGGCTTCCAAACGAAAAGCTGAAGCGCAATAAGTAATCTTAAAAACCTTAAAAAAGATTCTATTATGGCCGAAAAGAAAATGCAGGAAGGACAGATAAATATTGAGTTGGGGGAAGAAGTAGCCGAAGGGGTTTACTCCAATCTGGCAATCATTTCCCACTCTCATACTGAGTTTGTATTAGACTTTGTCAGGGTAATGCCTGGAATGCCAAAAGCAAAAGTCAAATCCAGAATCATTCTTACTCCTCAGCATGCCAAACGGCTGATGAAAGCCCTTGGCGAGAACATTGCCAAATTTGAATCGGTACATGGTCCCATCAAGGATCTGGAGCAGTCGGGTTTGCCCATCAACATGGGAGGCCCCACAGCACAGGCTTAAGGTTAATTTATATTATATTACAGGGGTTGTTCCTTTCAGGAGCAGCCCCTGTTTTTTTTGTGCTCACGGCTGACGTTGGGATGGTTCAGCCGTTTCAATGATGGTTAAACAGATGCTTCAATTCCTTGTTAAGGTCATATTTACTCTTGACCAAATTCAGACCAAATTCGAACTAAATTCGGACCAAATTCGGACCAAATTCAGTCATGACCGAATTTAGTCCGAATTTAGTCCGAATTTGGTCCGAATTTGGTCCGAATTTAATAAGGGCCCGAATGGGCACAAAGCAGACCCAGCCACAGGGAAAATGGGAAGGGAGTTGAATCGGCAAAACACAAAAAGAAGGCTGCCTCATCATCATGAGGCAGCCTTTATGGTTATTGGCAGGCGCTTGGTAAATCCGGCAGCCAGCTTATGGAAGGGCTTTGGGTTTCAGGCGCAGGTTTTCTTCAAAGAGTTTCAGGATTCTGCTATACTCATCTCTCCAGCTGCTGGCTTCGGTGAAAGAGTGTCTTTCAATGGGATAAACGGCCAGCTCCCAGTTTTCTTTTTCCAGCTCGATGAGCCGTTGGCTCAGGCGCACGATATCCTGGAAATGCACATTGTCGTCTACCATGCCATGGCACATCAACAGCGGGCCTTGCAGTCCTTCGGCAAAGTAGATGGGCGAGCTGCGCACAAAGGCCAGGCTATCGGTAGCCGGGGTGTTCAGGATATTGGAGGTGTAGCCGTGATTGTAGTGCGCCCAGTCGGTTACCGAACGTAAAGCGGCTCCGGCCGAGAATGTCTCAGGATGATTGAACATGGCCATCAGGGTGATAAAGCCACCATAGGAACCCCCATAAATGCCGATTCTTTCAGGATCCACGTCATATTCATTAATCAAAAATTGCGCCCCGTCCACATAATCCGACAGGTCTTTGCCGCCCATGTGGCGGTATATCCCGGTGCGGAAATCCCTTCCATAGCCCGAGCTGGCACGGTAATCAATATCCAGCACGGTATATCCCAGGTCGGTGAGCAGGTTGTGGAACATGTATTCGCGCGAATAATTGCTCCACCATTTGTGCGCATTCTGAAGATATCCTGCCCCATGAACAAACATCACCGCAGGGCCATTTTCCTGTGGGTTTTCGGGGCGATAAAGCCTGGCCCATACCTCTTGTCCATCGCTGGCGGTGAAGGTCAGTAACTCAGGAATCCGCCAGTCGTAACTTTGAAATTCTTCTGTTTGCGAAAAGGTGATTCTGCGGGCCTCTGCACCTGGCTTGTTGTCCATGATAAACAGCTCCCAGGGCTGATTGTACGAGGAGTATCTTACGGCCAGCTTCTTGCCATCAGGCGACAGCGACACATCATGATGGCCTTCCATGGTGGTGATCCGGGTTTTTGATTGCCCGTCAAGATCCATGCGGTAGAAATGCCTCTCACCGGGATGTACCTCATTGGAGGTGAAATACCAGTATTTCTTGTCAACTGATATCTGTGGATTATATACTTCGTAAGCTCCCTGGGTGAGGGCCTTCTTTTCGCCGGTGGTCACATCCAGGGTATACAGATGCGAATAGCCTGTCTCTTCCGATTGAAACCAGATTCTTTGATTGTCGGGCATCCATCCCATGGAAGATCCGGCCTGCCAGACATTGATGCCGGGGCCTGCCACCCAGGCTTCATCCCGTTGGCGGTCGAGAGGCGATAATTCACCGGTTTCAGGATCCAGCAACATGATCCAGCGATCCTTATTGTCGGCCGCACGGATGTTGGCTACAGCATATTGACCATCGTCTGACCAGAAAACGCCCGAGATGCTAACCTGCCGGTCTTCCGGGTGTTGTTCGTCTTCAAAGCCATACTCCCTCATGTATTGGGGCACATCTCTGATGCCAGGGATGTTGCTGGTTGGAATGGGATAATGGCGTTTTTCTTTCAAATCATACACAAAAACCTTTACAGCAGAGGCAGGGGCACCCACTTTAGGATTGGTCAAGATTTCCTCGGTATAACCTGATGTGGTTGTAAAATGGGGGATGCGGGCCCTTTTGGCGTCCGCACGTTCCATCAGCCAATACACCAGGTACCTTTCTCCCGGACTCAGGGTGAGGTTTGCAGGCATTGCCTTCCCGGTATATATGGTCAGGGGGCGATCCGGCTTTTGCTGCTCCTGCATGGCTTCACGCAGATCTGCTTTTTCCTTCCGCTCGCGTAGCACCTGGAATAGGGCCAGCTGCTGGTTTTCCAGCCATTGATCCTGATTGCTGAGTTTAGGGTCAGCAGATTCTTTCCCGGTGCGGAAATCTGTCAGTTGTTCAATGGTGCCATCTTCCAGGTGAAAAACAAACAGGTTGTTGCCCGCCACATAACTGATGGCCTTTTCATCAAGGGTGAAAGAAGGAGATGATACCGACTGGAGGGTTTTGGTGAGTTGCCTGGTCTGTTC
>JAWOCF010000179.1:0-3161 GCA_046483935.1 Bacteroidales bacterium | reverse complement strand
GAAAGATGAATTGTTTAAGATGAAACCTATTTATGATACTTGTAAAATATTGATTGATGTGTTAGGTCTTGATGATGATGATGAAATATGAGTTTTGCTGTTGAGGTGAGGAGAAACTCCAGGCCTGCGCTGGCCATTCCCCCGAAGCTGAACCCGCTGGCGTTTGAGGCCAGGGTGTCCACGGCCGTCTCCTGGATCAGGAAGCTCATCCCAGCGCCGCCGTGCATGCAGCCGAACGTCTGGGGGCCCGTGCTGAGAATTCAGTGGTGTTTGAAGATGCCATCTCGGGGGTGCAGGCCGGCCAGCGCGGCTATTTCGGGCTGGTGGTGGGGGTGAACCGCTTTGACAACAGGCAGGCCTTGCTGGATCAGGGGGCTGATATTACGATCGACACCTTCGATGAGCTGGATCTGGACGATGAGACATTGCTGGAGGAATACTTCTCGCGGCAGGGAACACCCATCTTCCCGGAGCGCTCCGACATCTTCAAGGTCCTCTCGCAGCGCAAACCTGTTATCTTCCTTGACTATGACGGCACGCTCAGCCCCATTGTGCCCCGGCCGGAAGATGCGGTGCTTTCAGAATATATGAAAGACCTGTTGAGGCACCTGGCAAAGTTGTTTACGGTGGCCGTGGTGACAGGCCGCGATAAGCAAGATGTTGAGCAGCGGGTAGGGCTCAGTGAAATGATCTATGCCGGCAGTCACGGGTATATCATCACGGGTCCTGACGGCCTGTTTATGGAACACCCTGATTCAAAAAGGATCATTCCGCGCCTGGATGAAATAGAAAAGGAAGTGGAGACCCTGTTGAACGAAAAAACCAGCGGCACACAGCTCGACCGCAAGCGGTATGCCATCGGGATTCATTACCGCAATGCAGCCCCGGGAGATGAACAGAAGGTACTGGAGATTGCCCGCCAGATGGTGGAGAAGCATCAGGGTTTCAAGATGGGGGAAGGCAAGAAGATCGTGGAGATCAAGCCCGACCTTGACTGGGACAAAGGCAAGGCGGTAAACTGGATTATGGAAGCCCTGGAGCTTGACCAGCGGCAGGATCTGATCCCCATGTACATCGGGGATGATATTACCGATGAGGACGCTTTTAAGGCCCTGCAGGGCCATGGAATTGGCATTCTGGTAGGAGGGCATGGTCAGAAAACAGCAGCCCGCTACGCCCTTAAAAACGTGTTTCAGGTGAAGGAATTCTTTGCCCGGCTCATCAGATTATACGCTTCTGACAAAAAGTAAAACAGTTCAACAACAATTTAGATGGAGAAAAAGAAAGAGAACAGTAACTGGACCGTTGTCTATAAAGGGTTTAACAGGGAGGAGCATCCCCTGCAGGAGGCGCTCTGCACGTTGGGCAACGGCTATTTTGCCACCCGCGGAGCCCTGGAGATGGAGCTTCATGCCGTGAAGGTAAAGACCGAGGATAAGGTGAAGGTAAAAGGCATTGGTGATGGCAAGGCGTGGAATTACCCCGGCACCTATCTGGCAGGAGGCTACAACCGCATGAAGTCGAAGGAGGGGAAGATAGAGAATGAAGACCTGGTGAACTGGCCCAACTGGCTGTACCTGACCTTCAGGATCAATGGGGGCAAGTGGTTTGACATTGATGAGGTAGAGCTGCTGCTGTACGAAACCCACCTGCACCTGAAGGAAGGGATCCTGGAGCGCAGGATGCGGTTCAGGGATCATGACAACCATGAAACCACCCTGATCAGCCGTCGCCTGGTGAGCCAGGACGACTATCATGTCGGGGCCATTCAATGGAAGTTCACCCCCGAAAACTGGGAAGGGGAGATGATATTGCGTTCAGGAATTGATGGCAATATCATCAACAATAACGTGGCACGCTACAGCGACCTGAACCAGGATCACATCAAGGTGATGCGAAAAGGACACTTCAACAATAACAGCATCTTCCTGAAGAGCCGCACCAAGCAGTCAAAAATATATGTGGCACAGGCGGCGCATATCCGCATCCTGAGAGGAGAAGAAGTACTAGATATTGAGCAGCAGGAAATAGAACAGGGCGATTTTGTAGCAGGCGACTTTCGGGTTCCCTGTCAGAAGGGCCAGACCCTGACCATCGAAAAGATCGCTTCCTTTTATACCTCACGGGATATCGCCATCAGTGAACCCCTGCTTGAGGCACAAAAAAGGATTCACCGGGTGGTGGGATTTCCCCGTCTGGAGGTAAGGCATAAGCAGTACTGGCAACAGCTATGGCATTATGAAGACATCCGGCTGAATACCAATAAGGATCTTGATCAGCTGATTGTGCGCCTGCATATCTTTCACCTGTATCAAACCGTTTCCTCCAACAGCATTGACTACGATATCGGGGTGCCGGCCCGGGGCTGGCATGGGGAGGCTTATCGTGGGCACATCTTCTGGGATGAGCTGTACATCATGCCATTTATCAACCTTCAGAATCCTGCCCTGGCGCGCTCCCTGCTGATGTACCGCTACCATCGCCTGCAGGAAGCCCATCATGCTGCCAAAGAGCATGGATGGCGGGGAGCGGTGTTTCCCTGGCAGAGTGGCAGCAATGGCCGGGAAGAAACCCAGAAGCTGCACCTGAACCCCAAGTCGGGGCGGTGGCTGCCCGATGTCTCGCACCTGCAATACCACATCAATGCAGCCATTCCTTTTAATGTGTGGCATTATTACCAGAGTACGGGTGACATGGATTTTCTGCTGACCCACGGGGCAAAGATCATCCTCTCTACGGCCTTGTTCTGGTCGAGCATTGCAGAATACAATGAGGAAAGAGACCGCTATGAGATCCTGAAAGTCATGGGGCCCGATGAATACCACACCCAATATCCGGATGCCGATGAACCAGGCCTGAACAACAATGCCTACACCAACATTATGGCCGTGTGGGTCATTCAGACAGCTCTGAAAGTGCTTGACCTGCTGGATATCAATTGTCACAGCGACCTGGAGCAGACGGTAGGTTTCAAAACCAAAGATGTTGAACGCTGGAATGACATCATTCGCAAGATGTATGTTCCCTTCCAGGGGAATATCATTATGCAGTTCGAGGGTTTTGAAAAGCTCAAAGAACTCGACTGGAACTACTATTATGAAAAATATAACAGCACCTCCCTGAGGCTTGACCGTATATTAGAGGCTGAGGGTGATTCGCCC
>JAWOCF010000176.1:0-6930 GCA_046483935.1 Bacteroidales bacterium | reverse complement strand
ACGGTCGGTTCAATGCCCGGTTTACCAAGCTTACTGCCTTGCAGCTTAATCCCTTTATAAAATACGGAGGACTGGAGTTCTTCGGTGTTATAGAGCAGGCCACCGGGGGTGCTGAGTTTGCTGATCCTCTGGATGAAGAAGGTTCCTTTACTCAACTGGCAGGCGAATTGCTTTATCGTTTTGGGAATGATGAAAGATTCTATGTAGGGGGGAGATATAATGTGGTGACCGGCAAGATGCGCGACAGTATGGAGGATGATATGACCATCAACCGTTTTAATGTTGGCGCTGGTTGGTTTTTGAACCGCAATGTAATCACCAAGATCGAATACGTTAACCAGGTTTATGATGGTGATGCCTGGGCAGGCCGGTTTGCCGGTGCCGAATTCAATGGCGTAGTGATTGAAGCAGCCATTAGTTTCTAATATTTTAAACTCTTATATCTGAAACGCCATGAAGGCTCTTGCAAAATTTGCAAGGGCCTTCTTCCTTTAAAAAGTATTACTTTTGCCCTCGTAAACAGGCCGCTGTATCTATGGCTGGTATCATAATCTATTTTTATGCCTTTTAATCATATTCAGGAAGAGATTCTCCGGTTGAAAGAGGAGAAGAATGCTGTGATCCTGGCGCATTATTATCAGAATGCACAGGTGCAGGATGTGGCTGATCATGTAGGGGATTCCTTTGCACTAAGCAAACTGGCTGCCGGATTGTCTGAGCAGATCATTGTCTTCTGCGGGGTGAGTTTTATGGCTGAAACAGCCAAGATCCTCAGTCCTTCCAAAACCGTGCTTCTGCCTGTTTCCCATGCAGGATGCCCGATGGCTGATATGGCCACCGGGGCCGACGTGCTGCGTCTTAAAGCAGAACATCCGGATGCTGCCGTTGTTTCGTATGTCAACTCTTCTACAGATGTGAAAGCCTTGAGTGATATCTGCTGCACCTCTGCCAATGCTGTGAATGTAATCCGGTCCTTGCCTCACCGCAAGATCATCTTTTTGCCCGATGAGAACCTGGGGGCTTATGCCGCCGAACGAATTCCTGAAAAGGAATTTATATTATTTGCAGGTTATTGCCCCACCCACGAGCAGGTGATGGCCATTGATGTGAAGCTGGCCCGGGATGAAAATCCTGAAGCGTTGTTGCTGGTGCATCCCGAATGCCGCCAGGATGTGCGCCGGGAGGCTGACTTTTTGGGTAGTACCGGGCAGATTCTGAAATATGTAGATCAAAGCCAGCATCCGAACTTTATTATTGGTACCGAAAAAGGAATTCTGCATCCCTTAAAAACAAAGCATCCTGACAAAAGATTCACCCTCCTGGCCAAGGAGCTGATATGCCCCAATATGAAAAAAACCAGGCCGGAACATGTTCTTGATAGCCTGAAGCACATGAAAGGAGAGGTGCATCTGGATGAAAAGCTTATGGATGCTGCCCGCATCCCTCTGGTGCGGATGCTGCAGGTTAGTTAATATCATGAAGTTATTGATTGTTCACCAATAGTATTTACCAATGCATCACGATTTCAATACTGATCAGATCATTATGCGGGCCTTGACCGAAGATATCGGCACGGGCGATGTAACCACCAACTCGGTGGTTCCAAAGGGGCAGCTGATTCAGGGACATTTTAAAGCCAAGGAAGAGGGTGTTCTCTGCGGCCTGGAGATCGTTCGCAGGGTGTTTGCCCTGATGGACGACAAGGTAGTCTTTGAGAGCGATTATCAGGATGGTGATCTGGTGCACAAGGGCACCATCATCGCTAAGATATCAGGCCCTGCCGCCGCCATCCTCACGGGCGAAAGGGTAGCCCTGAACTTTATGCAGCGCCTTTCGGGTATTGCCACCCAGACCCATGCTATGGTTCAGCGGGTAGCTTCCACCTCTACAGTGATTGTAGATACCCGAAAGACCACTCCAGGTCTCAGGGTGCTCGAAAAGTATGCCGTAAAGGCCGGGGGAGGGGGCAATCACCGCATGAATCTTTCGGATGGTATCCTGATCAAGGACAATCATATCAAAGCTGCAGGGGGCATTAAATCAGCTGTAGAGGCTGCCAGGAAACATGCACCACGAACCATTAAGGTGGAAGTGGAGGTGGAGTCTACGGAACAGGTGCAGCAAGCCTTGGATGCCGGTGCCGATATCATCATGCTCGACAATATGGAGCTGGAAACCATGAGGAAAGCTGTAGAGATGGTTCGTGGACGTGCCCTGACAGAAGCCTCCGGAAATATGGATCGCAAAGACCTGCTGGAAGTGGCACGCACCGGTGTGGATATGATATCGGTTGGCGCTTTGACTCACAGCGTGAAAGCTCTGGATATCAGTCTGAAATTCACCTGATTAATTGTTGGTGATCCATCCACCTAGAATCGTGGGCACCTGATGGGTTGATAAGGGCCTTTTCGCTCAAAGAAATACGAGATACTGATCTCATTCACCCCATGAAAGCGATCAGTAAATCCTGAAAAGGAGTGATCGTAGCTATATCCCATTCTAAATGATCCAAACTGAAGGCCCACTAAGAAGATTAACGTGTTGGAGCCTTTGAGATCCTGCCGGTACCAGGCTCCTGCCATGATGCTCTGCCACCCGGCATACATCCCGTAATTGATGCGTTCGAAGGGGCCCTGCTTCTGATAGATGACATTGGGAGACAGAAAATAATGGTAGGGCCCGGAATTGGCCATGTAAAATTCCGATTCGAAGTATGCCCCCATATGTGCAGTGAGTTTCAGGTCCACTTTCGAATCAATATACAAACCAATATTGGGCCGGGTGAGATGATGCGCAGCAGCCCCTCCGTAAAACATTTTGTTATACAGCAAAAAACCGGCTCCGAAATCAGGGGCATGCTTCCACTTCTGCTGTGGGGGAGGCTGCCCGTTTTCCAGGAAGTCGAGGTTCGACCAGCGGTAATCCCTCCGGTAATACCCTGCCTGGGCTCCCAGGGTGGCATGCCAGCTGGCATTTACTTGCAGATGGTAAGAATACACCGCGCTGATGTTGTTGGTCCATACCATGTTGCCCATGTAACTGCTGGTGGCAATCAGTCCCAACCCTGCGTTCCACTCAGGGAAAAAAGCATCAACCGACCCATTGAATGCTGAAATGTTGGTTACATCAGCAAGGGGATGATCGCGAAAGTCGATGACTGCTTCAATCCCCTTATGGGTTCCTGCAAAGGCTGGATTGATATATACCGGAACTGCAAAGAACTGCGAAAGGATGGCATCCTGACCCTTGGTTTGCTTTGTGTAAATCAGGGCAGGCAACATCAATATTAGCAGGTAAAAGTTCTTTCTACTCATAACTGGATTCTGTTCAATAGTCACCTGATCAGCATTACGATGCCATTTACTTCATGGTTCTCGCCCTGGGGATCGGTATAGGTAATCCGGTAGATGTATCCACCCGCGGGGGCTTCCATATTTTCGTAGGTGCCATCCCAGGCACTATCAGGGTTGGTAGTTTTAAAGATTTCAGATCCCCAGTTGTTATAAATGGTTAATGAATAATTCTGGGGAGGAGTATTGAAAAATGCCCTGAATACCCTGTTCCTGGGAATATGGCTCAATGGCATGAATGCATTGGGAATGCGTGTGGTAAATTCGGGAGGCTGGCCTGCCTGGGCAGACAGTGCGGTGCTGCTGCGGGCAAGGCTGCCACTTGCTGAATCACCGGAGATGATGATCAGAAAAAAGAGAAACAGGGATGCAATGGATTTTATCATGAACCGTCAGTTTAAGTTGGGGTAGATGTTTAACCCGCAAAGCCAGAGGATTGTTTTTTTCTGAGACCCCATTCAGATAACGCACAAAAGATAATGAGCCGGATATCAAATGGATATAATAACGGAAAAATAATTTATCTGGTATTGAAATTATACCCTAATATAATTAAAAAACATCAACTGACAGGTATATGTTGCTTCTTAACGATAAATATTCTTTTAACAGTTCAAAGGGAAATGAAATCCTCTTGCAAGGTGAGAGATGATCAGGACCGGCTCAGCCCTCTTGGATGGAAGGAGAGCAGGGTTTCGCGGATATAGTCACGATCCAGGTGGGTATAGATCTCGGTGGTGGTGATCGATTCGTGGCCCAGCATCTCCTGCACCACGCGCAGGTCGGCACCACCTTCTACCAGGTGAGTGGCAAAGCTGTGGCGGAAAGTATGGGGGCTTACAGGCTTTTGTATTCCTGCCTGCAAGGCCAGTTTTTTTACAATGGTAAAGATCATCACCCTGGTAAGACGGCTGCCCCGGCGGTTGAGAAACAGAATGTCTTCAAAGCCTTTTACGATGCTTTGATGTACTCTGCAGCCCCGATAATACAGGTCAATGTGTTTGAGGGCTTCCTGTCCGATGGGTACGATGCGTTGTTTGTTGCCCTTGCCATTCACCACCACATACTCTTCTTTCAGGTTCAGCTCGGAGAGCTTCAGGTTGATCAGCTCAGAGGCCCTCAGGCCGCAGCCATAGAGTGTTTCGATGATGGCCATGTTGCGTTGTCCTTCCGGGCTGCTCAGATCAATGGCAGCCAGTATGCTGTTGATCTCCTCCACACTGAGCACTTCGGGAAGCTTGCGATTGAGCCGGGGAGCCTCCAGCAGGCTGGCAGGGTTAACCTGGATCACCTCTTCGATGGTCAGATACCTGAAAAACGCCTTCACCCCCGAAACAATACGTGCCTGGGTAAAGGCACTCAGTTCCAGGGAGCCGATAAACAGGACAAAAGCCTCCACCTGCCCGCGGGTGATTTGAGCAGGCAACACAGTACCATGATGTTGTTCCAGGAAATGAAACAACTTTTCAGCATCCGCCACATAAGCTGCAATAGAGTTCTCCGAGAGGGAGCGCTCCAGGCGCAGGTAATCAGAAAAACCGCGGATCCAGGGATTCATAAGCTATTGTTGAGGAGTTTGTGCGCTGACATCTGCAAAGGTTTACGATTTTTTTTATTGGTAAGTTTCGGTAATTTTGCCCAACCGGAAAATGCAAAGGATGAACTTGCAAGGATAGTGAACTTCAGGCACTTTTCCCCCTTTCTCTACTCAAATAACCTAAAAAGCAACTTTACATGTCTCTGATCCCTGAAATTATTGCTGGTGTATTTTATCGGCCCACTTATGCATTTGCCCGGTTAAAGGAAAGCAGCATCAATCCTTTGAGTTTTTTTCTGCAGGCAGGCCTCCCATTCATTGCTGCCGCCGCCCTGGGCAGGGCGTGGATGGCATCTCGTGCCTGGGAACAGCCCCGTGAGGTTCTGTTTCTGTTATTTCTGATTCATTTGGTCAGCTTTTCTGCCACCTTTTTTCTGGGTGCGTTCTTCATTAAAAAGCTGGCCCCCAATTTTAAATCTTTATCCCATGCAGGACTTATCCTGAAGATGGTGACTGCCGCTTATATTCCATTCCTGACAGCTGTTGCACTTGCCTGGATGTTGCCTGAATCTTCTCTGGTCAGTTTCGTGGGCCTGACTTATACTATCTTTATTTTTGGTAAGGGCATAGGGGTTATTCTTGAAACGCCTCCAGCCAGAATCATCGGGTTTACAGTGGTTTCATTTTTAATTCTTTTTGGGGGAAATTACGTACTTAATTTGTTATTGGAATTGCTAATTTTGCCGCAACCTATAATTTAAGAATCCTTCTTTTAGTAATTCCAGATTGCGATGCGAAACAAAATTAAGCCCCTCATATTATATCCCGTTATTGGTATTAGTGTTCTGATTGCTATTGCCTTATCCATATATTTTTCACCTGCCGGTGAGCAGCAGGAAGTTGCTGTAGACCCTGAGTCCATCCCTGTTGAAGAGGTGGTGGTGCTTGATGAGTACGGGCTGCCTCAGGAAGATTATATTGTTCAGACAGGCGTGGTGAAATCACGCCAGACCTTGTCGCATATACTGGCGGGTTTTGAATTTTCCCCTCAGACTATTGATGGGATCGTGAAGCAGGTGCGTGAGGTTTTTGATCCCCGCAGGGTCAGGGCAGGCAATCAGTATCATGGTTATTATACCAATGACTCATTGAACGCCTTGCAGTACCTGGTGTATGAAGTGAGCCCCCTGGATTTCATCGTCCTTGATTTTGCCGACTCCCTGAAGGTGCTGCGGGGTGAAAAACCAGTGACCTCTGTTGAAAAAACGGCTGCCGGAATTATTGAATCTTCTTTGTGGAATGTGTTGATTGAGAATGACCTGAGTCCTGAACTGGTATTGCGTCTGTCGGAGGTGCTGGCCTGGGAAGTCGACTTTTACAGGATCCAGAAAGGCGACCGCTTCAAGGTAATCTATCAGCAGGATTATGTGGGCGATCAGCCTTATGGCATTTCTAAAATTGATGCCGTTTATTTTCAGCACCACGGCCGTGATGTTTATGGATTCCAGTTCGAGCACGACACCATCAACGGGTTTTTTAATCCTGAAGGTGCTAACCTGCGCAAGGTCTTTCTGAAGGCTCCTCTGGAATTTGGACGGATCTCCTCGCGCTATTCTACCAGCAGGATGCATCCTGTGCTCAAACACCGCAGACCTCATTACGGAACGGATTATGCAGCCCCTACCGGCACTCCCATTCTTGCGGTGGGCGATGGCACGATCACCCAAACAAGCTATACTTCAGGCAATGGGAATTTTGTAAGAATCCGTCATAACTCTGTCTATGAAACGCAATACCTGCACATGTCGCGTTTTTCCAGAAGCGGAAACAAACATGAGGCCCGGTGGCCAGCCCGGTAGCACCTACATACCCGATCACATCGCCCTGCATGACACGTACCCCCGGCTTCATCCCTTTGGCAAAACGCGACATGTGCAGGTATTGCGTTTCATAGACAGAGTTATGACGGATTCTTACAAAATTCCCATTGCCTGAAGTATAGCTTGTTTGGGTGATCGTGCCATCGCCCACCGCAAGAATGGG
>JAWOCF010000132.1:0-3556 GCA_046483935.1 Bacteroidales bacterium | reverse complement strand
GGTAATTATTCCTCTGGATGGATATCTGGAGCATTTCTATCAGAAAGACTCTGCTGAAGTAAAGACCAAGGATCCTGTTTTTATCATCCTGGTTGAGCCCCATCAGTTGGATGGCTTCAGCCGCCTGTCGCTGGAAAGCAATGCTTATCCTTTGTTCCACCCCTTCTCACTTTCCCAGTTAAATGCCCTGGTAAGGAGTTTGTCACGCAAGAATCAATCAGAAGTTTCCCCCACACCAGATCGTTATCAGGTGTTGTTTCAAAAAGGCCCTTTCATTCAGTTGCTAATCTATTCAGGAAGTGGCAGGATTGTAGATTGCAATGTTGCAGCATCAGAATTTTATAATAAACCATGCGAACAGTTAAAAGGAACCAGTTTCTTTGAGCTGCATGCTGATGTTTCGCAATCCTTGCAGGAAATGATCTTTTCGGGCAATGGCAAGGCATCCAACAGGTTTGTGATCAAACTCATCGGGCCTGATCAGCAGGTTAAAGACCTGGAGTTCAGTTCCGAACATGTTGTTCTGGAGGACGAGTCTTTAATTTATCTGAGCATCCAGGATGTCACACTTTCCCTGCAATCGGGCGAGCTGCTGCATCAGCAGCATGAAATGTTGCGCTCCACACTGTCATCAATTGATGATTTGTTCTTCACGATGAACAGGCATGGCGAATTCATTGAGTATTACCAGCCGGGCAGCAATCAACAGCTATCGCTATCCAGCGATTTGTTTGTGGGAAAATCCATCAAGGAAGTGGGCTTCCCCGAGATTGTTGCACAGCAGTATCTTGATGCCATCGACCGGGTGCTGGAAACAGGTCGTACCGAACAAATAGAATACTATCTGGATGCTTTTGGCACCCGGTTGTGGTATAATGCCAAAGTGACTCCACGACGCAACAGCGGCAACGTGGCCGATGGGGTGACGGTATTATGCAGGGATGTTACCCGGCAAAAGAAAGTGGAAGAAACACTGATCCGTGCCCGTGACTTCTACCTGACCTTGCTCAACGACTTTCCCAGTATGATCTGGAAAACCAATGCCTCTAAAAAGGCAGATTATTTTAATAAGACCTGGCTGGAGTTTACCGGCCGCGACCTGAAGCAGGAAAACACCACCGACTGGGCCGACAAGATCCACACCGACGACACCCCCCGTTTCTTGTCCGTGCTATCGGAGGCCTATCAGCAAAAAAAACCTTTTCAACTGGAGCACCGCCTGCGCCATCATGATGGCAGCTACCGATGGATTCTTGACGTGGGCCGTCCGTTTTATAACCTGGATGGTCAGTTTGCCGGCTTTATTGGCTCGGGATATGATATTACTGAACGGCGAAACACCGAAGACATGTTGCGCATTCAGCGCAGTGCCCTGGAAAATGCCCTGGAAGGAATGCTGATTATTGATGCCAGCACCGATGGCAATCAGGTGATTTATGGCAATAAGGAGTTATCAAAGATTACGGGCATCAGCCTGAACCAGATCAATGGCATGGATTTCCTGGAGGTGATCGGTGCTCCTGAAGATTCTGCCATTTCCCGGCAGATCCAAGAGGCCATTTCCCGGCAAAAGAGCTTTAAAGGCGAGTACCTAAGCGCCAATCCTTATGGGGCTGAATCATGGAGGTTATTGCTGATCGCTCCCGTGCATGACCGTCGCGGGATGGTTGCTCATTTTGTCGTGGTGCTTGCAGATATCACCGAAAGCAAAATCAGCGAAAAAATCCTGATGGAGAAGAACAAAGAGCTGGAAAAAACCAATTCCGAACTGGATAGTTTTGTTTACAGCACCTCTCATGAACTGCGCTCACCCCTGATGTCTGTTTTGGGATTGATTAACCTGCTGGAGATGGAAACCAAAAATCCGGAGCAGGAGAAATATATTGGAATGATCAAGGAGAGTATCAATAAGCTGGATCAGATCATCCATGATATCATTGACTATTCCAGAAACTCACGTTTTGAAGTGCGATCCGAAAAAGTCAGCTTCAGGCCCATGATCGATAAAGCCATAAATAATCTCAAATACATGACAGGAGCCGAAAAGATCCTGTTTCAGTTAGAGGTGAATGAGGATCATGCTTTTTATTCGGATGTGCGAAGGGTGGAAATCATCTTCAATAATTTTATTTCCAACTGCATCAAGTTTCATAATTACGATCAGCCTGAGCCCCATATAAATATCCGGGTAAACACTCTGCCCCACAAGACGGTGATCACCATCAGGGACAATGGCTCAGGAATCCCCTCCACCCATATGCCCCGTATCTATGATATGTTCTTCCGTGGCAATCAGAAGAGCAATGGGGGTGGCATTGGCCTGTATATTGTCAAGGAAATTGTTGAGAAGCTTCAGGGTACTATTGATGTAGCCTCTGTTGAGGGGGAATATACCCAGTTTGTTGTTGAAATACCAAATCAAAATAAGGTTATACTTTCCTGATTATGAAGATAGAACGATTACTGCTGATTGATGATAGTGATATTGACAATATGGTCAATAAGAGAATGGTTGAAAAAAATGCATTTGCTACCAATATAGTGGTTAAAAGCTCTGCATTATCGGGCCTGGAATATCTTCAACAAACTTGTGAAAACGACCAATCAGGGTTGCCTCAAATGATATTTCTGGATATCCGGATGCCAGAAGTTGATGGCTTTGAATTCCTGGAAAAGTTTCAAGATCTGGATCCATTTATTTGCCAGAATTGCCGGGTGGTGATGCTTTCTTCTTCTATTGATGCTGATGATCACCGAAGGGCCATGGAAGATCCCCATGTCATTCATTTTATCAAAAAACCTCTTACTCAAAACGCTTTTGAGGAGCTGCGGTTAATCAAAGTTTAGCATGCAAAAACCCTGGAGTGAAGTACTTCTGAAAACCAATACGGTTTTTTTTCAGCTTTGTGCCAGAGGTACCATTACCGGTATTACTCCAAATTTTCATTCGCTTTCCGGAACAGACCCCTCACTATTATACAGAAAACATGCCTTCAGACTACTAAATCCTGAGTTTTTGAATGCCTGGAAGAATGAACTGGTCGGTTTTCCTGGTGGGGGGCGTCCCATGGAGTTTTTTACTGAGATCAGATTCAATGGCTCACCGGAATTTCCCATACTGATCAACCTGAATGATGAGGGACCTGAGGGCATGTCAGGCTCAGCGACCTTCCTGAAACAAAATCATCAGTCAAACAGTTTCTTCCGGCAACAGGAAATCCTGCGTTCCACCTTACAGTCTATTGACGACCTGGTATTTGTTGCTGATCAACAGGGCTGCTTCACCGAATGCTATCCCGGCAATGAAGAGGCCAACCTGTTTTTTTCCTCCGATCTGTTTGTGGGTAAAAGCTTCAATGAGGTGGGGTTTCCCCCTGAAGTGTCGCAAAAGTTTACCAGGGCGATGCTGCGTGCCAGGGAGAGTGGCAAAACCCAGCAGGTGCAGTATGCCCTTGAGGTGTTTGGCAGCCAGTTCTTCTACCAGGCACGAATCAGTCACCGTTATGATAATCATGGGCAGTTTGAAGGAGTCACTGCCATTTGCAGGGACATTACT
>JAWOCF010000109.1:0-10823 GCA_046483935.1 Bacteroidales bacterium | reverse complement strand
TATCACGGCCTGCTGTACCAAGAATATCTACCAGGCCTGCGGCATTGATCTCGCGGTTTACAATTTTTGCTGCCGTAGCGATGTCATTGAGCAATCGGGTGAGCGCTCCTTTGGCATGAGGATATTCCGACTGGCGCTCTATAATGAAGGCTGTGAGGGTTTTAATCTTGTATGGGGCCGCCATAGGTTGTAGTTATTTTTATGCTGCAAGAAACTAAAAATTTAGCTTTAAAGCAAAGAATAAATAGGTTATTTATTCATTACTGTGTTTTTTTACAATCGGTGGCGTGTCGTTTTTCTACCGGGCCGGTGAAACTTGCTTTAAGGCCTTGTGAATCGATGAAAACAATGCTGGAAAGAAGGTGGGGCAGCTCACGCATTGATCCCAAAAAGAAAGTTAAGGAAACGGGCACCTGCCTGTCCTTAACTTCCTGTTATTTCGTGCCGGTTGAAAAGAGCTAGCTTTTCTGTTTTCTGACGAATTTTTGTTCCAGCAAAAAAGCCATCAACAACCCCAGGCCGCCGAACAGCATCACAGAGGCGCCATAAATAACCCCGCTGGCCTCCCGGATGTGCCATTCACTGGCTCCTGCCTGCGGAAGCTCGTCCAGCCAGAACACCCCGATAAAAAAGCCTGCCAGAAGCCCCAAACCCACTCCCAGCAGCAGGCTTGCGATCTTCAGGGTGCCAAAGCTTCCATTGCTGCCCAGGCCCGGAAGGCTGAACTGGTTTAGGAAATTTGGTACCTGCTGGGGGGCACCCAGTCGTTCAATAATGGCTAATCTTTCTTTGCGGCGTGCAAACAATTCAAACAATCCATAGATGCCCAGGGTGATGATTCCCACAACCAGTGGGATGGTAATAAAATCCATCATGATGATTTTCTTTTGGTGAATAATGATGTTCTTTGTGATGTTTGACGCATGGTTGTTATTTTGGTTACACCCCGGTAAAATAGTGTAACCAAAAGCAAGTGATGGCGTCCAACAAAGTAATATGGAGTTAAAGGACGAAACCCAGCTGATCAGACGCATCCTCGGGGGGGAGCCACAGGCATTCTCTGTTTTGGTGAGGCGTTATCAGCGGCCTTTGTTTTCATTGGTGGGGCAGATTGTGGGCTGCCGGGAGGATGTTGAAGAGATTACCCAGGATATTTTCATGAAAGCCTTCACCAAGCTGGATACCTTTCAGGGAGGCTCCAGCCTGTCGACCTGGCTGCACCGCATTGCTTATAATACTGCCATATCGGCTACCCGCAGAAAAAAATTGCCCCGCATGGATTTCGACGACTTGCTGCTGAACAACATTCCCGATACCCAGGTCGATGAGATGCTCAACCGCCAGGAGGATGAAGCCCTGATGCTACAGGTAGAAATGGCCATCGAACAGCTGCCTCCCGAGGATCGGGCCTTGTTGTCGCTGTATTATACACAGCAGAAACCAGTGGGCGAAGTGGCCGCCATCACCGGGTTTACTGATGCCAATGTGAAAATTAAGTTGTACCGGATCAGAAAAAAAATTGCTTTCTTAATCAATCGTTTGTCATGAACCAGGATAATGCCCTCAGAAAAAGCCTTGCCGCAAGGACAGCCGAGCCCCCTTACGGCTTCGAGCACCGGTTAATGGGCCGGATTATGCAGGTAGCCCAGGCAAGAAGCCGACGGCGGTACCTGTATAGCCTGCTCCTTACAGCCCTGGTGTCGGTGATGATGCTGGCAGGGACCTTTTATGCCCTGAATCATTACTTTGCATTCAATATTTTGCATCTATTCGCGGGCATTGCCCTGCCTAAGAGCCCCTTACTGATCTATTGTTCTTATTTTTCTTTCCTGATCCTTGTGCTGCTGGTGCTGGATTATAAGCTGCGTCAGCTGAATGCAAAAGCACAATAGCCTCCTTCTTTCCTTTCTTTCCACTTATTGAACTGGTGGGTTGCTTTTATCATCCAGTAAACATGTCAGACCTGGATTCCCCATGATACCAGGCCTGATCTGAAGCTCTACTAAACCAATGTTCAACCAATGTTAAACCAATTCGGATTGGTTCAACATTGGTTCAACATTGGTTGAACATTGGTTCAACATTGGTTCAACCTAAAGCCTGACCAGGCGTTCATTGGTTGTTGATTTTCACTGGTGACATAAAAAAAGGTGCCGTACATCCTGAAGCTTTGGCTGTCAGGATGCACGGCACTCCTGGTTTCCTGAAGGGAATGTGGCGGGAACGGAACTTTCTTTTCCCCGGAAGGGAAAACAAATCATAATTAAAAAAGTCGGGTACTTCAAACCACCAGAGGCTATCAGGCCCTGGCAGGGGCACAGGGAAGAATCAATCTTCCTCTAATTCCATCATGTCATTATGCATTCGAATCTGATCTTCAACCCAGCGGATGAAGGCTGATCTTTTGTGATCAAACCACTGTTGACGGTAAGGCCCTGAAGTTTCAACCAGCCACTTGAAGTTACTAAAAGGTTTGGGTCTGCTTAAAGCCCCGAACAACAGGTGCTTCAATTCCAGGCTATCAACACTTCCGGCAAAGTCTTCCATGACCTTAAAGGCTTCGTAGGATGACATTCCGGTAAATTCAAGATACTGATCCTGGTTGTCTTCTATTTTTTTGCGGTCCTCCGCCCAGGGGTCTTCTTCATCATCGAAATAATCATCAGAATCCAGAATGTATTTTATTTCACCGGTCTCTTTATTGTAATAGCAGATCATCCCGCTATCCAGAAAATCAGCAATTTCATTGATTTGTGGTTCTGTCAGTGCTAACTTCATGATATATTCTATGTTTGATGAACTTTAATGTTTTCTGAATGAACAACCTGTGGCACGAGGCTGGCTACTCATGCTCTTCAACCAGGATGTTGCGCAACATGCCCAGGGCCGCCAGTACCGAGCGCAGGATATTGCGTTCGCGGCTGTCGCCAAACTGGAACTTGCGGCTGTGTACCCGCTCTTTCGAGGCAATGCCAATCCATACGGTTCCCACGGGCTTTTGTGGGGTGCCTCCATCGGGCCCTGCAATACCGCTCACCGAAATGGCATAGTCGGTATTGAATATTTTCAGGGCTTCAGCAGCCATGGCTTCCACCACTTGCTGGCTTACTGCCCCATGCTTGCTGATCAGTTCCGGATCTACGTTCAGCAACTTCTCTTTAATCTCGTTTGAATAAGCCACGATGCTGCCTTTATACCATTCGGAGCTGCCCGGCACACTGGTGATGTGATAGGCAATATAGCCCCCCGTGCAGCTTTCGGCCGTGCAGATGGTTTGTTTGCGTTCTTTCAGAATCTTGCCGGTAACCTCCTGCATGGTGTCGCGGTCGTAGCCCCAGATGTACTGGGGGATCAGCTTTTGCAGCTTTGCGGCTTCCTGCTCTACCAGCTGCTGGAGCTGGTGCAGGTCATCGCCTTTTGCCGTCAGGCGGATGCGTACCATGCCCGGCGAGGGCAAATAAGCCAGTTGCATCTGATGAGGCAGGTCGGTTTCCCACGAGGCGATGATATCCGAAAGAAAAGATTCACCAATACCATGCGTGAGGATTGTTTTCTGGACGATATGGCGGTGCCCCGGAACTTTCAATATCCTGGGAATCACCTCATGGGTGATCATATGCTGCATCTCGTAGGGCACTCCCGGCATGGCCACAAAGATTCTGTCATCTTTTTCGAACCACAACCCGGGGGCGGTACCATTGGGGTTGCGGATGATGGTGGCCTTATCGGGCACCAGTGCCTGATGGCGGTTGCTTTCGGAGAGTTCCAGGCCTTTGCGCCCGAAGATGCCGGTGATGTCCTGAATCACCTGTTCGCTGTGTACCAGCCTGGAATCGAAGAACTCGCACAATACCTCCTTGGTGATGTCATCGCGCGTAGGACCCAGCCCTCCGGTAATCAGAATCAGTTCGCAGCGCCTGCCCGCTTCATTGAGCAGCCTGAGAATCTCTTCATGATTGTCGGCAATGGCGGTAATCTGGGTGACACTGATGCCTGCCTGGTTCAGCTGTTCGGCCATCCAGCTGGCATTGGTGTTGATTACCTGCCCGATCAGCAGTTCCTCTCCGATGCTAATGATTTCTGCATTCATAGATTCTGAATTTTTCAATCAAATTTAATATTATTAGAGGCATTATCAAAGCAGGTGCAGGAACTTAACCGAAGGGAAATAAGCTTCTGTCTCCGCGTGCCCTGTATTGGATTAGGAAATACTATATTATTTTAATAATTTTGAATTGATGAAGGACCTGGTGGGGCATATCCACAACCAGGTGATCTGCAGCCTGATGATTCTTCCGGCTGAAGTGTTCAACATGACAGTTTTGTATTTTTAATCCGGCTGCTGGTTTTCACCAAAGGAATGATGATTCAGTAGCTTTTTATTTTATTATCATGAGAACTTTTGAAGAGTCGGAGTTGATTCTCAACCCGGATGGCAGCGTTTATCATATTAAACTGAGGCCTGAGCACGTGGCCGAAAACGTGATTGTGGTTGGCGATCAGCACCGCGTGGAAGCCATCAGCAAATATTTTGACCATGTAGAATTCAAGGTGCAACACCGCGAGTTCCTTACCCATACCGGTACCTTCAACAATAAGCGGATCACGGTGCTGTCTACAGGCATTGGTACAGATAATATCGACATCGTGATCAACGAGCTGGATGCTGCCGTAAATATTGACCTGGAGAAAAGGGAAGCAAAGCCGGAGCATACTTCATTGAATATTATCCGGCTGGGTACCTCCGGAGCCCTGCAGCCCGACATCCCGGTTGATACTTTTGTGGCTTCGGCCTATGGCCTGGGCATGGATGGGTTGCTGAACTTTTATCAGTATCCTGAAGAAATCCTGGAAACAGAACTGATTGAGGCTTTCATCGAACAGACAGGCTGGAGCTCCCGACTTCCTTATCCTTATATTGTCCGTTCCTCGAAAGTGCTGATGGATAAGATAGCACATGACCTTACCCAGGGCATCACGGCCACTGCTTCAGGCTTTTATGGGCCACAGGGCCGCGTGCTGCGCATCCCCCTGGCATTCCCAGAGTTCAATCAGCGCATTGAGCAATTTAAATGTAACGGGCAACGCATTACCAACTTCGAAATGGAGACTTCTGCCTTGTATTCCCTGGGTAACCTGTTGGGGCATAATACCCTGACGGTTTGCAACATTATTGCCAACCGGGTAACCCGCCAGTTCAGTAAGGATTACCAGAAGTCGCTGGAAAAAATGATTCAACTGGTGCTGCACCGGCTCACCGAATCCTGATCAGCTTTGGTGCACCGATGCTCAAGGATCATCCAATCTTTTCTATTGCTGTTTGTATGGATAATGAAGCGAAAATAAGAGAAATGCAGGCCTTGATCACTCTGGTAGATGAGCCTGATCAGAAGATTTATGAAGACATCTCGGGAAGGATCCGTGCCTTTGGCCCCGAGGTGATCCCTTTTCTGGAGCATGCCTGGGAAAACAACCTGAATACAGCATTGCAGAGCAGGCTCGAGAGTCTTATTCATTCCATTCAGTACGAGGAAATTGTTAAAGACTTCACGCAATGGGTAGAGGCAGGAGGGGTTGACCTGCTGGAAGGATGGATCATCCTGACCCGTTATCAATATCCCACTGTGAATGAAGCAGAGCTGCATTTCGAGATCAACCAGATCCGTAAGGATATCTGGCTGGAGATGAATGATAATCTGACGGCACTGGAGCAGATCAAGGTCTTTAACCATGTGTTCTACGATATCCATGGCTTCAAAGGCGATGCCGAAACCTATCATGCCCCGGGCAATTCCTTTCTGAATAAAGTACTCCAGAGCCGCAAAGGCAACCCCCTGTCCCTGAGTATTGTTTATCTTACTCTGGCCCAGAGTCTTGATTTGCCGGTCTTCGGGGTAAACCTGCCCGAGCATTTTGTGCTTGCCTATACCAGCAACATCTTCAATCCGCAGACCCTGATGATGGATAAGCAGAAGGTGTTGTTTTACATCAATGCTTTCAGTAAAGGAGCGGTTTTTACCCGCCAGGATGTGGAGGATTTTCTCAGGCATCTGAACCTGGAGTCAAAGCCTTCCTATTTTGAACCCTGCAGCAATCTTGAAATCATCGAGCGCATGATCAACAACCTGATCATCGCCTATCAGAAGGAAGAGGCTCTGGAAAAAGCGAAGGAAATGATCCGGCTCAGGAGCCTGCTGGGATAATAAAGTTGTTACAAAAGGCTTCTGCCATTAAAGGATTACCAGTTATGTCGGAACTGCAGATCAGGACAGCTACAATAAAAGATGTTGGCATTCTTAATGAAATTGGCCGCCAAACCTTTGAGGAAACTTTTCGTGATACCAACACCAGCGAGAATCTCACCAGGTATCTGGATGAAAGTTTCAATCAGGAGCAGTTAATGCGGGAGCTCTCGCATCCTTCCTCCTTTTTTTATCTGGCCACCCGCGAAGATCTGGTGGTGGGTTACCTGAAGCTGAATGTGGGTGATGCCCAGACCGAATTCAGCCAGCAGGGAGGACTGGAAATTGAGAGAATTTATGTAATTAAGGAATATTGGGGCAAATCAGTGGGGCAGGCTCTGCTGGATTACGCCCTTGGAATTGCTGCCGGGCAAAAGAACTCTTTCGTTTGGCTTGGCGTATGGGAAAAGAACTACCGGGCCCTGCGCTTTTACCGGAAAAATGGTTTCGTGCCTTTCGATCAACACATCTTTCAGGTTGGCGATGATCCTCAGACGGATCTGTTGATGAAGAAAATGCTATAAGAGTTTATCCCTGAATCATGATAATGGAAGAAAAAGTCAAGCTTCGCAGGGCTGTGGAAGATGATGCTGCAAACCTGGTGGTGCTGAAGCAACAAGTATGGGTAGCCACTTATGCTGTTGATGGCATCAGAAGTGAATTCTCGGAGTATTTGCTCGGGGAGTTTACCCTTGCCCATGAGATAAAGAGTCTTGAAGATCCTGAAAAGATGACACTGGTGGCTGAACGAAACGGCCATCTTATAGCTTGTGCAGTCGTTGTTCTACAGGCCAGATTATCCATTCCTGAATATAAGATTCTTCCTGAAATTTCAGTCTTGTATGTGTTGGAAAGATTTACCGGTAAAGGTGTGGGACAGCTGCTGATGAATCATGTGGTGGATGTTTTAAAGGAATTGGGGCATGATACAGTTTTTTTGACAGTGTATCATAAAAATTTAAGGGCTTTGGAGTTCTACCGGCACTATGGATTTATTGAAGCCGGGCATACCTATTTTGAAATGGGGGAAAACAGCTATGAAAACAGGGTATTGATATTTAGTGCGAATGACTGATCCTTCCTTCAGGTTTCCTGGTTCCTGTTTTGTTTCCTTAAGATTTTCGTGCGATGAGAAACGATAATATGACCGTTTGAGTACGGCCAGTGGTCGTAATCGGACAGATGATGGCATTTTACTATTGGGTTTATTTATTGTAAAATATTGAAGAGTAAGTGTTTAGAGACGTTGGCATATTTATAGATGAGCCATTGTTCGTTAGGTAACAATATTTAATTCAATTTGTATTTTTCCGCAATGACTTTCCTGTATGTATTATTAATAAAAACGCAGAAATAACTATTCTTTTCAATGAAAAAAATCATTCTTTTAATCCTGTTGCTTCTGGCAACAGGATTGCTTCCTGCTCAAACACTTCATCAAACCATCAAAGGACGGGTAATTGATAAATCATCACAGATTTCACTACCCGGGGCTACGGTAATTGTTGAAGGTACCGATCCTTTAAGAGGCACAATAACAGACATTGACGGGGAGTTCCGGCTTGAAAATATCCCTGTGGGCAGATACAATGTGGTAGTAACTTTTATGGGATATTCACCTGCTGTAATAGCAGAACTTCTTATAGGCTCGGGTAAGGAAACCGTGCTGGAAATTGCACTAAATGAATCGGTCAGTCATTTGGATGAGGTGGTTGTTCAGGCACATACCCGTAAGGATAAACCTCTGAATTCCATGGCTGGGATAAGTGCCCGGTCGTTTACCGTGGAAGAAACCCGTCGTTATGCCGGAGGCATGGACGACCCGGCGCGCATGGCTTCGGCATTTGCAGGAGTGGCCACCGGCAACTTGCAGGATAACGCCATCATCATCAGGGGCAATTCGCCCAAGGGGGTGTTGTGGAGGGTAGAAGGGGTAGAAGTTCCCAATCCGAATCACTTCTCCGGAGGTAACGTGGTAGGGGGTGGTTTTGTTAACATCATCAGCAGCCAGGTAATGGCCAATTCCGATTTCTATACCGGGGCCTTCCCGGCTGAATTCGGCAATGCACTGGCTGGGGTTTTTGACATCAGGATGCGCACCGGAAACACAGATAAAAGAGAATATGCTCTGCAGCTGGGGATGCATGGACTAGATGTTGCCGGCGAAGGTCCGTTTGTGCGGGGAAAAGATGCATCATACCTTTTTAATTACCGCTACTCAACCTTTGGTCTGTTGTCTGTTCTGGGCGTTATTCCTTCCAATCAGATTCCCCTTTACCAGGATTTGTCCTTTAAGTTGAATTTTCCCACCAAAAAAGCTGGTATTTTTTCTTTATGGGGCATGGGAGGATATGACAACATGGTTGGCTATCCGGAAGAAGATCCATCGTTGTGGGAACATAACATGGATCGTTACTCCAACAGCTGGGACGAAAAATTCGGAGCCACCGGCATCAATCATAAGATCATTCTGGGCTCATCAACCTATCTCAGCTCAGCACTGGTGGCCTCGGGCAACCAAAAAGCATTGAGTCAGCAGAAGCTTGATGATATGCTGCAGCTCCAGGATGATATGCAGTTTCGCGACAATACAGGCAAGATTACCCTGACGTCCTTCATCAATCATAAATTTAGTGCCCGCCATACCAACCGCACCGGGATGAACATCAATACGCTTTTCTATGATCTCGATCTGAATGGAACCGACAACGGATTAGCAGATACCTACCGCAACTTTGTAAGAGATAGCGGCAACAGCCATCACCTTCAGTTTTATACGCAATCCAAATACAACTTTAGCGACCATCTGTGGATTAACCTGGGACTGCAATCTGAATATTTTGCGCTCAATGAAAGCTTTACCCTCGACCCACGGGTTGGTGTCAACTGGGAGTTTTCTCAAAATCAGGCCCTGAGCTTTGGGTATGGAAAACACAGTCAGCTTGAAAATCTGAAGATTTACTTTATCAACTACCAGCAGGATAGCGAGATTATTTATCCAAACAAAGACCTTTCGTTTTCCCATGCGCACCACCTGGTGCTTGGGTACGACTGGCGAATCAATGAAGGGATCCGCCTAAAAGTAGAACCTTATTTCCAATACCTGTATGATGTGCCCGGAGTAGAAAACAGTTCTGTGTCGTTGATCAATTTCAAGCAGGATTTTACTTTCAGGGAATCGTTGGAGAACAACACCATAGGGAGAAATCTGGGAGTTGACATCACGCTGGAACGCTTCCTGAAAAATAACTTCTATTATCTGATGACAGCCTCTGTTTTTGATTCAAAATATAAAGCAGACGACAATGTGTGGCGCAATACCCGATTCGATAAGGAAGTAGTAGCCAATATGTTGGTTGGGAAAGAATTCTTCATGGGCAAAAATAAGAATAACATCCTTGGCGTAAATGTACGCCTGAGCGTGTTGGGTGGTGAAAGAACTACTCCTATAAAACCTCTTGAATCGAATGAAGCAAAATATGCCATCTTTGATGAGAGCCGCTTGTATGAAGAAAAAGATGACTACAGCAGTTTTCTTGATTTTACCCTTACCTGGCGCGTCAATAAAAGGGGGTATTCAAGTGTGCTGGCATTGCAGGTAAAAAATATCCTTCGCACGCCCCAAAACCGTGAGTATGTCTACAACTATAAAAACCAGCAGGTTGAAATGCTGCAGGATGTATTTACCCTTCCCGGGATAAGCTATAAGGTTGAATTTTAAAGCCACAGATACCTGTATTCTCTATACATCAAAGCCGTCACGGAAACTTTCCGCGACGGCTTTGATGATATTCTATTCTATTCCTTATTTGATCACCAGTGCCTCTTTGAGCTTTGCCAGGGGAAGCTTTTCATTCATTCCTTCCTCTTCGATGGTCCTGAAGATTGACTCGGTGCTGATCAACCCTGATTTCATGGCGAAGTACAATACCGAATAAATGGAGGCATTGCGGCTGCCGATGCTTCTGAAGTCATGAGGTACCACGCGTGCCCCTGTGGGTGGCACTTCCAGACTCGTGTCGATAAACAGGGTGCCTCCCTTCATCTTTTGAATGCGCGCCTTGTTATGAGCCAGGCCATCCTGCGAGGTGATAATTACCACGTCGGGAACATTGATACCGTGGAAGTTTACCTGGTGCGGGGAGAGGTTTACCTCGGCGGTTGAGAACCCTACGCCGACGGTTACCGGATAGCTTCCTTTCTGGGTGATGTGCAAGCCCGAACGCATGGCGGCCTTGCTTAGCAGGTTGGCAGCCAGCTGCACTCCTTCGCCGGCCGATCCGCTCATCACTACCGACATGGGTTCCTTCAGATAATGGTTGAACTGTTTGCTGATGACAGGCAGCTTCTCCAGCAGGTCTTTTGTTTTCTTTCCTTTCAGATCCGATAACCCATTGCGTTGGTTATACCATTCGCCCGGGTTCTTTCCTGATTTCTCAACGATCTCGGTCAGTTTCTGACGGGGATTGAGCTTCATGCCATAGCTGGGGCAGATCTCCATGACTTCTACCATTGAAAATCCCTTGGTGCCCAGGGCTACGGCTAGCTTGTCGGAGATGTCGCCGATGCCCAGTACCCGTG
>JAWOCF010000104.1:0-6512 GCA_046483935.1 Bacteroidales bacterium | reverse complement strand
GAATGTGCTGATTGAAAACAACCTGAGCCCTGAGCTGGTATTGCGTCTTTCGGAGGTGCTGGCCTGGGAAGTCGACTTTTACAGGATCCAGAAAGGCGACCGCTTCAAGGTAATCTATCAGCAGGATTATGTGGGCGATCAGCCTTATGGCATTTCTAAAATTGATGCCGTTTATTTTCAGCACCACGGCCGTGATGTTTATGGATTCCAGTTCGAGCACGACACCATCAACGGGTTTTATAATCCTGAAGGTGCTAACCTGCGCAAGGTCTTTCTGAAGGCTCCCCTGGAGTTTGGACGGATTTCCTCGCGCTATTCTACCAGCAGATTCCATCCGGTGCTGAAACAACGCAGGCCTCATTACGGAACGGATTATGCAGCCCCTACCGGTACCCCCATTCTTGCGGTGGGCGATGGCACGATCACCCAAACAAGCTATACTTCAGGCAATGGGAATTATGTAAGAATCCGCCACAACTCAGTCTATGAAACGCAATACCTGCACATGTCGCGTTTTGCCAAAGGGATGAAACCGGGGGTGCGCGTCATGCAGGGCGATGTGATCGGGTATGTAGGTGCTACCGGGCTGGCCACAGGGCCTCACGTTTGTTTCCGCTTCTGGAAAAACGGCAAGCAGGTAGATCACCTGCGCGAGGAGTTTCCAAGTGCCAACCCCTTGCATGAAGATTATTATCAGGTGTTTTTCCCCCTTCGTGATCAGTTGATGCTGCAGTTGGAGGCCATTGACTTTCCCGCCCCGGAAGAACTGCCTGTTTAGTCTGCCTGAATGGTTTTCCTTGATTCTCAACCATCCTGTCAGCAGGGTACCCCGCTGGTCTAAAAGAGGCAAGTCTGTTTTTTTGTAAGAGTGTCTATTTAAAATGCACCCCAATCCAAATGCAGGCCGGATCTTTGCTGGTATACGCTACCCGGTGGCGCAGGCCTGCAGGCAGCAACAAGGAATCACCTGCCTGGAAATGTACCAGGCGCTGGTCTTCAAACTCCAGGGTAGCTTTTCCCTGAAGCAGCACCACCCATTCATGTTTTTCCTGATCGTACCATTGGTCGGGAGGGGAGACCTGCCCGTATGATACGATCCTTTCGATCTTCATGTTGCCATGTTCACATAGCGACTCAAAAAATTCCTCCTGGCTGTTGAAGGGAATGTTGGTCAACGAGAAAATGTTTTTGGTTTGCATGGCTAAGAGGTGTTGATGAGTGTTGTTTCGTTGCGAGCTGTTGATGCTGCTGGTTTAAATCCCTTCAATACTTCCTTTGCCCTGGCGTATCAGCTCCATTTCCTGTCCTGTACAGTCAATCACGGTAGAAGGTTCCTGCCCTCCATACCCACCGTCAATAACAAAATCTATCTGGTCGCCATACTGCTCATGGATCAGCTCAGGGTCGGTGGCATATTCAAGTGCTTCCTCATCTTCATAGATGGAGGTGGACACTACCGGATTGCCCAACTGGCGGACGATCTCGCGGATAATGTTGTTGTCGGGAACCCGGATGCCAACGGTCTTTTTTTTGCTCTGAAACAGCTTGGGTACCTGGTTGTTGGCATTCAGGATAAAGGTATAGGGGCCGGGCAGTGCCTTCTTCATGGCCTTGTATACAGTGGTGCTGAAAGGGCGGGAGAAATCGGAGATGTTACTCAGATCAGAACATATCAATGAGAACCTGGCCTTGTCGGCACGCAGGCCTTTGATCTGTGCCACGCGTTCAACAGCCCGGTGCTGGTAAATATCGCAGCCCATGGCATATACCGTGTCGGTGGGGTAAATAATGATCCCTCCGGCCTGAAGTGCTTCAACGATTTGTTGCACATGCCGGGCATTCGGATTTTCAGAATAGAGCTTGATTAGCATAAATACATCGTTTGAACAAACAAAGATAAGGAATAATGAGTGAAGAAAGATTTGCCCGGATGCTTACCGTGAATCCACCTCTTTTTTAAAAAACATTACCTTTGCTTTTCAATTACTAACTGTTATTCCTGCAGGGTTTTATGCGTCTTTTCCTTATATCCTTTCTGTTTGTTTTTCTGTTTTCTACCCATGCTGTTTCAGGTCAGGAGCCAGTGGTGACTGCCACAGAGCAGGTGTTTTCTTTCGATCCTTATCCTGATGGTCCTGCCCGGATCAGCAACGAGTTGTTACAAAGGATCGCCCAGGGCAATGGCAGGCTCAGATCCTATACCCGTTTTAGGGTAAAGGCTGATGTGGTTGCACAACTGGAAAAGCCGGCCAACGGGCAGATGATTGCCTCCCTGAGGATGGCCAATGTCAGGTATTCGGGCGATGTGATGTACCGTGATTTCAGCCTGGAAAAGATCCTGTTGCCCAACCGCATGGACCTAAACCTTCAGGTGCTGGATGCTGCAGGGAAAGTCATCACAGAGATACTTCTCGAAGATGCCAGTGTTCCTGCCAACGGAGGACCCGTGCTGAAGCTGGAACTACCACAGGATGTTCAGCATCAGGCAGCCTCCCTGAAGCCTGTTCCATTACGTCTTTTCTACTCAGCTGAAGCCTTCGGTCGCTTTGAGGGATGGTTCGACGCCCTGGAGGAGTATTACGCGGCGGGTGCCTTGCTGGAGCGCGCTGCTGGTATGATACAGGGCCTTGATGTGGCTCGCGTGGAATCATTGATGCAGCAGGAATTTGACCTGTGTGAAGCCGAAAGATTGTATAACCAGGTAAAATATGCTTCCTTCCATCACTGGATCGACCTGCATAGAAGCGACCCCCGGCATATCATGAGCCTGTTGCAGGATCTTGAGTTCAGGATAGTTGTGTTGCGCAACGACTTCAATGAGGCTGTTGCTGATATTGACTCCCTGTTTTACCATGAGGGCATGCTGGCTGCCTTAGAAGAAAGGACCGATGATGCACGGTCCCTTCTTGCCAGTGCGCTGACTTATAACCCTTTTCACATTCCATCGCATCTGGCCATTGCCAATATTGATCTTCAGAACGGTGATAAGGAACATGCCCTGCAACGCATGGGGCAGGTGATTTCAAAAATGCACCCTCCCCAAAAGGAACATAAGCTTGCACGGGAAATTACTGCTGAGATCCTTGAAGACTTCTTTTCGGAAGCCCGTGAGCTGACCTGGGCCAACCGATATCTGGATGCCCTGGCGATGCTGGAGCCTGTCGAAGGGTTTTGCCAACAGGTTGAGGGTTTTATGCCATGCCCATCTGAGCTTCAACACCGGATGACGGCCGCGCATGTTGGCATGTACCGCTCCTTTCTGACAGTTTCAGCCCGGGCCCGGAAAAATAATAACCTTGCCTTTGCGGAAACCTACATTGCCAGTGCCCTGGAGTATCAGCAAGCCAATTCGGGGTTTCTGCCCCATGCCAGCGAGGCCATGGAGCAGATGCAGATGGTGCTGGCCCGCTACGTGGAGAATGGGGTCATGAATATGGAGTTAATGGATTATGGAAAAGCTGCCGGACAGTTTACCCTGGCATTAAGCCTGTATGAAAAGTATCCGCAGCTGGTATGCCCCCCTGGGCTGGAAAATCTGCTGGCGGAAGCTACCCGGCTGGGAAAGAAGTATCCTCAGGAGCCTTTTATTGAACAGCCACTGGAGATCCTTCCCGGGAGGCGACCTTCGAAGGGATCCGGTCAGGGATCAGGAGAAAGTCTCTGAACCCTTCACTACGATGATTCTGCGTTCTTCCGGGGTTTCTGTATCTTCCTGCCGCTGTAGTAGGCTCCAACGATCATGGCGCCGGTAAGAAACAACACATTCTTGAATATGTATTGCCCTTCCAGGGTAGGAATCCATGGCACCAGATAAAAGGTCTCTTCCGGAAAAATGAATAAGGGCACAATGGTGCCAGCCATCTGGGCATATAACAGGATCAGGGTTATGCGCAGGAACCTGCCGGTGAGGAATCCCAGTCCGATCAACACTTCCCAGGTGGCCAGCAATGGCATGGATACCGGATGAGCCACGATGCCGAAGGAAATCACTTCAATGGTACGGGTGGCAATATCTTCAGCAGAGCTCAGCCCGGGGAAAAATTTCTGGAACCCAAACCAGAAGAAGATCAGTCCCATGCTGATACGAAACAGCCTAACCCCGTGGCGGGCCATCCAGTCATATATAGTCGTCTCTATAGCAGTCAGATTTTTCATAGACTTCATTTCAGATCAGGTATTGGTAGCAGAAAGGGTGCTGTTGCAGGCTATTCTTCACGGTTGGTATGATGGTGCGAATCCAGTGCCACGATTCGGTAAAGGTCGGTGCGGCGGTCATTCCAGTTGGTCACCGTGCCTCTGTTGCGATGCCTTTTGAGCAACTCCAGGTCGATGTCGTTGATGATCACTGTTTCCACGTTAGGGGTACCCTCTCCGGCAATGGCGTCGCGGGCGAAAGAGAAATCGGATGGAGTGAAGATTCCTGACTGCGCGTACTGAATGTCCATGTTGTCAACCTGAGGCAGGTTACCCACA
The DNA here is from genome assembly GCA_046483935.1 of Bacteroidales bacterium. GTDB lineage: Bacteria > Bacteroidota > Bacteroidia > Bacteroidales > UBA7960 > JAWOCF01. Next base: position 2,039 of record JAWOCF010000104.1, on the reverse strand, counting down.
GTGCCTGCAATGGCCACAAAGATCTGGTTTTCAACACAACGAGCCTGTGCGCAATAGCGCACACGCAGGTATCCCTGCCGGTCGTCGGTGCAGAACGGCACAAAGATGATGCGGGCCCCGCGTTCAACGGCAATCCTTGCCAGCTCAGGAAACTCCACGTCATAACAGATCAGAATGGCGATCTTGCCTTTATCAGTATCAAAAATCTCCAGGTGGTTGCCCGGCTGTACGCCCCACCATTTCTTCTCGTTGGGGGTGATATGAAGCTTGTACTGCTTGCCAATCTCTCCGTTGCGTTGGAAAAGATAAGATATGTTATACAGGTTGTCGCCCTCAGGGGTAAAATGTGAACCCGCAATGATGTTGATGTTGTATTTAATGGCCAGGTCGCTGAACAGCTCAAGATACTGTTCGGTAAACTCCCCGATCTTGCGGGCTGCCGTGCCGGGCTCTTCTTTGGGGAACAGTGAAAGCAGTTGCAGGGTGAAAATCTCGGGGAAAAGCACGAAGTCGCTCTTGTAACCGGAAGCCACATCCACAAAGTATTCGCACTGAATGGCAAACTCATCAAAGCCCCTGATCGGACGCATCTGGTATTGCACCACACAAATGCGCACCGGAGCGGCTGCCAGGAATTGCCGCTGTTTTTCTTCCTGGTAATCAAAATTTGTCCATTCCAGATAAGTAGCAAACCCTGAAGATTCACTGTCGTCATCAATGTATTGCCTCAGGATTTTCTTCAGGGCAAAACCATTGGAAAGCTGAGGAGTAAGCACCGGGTCGAAGATGGCACGGCTGGTCACCTTATCTACATACTGGCTGATGTTCATTTTGTTGCGGTAGTTCTTGTAGCCAGGCAGACGGCCCCCCACCACAATGCGGTGCAGGTTATAGCGGCGGCACAGGTCCTTGCGTGACTCATACAGGCGGGTGGCCAGCTTCATGCCCCGGAACTCGGGATGCACCATCATTTCCATGCCATACAAGGTGTCGCCATCCGGATTGTGGGTGCCAATGTTTCCGTAATCGCAAATCTCATCCCAGGTCATGTTGACATCAAACTCTTCGGAGTCAATGATCAGGCTGGAAGAAGATGCTACCAGACGGCCATCAATCTCAATGACGATCTGTCCTTCGGTAAAATGTTTCAGCTGGTTCAGAATGTTTTCACGGGTCCATACCTGCATGCCCGGAAAGCAGATCTTCTGCATGGCCACAAGCTGGTCAAAGTCTTCAAGGCGTAAAGGACGTACATTGAGTTGATATTCGAATTCCTGGAGATCTATTTTTTTCATATTAGTAGTTGTGACGAATGTCGGTTATCTCCCCGTTCTTAAAATCATCCGACAGCATCAGGGCTGCAAGATGTTTGCCAGCCAGTTGGGGAGACACCAGCTGGCCTTTTTCTTTGAGGTCAACAAATCGTTGCCTGTGAATAAATTGCTCCTGGGTGGTAGACCGGATATTGGCCTGCATGTCGGTGTCAATGATTCCCGGGGCAACACCCATCACATGGGTGGGGTGTTTGGCTGTTTCCTGTTCGGTGGCCAGACAACGGGTAAACATATCCATACCTGCTTTTGAGGTGCAGTAGCTGCTCCAGCCATAATAAGGGTTTTGGGCTGCTCCCGACGAAATGTTCAGAATCCTTTTGGGGATGTCCCAGTCCTGGCTGCGTTCTACAAAGCCTGCCGACAGCAGAATGGGAGCCAGCAGGTTGATGCGCATATGGCCATCAACCTCTTCAGGAGGACAGTTCTCCACGCGATCCACGGGGTTGACCACGCCGGCATTGTTTACCAGGTAGAGGCCTTCAGCATCTTCAGAGTTGATCTTTTCGAAAATCAGGTCGCACAGCTGGGGGATGTCCTGACTGAACATCAAATCGAAGAGAATAAAGCTGACCTCACAGTTTCTGGCCGAAGCCATCTGCTTCAGGGTCTTGCTCTCACTGCGTGAGATGCATATCAGCTGATGCTCCTCATGCAGCAGTTCCAGTGCAATGCCTTCTCCCAGGCCCTTGCTGGCACCTGTTATGA
>JAWOCF010000082.1:0-10187 GCA_046483935.1 Bacteroidales bacterium | reverse complement strand
GACGGTTATGCAGATCGGGAACTCCCAGTTTTCAACCCCTATAATCCCCATCCTGGCCGTGTTGTTTGTCTTTCTGGGAATCATCACCCTACGCAAATCGGTTCATTTTTTCATCCTGGTACTGCTGCTGTATACCATTCTTTTTCTGATCGTAGGGGTTATGGGATATGGATGGTATGTAATGGAGATTGCCACCCTGTTCCTGGCCATGGGCATCGCCTCAGGCATGGCGATCAATAAAAGTGCCGATGAAATTGCTGTGTCGTTTCTGGATGGGGTGAAGGACATCACCTCGGCAGCCATCATCGTGGGGCTTGCCGGAGGCATCATTGTTATCCTGGAAGATGGAGGCATTATTGACAGCATCCTCTACGGGCTGTCGAAAGGGATGGGCAACTTCGGGGACGTGGCATCAGTGAGTGTGATGTATGTCATCCAGACGATCATCAACATCGTGATCCCTTCAGGATCGGCCAAGGCGGCCATCACCATGCCGATCATGGCCCCTTTCAGCGATCTGATCGGGATCTCCAGGCAGGCTACCGTGATGGCTTTTCAGTTTGGAGATGGGTTTACCAACATGATCACCCCCACTTCGGGAGTACTGATCGCGGTGCTGGGGGTTGCACGCATTCCCTACGACAAGTGGGTAAGATGGATATGGCCGCTGATTCTGGCAATCATCTTCCTGGGATTCCTGCTGCTGATACCAACTGTAACGATGGACCTGAACGGTTTCTAAAGGTTATTGCACTTCGATGACCAGGTGACGGGAAGTGCTCCAGAACTTTTCGGCATCCAGGATATCCAGGTAATATACCTCGCCTTCCAGGCGCAGGCTCCAGCTATCTTCGGGGTGGGCGCTGATCAGCACGGGCTCCTTGCCCGGGATGGTAATTTGTGGGGTGCGGGTAATGTCGACCCGGGTAAAATAATCCGGATCCAGATCGGCACTCAATTTGCTGGTACGACCCATTCCCAGGAAGCCCCCCTCACGGATGATGATGCCGTTTTCCACCAATTCTTCCTGCGATCCCAGGGCAAACCAGGCGGTGTTCAGGGCCAGTTCATTCTCCTGCAGTATTCTTTCCTGACGCTGGCGCACATCCTCCAGGGTGTCTACTGTGGCGGTAAGATATTCTACCCGCAGGTTCATATTGCCCAGCTCTTCCTGAAGAATGCCGATTTCCACTTCCTTTTCCTGCAGCTGGTTATTCAACCGGCTGATCATTTTGTCCAGCTCGCCAATCTGCAGGGTAGAATTATTAAAGTCACGATTCAGGCGAGCAATCAACTGCCTGTTTTTTTCCATTAGCTCGCCCATCTGGCGAATGTCTTCGTTGAGGTTGTTCATCAGGTCGGGCCTGCCTTCCAGCGATGCGCCCGCCCCCTGCGAGATACGGCCTTCTTGTTCCTTAATTCTCTGCAGATTCTCCTCGATCTGGTTCAGGGAGCTGAAAAAGGCATTAAGGGTGGAGTCCTTTTTCTCCATCTGGGCCTCAAGGGCTTGTTTTTCGTTATTCAGGCGGGCAACTTCTTCCTGCTGGCCTTGCTGGCAAGCCATAAAAAATAAACCCGCAGCAAAATAGATTAAAATCCTTTTCATGTAAAATAGTTAATGATAAAGCCTGTTGTTTCAGGCTACATCCTGATTTGCAAAAGAAAACGCTATTTGGGTCTGTTTATTATCTGATCCATATTCTCATGGCCCTGGAATATCTCTTCTTCGGGGGCAATGACCAGGATATAACCCTGAGGCCCGATGAGGCAAGATACAAACAAAAGAGAATCAAAGTCAATTCATATTTAAAAAAACTACTGGGTGTCTGTTTGTTGCAAGCTCTTCTGAACGCATTGCCACATAAGGTCAGCAGTTTTTTGCCACGAAAAGCGCTGGCTCACCTCACGACCCATGAGGATCATCTCTTCCACGAGATGGTCATCGAAAGCCACCCGGGTCATCGCCTGGCTGATAGACTCAACGGAGTCGGGATCAACAAGAGCAGCCGCCCCACCAGCCACTTCAGGCATGCTGGTGGTTTGGGAGGTAATAACAGGCACCTCACACTTCATGGCTTCCAGAATGGGAATACCGAAACCTTCGAAGTAAGAAACCAGCAACAAACCCCGTGCCGAGGCGATCACATCCCGGAGGGCTTCCTCAAATAGTCGTCCCACGAAAATCACATCCTGTCGGTGGTGCATGGAGGCGTATGCTTTACGGATACTGCCTGAACCAAACATCGTCTCCCCGACGATCAGCAGCTTGTAGGCGCTCTGACGGGCATTTCTGAAGGCATCAAAAGCCAGCAACATATTTTCGATATTCTTACGCTTATGCAGGGCTCCTACATACACAAAATAAGGATCGCCCCCAGTATAGCGGCGGCGCACCTGCTGTTGGAGCGCCTGACCGATGGGTTGAAACACCTGATGCGCCCCGTTGTACACCACATCAACCTTCTGGTCAGGATATCCAAAGGTTTTGACAATGTCGTCCTTCGAATATTCAGACACCGTTGCCACCCTGGTAGCCTGCCGGATGTACCTGGGGAACATCTTGTTGTAGTACTGGCTTGACAGCCAGGGCAGGTTCTCAGGATGATGAATGAAGTTCAGGTCATGACACACCGGAATTTGCTTGCCCGGGTAATTGAGCGAGAGCATGCCATCGGGAGAAATAAACAGATCATGAGGGTGCTTTTTCAGGTAGCGCGGGATGGCATGTTCAAAAAACAGGTAATACAAAACCGGATGCCTGGCCTGTGGGTAAAGCACCACCGGGTTGACATTGGGGGCAAAGACAAACTCCTGGCTGTAGGGCCGGTCGAAAATGAAGGTAAACTCCGCCTCAGGGTGATCCAGCGCCATGCGGCGGAAGGTTTGAAAGGTAAACCATCCGATGCCCTCCAACTTTCCCGGAATCAGCAACCGGGTATTGACTGCTATTTTCAAAATTCAAGAATTATTTTCACCTGTTGCAGCATCCCGGAACCTTCCGACCGCCCGTTTGACAAGCAAAAATAGGTAAATGATTTTCAAAAAGCCAATATTAGTTTTCGCGGGAATCGCTTTTGAAGCCTGCTCCTTGAAAAAAGAAGCAAGGCACCCTGATCCGTTTGATAAAAACCCAAAGAAGTATCAGCAATCTGATCATTTTCCGCATAAATTTGTTAATTTTGAGAATACCATCCCCGAAAAAGTTTCGTTCACAAAAAAGTTCCCGGAAACAAAAAAGCTATGCCCGGGGAAAAGAAAAACGAAACTTATCGCAGGGCATACGGCAAAAAATCATTTTCATATCAAGTAAAACATAAACAACCCACAGAGTATGGCAAACCTTTTAAAACATATTGAACCAGGCATCGTAACCGGACACGACGTCCAGGAGATTTTCCGAATTGCCAAAACGCATCAGTTTGCCCTTCCGGCAGTGAACGTAACAGGCAGTAACACCATCAATGCAGTGCTGGAAACCGCCCGGGAAGTAAACTCCCCGGTAATCATCCAGTTTTCGGCCGGAGGTGCACACTTTTATGCAGGCAAAAGCCTGTCGAACGAAAACCATCATGCTGCCATCCTGGGAGCCATTTCGGGCGCCATGCATGTCGACCTGCTGGCCAAAGCATATGGGGTGCGGGTGATTCTGCATACCGACCATGCTGCCCGCAAGCTGTTGCGCTGGACCGATGGCCTGCTGGATGCCAGTGAGAAGTTTTACAAGACGCACGGCAAGCCGCTGTTCAGCTCTCACATGCTGGACCTGTCGGAAGAATCACTGGAAGACAATATTGAACTGAGCCGTACTTACCTGGAGCGCATGAGCAAGATGAAGATGACCCTGGAGGTAGAGCTTGGCGTTACTGGTGGCGAAGAGGATGGAGTGGATAATACAGAAGTGGAAAGCTCGAAGTTGTATACACAACCCGAAGAAGTAGCACAGATGTACAAGTCGCTCATGGAGGTTTCCGACCAGTTTACCATTGCAGCCGCCTTCGGCAATGTACATGGAGTATATAAGCCCGGCAATGTGAAGCTACAGCCCATCATCCTGAAGAACTCCCAGGACTACATTCAGAAAAAGTTCAACGCGGGCGAACTGCCGGTTAATTTTGTATTCCATGGAGGCAGCGGCTCCAGCCAGCAGGAGATCCGCGAAGCCATCAGCTACGGGGCCATCAAGATGAACATTGATACCGATACCCAATGGGCGTTCTGGAATGGCATTAAAGATTTCTACCAGAAGAATGAGCCCTATCTACAGGCCCAGATCGGCAACCCTGAGGGCGATGACAAACCCAACAAGAAGTATTATGACCCCAGGGTATGGCTGCGGGAAGCAGAGGTCTCGCTGCGCGAACGTCTCAGCAGCGCTTTCGAAGATCTGAACTGCATTGACCGCAATTAAAACAACCTGAAACCGGGCCCTTTTCTATGAGGGCCCGGTTTTTTTTATGATCCTGCTGCATGAAAACTCTTTTACTCACGCTTCTGATATTGTTTATGGTCTTCAGCCTGCCGGCCCAGAATGCCACACTTCGTGAGCCACCCATTCTCAAAGATGAAGTATGCCTGAATCAGGAAGAGTTGAAGCTCTACGAGCTGCTCATGGACCATCGTAAAGCGCACCACCTTCCCCCCATCCCCCTGTCGCTGAACCTCTCGTGGGTAGCCCAGGCACATGGCTTCGACCTGCAGGAAAACAAACCCGATAGTAAGAACTGCAATATGCACAGCTGGTCGGGCCAGGGGCCCTGGAAGGCATGCTGCTATGCCGATGGGCATGAAAACGATCCGCACTGCATGTGGGACAAACCATCGGAGTTTACTGAATATCAGGGTGCAGGATACGAAATTGTTTTCCGCTACTGGCCGGTGGTGGGCAAGGTACCCCTTGCCGAAAATGCCTTGAAAGGTTGGCAGGGAAGCCCCGGCCACAACAATATCATCCTCAACAAGGGGCTTTTTCACGAAGCTACCTGGAAAGCCATCGGCATAGGAATTGTTGAAGGCTATGTGATCGTATGGTTTGGTGAGGAAACAGATGCGGAGGGGCCGCCTGCTATATGTGATTATAATTAAGCGTGGATCGTTTATCTTCAGGATATCATTGATCTTGCTGCTGTTGCTGCAATTCTATTTCGGGGGGGTTGATCTCATCGACAACAATAAAAGCATCGCCATATTCGCTGGCAATTTGCTCCCACACTTTGCGGGCCTCCAGGCGGGTACGGAAATCTCCCACCCGGAGTTTAAAATAGGGCGCATCATATACGATGTAGGAATGGATTTGTGGAAACAGCTCCTCGAATTCAAACTTCTTGTTTTGTATCCTCACCCTCGACTGATTGCCCGATTCAACATGCACCTGGATGCGAAAACCAGGGATGCCCCGCTGACGGGACAATACCTGTTGATGGGCTTTCAACAGCCATTCAATCTTAGGGTCCTGCTTCACGGCAACCTTCAGGGAATCCAGCCCGGCAGGAGGTGCCTGCTCAGGATCGGGTGCCGGATCCTGGGCCAGCCCCGCGGTAACAAAAATCATGACAACCAGAAAAGACAAGGTTCTTATCATTAACACATCAGCTTTTTTCAGGATAAAGGTATTAAAACAATTCGTTAATAAGCACGTGCAAACACCACCCTTTGTTGTGAAGGCTTCCCCGAATAAATACATTTTCCTTCCTCATGCCTGTTATCAAGGGGAATCAGGCGCACAGTGGCTTTTGTTTCTTCCTTGATCTTGTTCTCTGTTTCGGCCGTACCATCCCAATGCGCCAGAATGAAGCCCCCTTTGTTGTCGAGGATCTCATTAAATTCTTTCCAGGTATCCGCCTTGTGAGTATTGTTTTCCCTGAAATCCAACGCTTTGGTGTACAGATTGTTCTGGATGGCTTCCAGCAGGTGTGCTACTTTGTTTTCAATGTCCTCCAGGTGATAGATATCCTTCTCCAGGGTGTCGCGCCGGGCCATTTCCACGGTACCATTTTCCACATCGCGCGGGCCAATGGCAATGCGCAGGGGAACGCCCTTAAATTCGTACTCGTTGAACTTCCAGCCTGGTTTATGGGTATCGCGGTCATCAAATTTCACACTGATGCCTTTGTTCTGAAGTTTTTCTTTAATCTCAAGAGCACGGGCACTCACGGCTTGCAGCTGCTCCTGGTTTTTATAGATCGGGATGATTACCACCTGGAAAGGAGCCAGCTTTGGAGGCAGTACCAGCCCCTGGTCGTCGGAGTGAGCCATAATCAGCGCTCCCACCAGGCGGGTAGAAACGCCCCAGGAGGTGGCCCATACATGCTCCAGGGTGCCTTCTTTGCTGGCAAATTTCACATCAAAAGCTTTGGCAAAATTCTGCCCCAGGAAATGCGAAGTGCCAGCCTGCAGGGCCTTGCCATCCTGCATCAGGGCCTCTATACAATAGGTTTCAACCGCTCCGGCAAAACGTTCGTTTTCCGATTTCACGCCTTTCAACACGGGAATGGCCATGAAGTTCTCGGCAAAGTCGGCATATACCTCCAGCATCCGCTCTGTTTCCTCAATGGCTTCCTGGCGGGTGGCATGGGCCGTATGGCCTTCCTGCCACAGAAACTCGGCAGTACGCAAAAACATGCGGGTACGCATTTCCCAACGCACCACGTTGGCCCACTGGTTGACCAGGATAGGCAGGTCGCGATATGACTGAACCCAGTTACGATAAGTATCCCAGATGATGGTTTCGGAAGTAGGCCTTACAATCAGCTCCTCTTCGAGTTTGGCGGTTTCGTCAACCACGACCCCTTTACCATTGGGGTCATTTTTCAGCCTGTAATGGGTTACCACTGCACATTCCTTGGCAAAGCCTTCCACATGGGCGGCTTCTTTGCTGAAAAATGACTTAGGGATAAAAAGCGGGAAGTATGCATTGGAATGTCCGGTATCTTTAAACATCTTGTCCAAAGCGGCCTGCATTTTCTCCCAGATGGCATAGCCATAAGGCTTGATCACCATACAGCCCCTGACGGCAGAATTTTCAGCCAATCCGGCCTTCTGAACAATATCGTTGTACCATTTGGAGTAGTTTTCCTCCCGGGTTGAAAAATCTTTCGCCATGGTTGTTTTTGGTATAGTATTTGTAATTATTATAGCGGTAACAAGTTGGCAAATTTAAGAAAAAACTCCCAAAGCCCACTTAATTTGTTAGCTTTGTAATAACTAAATCAAGGAGGAATTATTATGAAAACGCTCGCAACATTGATCAGTTTACTGTTCGTGATAATGGCGGGATGCTCTTCAACCTATCAGGCGTCAGGCACTTACGACGATATCTATTACACCCCTTCACCAACCGCTGAAAGGGTGCAGGAACAGGCAGAAGTGGCTGAAGTACGTACTGTTGAGGTTACGGAATATGAACAGGAAGTTCTAGAGGAGCAACCTGAGGAGGATGCAAAACCCGTTTTGTCTGAATCATATTTTGAAGAAGATGGTGATTATTACGTGAACAACTACTACGGGAGCTATTATGATTACGCTTACGCCTCGCGTCTGCGCAGGTTTCATCACCCATATAGTTTCGGATATTATGATCCATTCTACACCAACATGTATTGGTACAACTATAATCCCCATTACTTTGGGGTAAGCATATATATGGGCTATGGTGCGCTCCCCTTGTATTATCCCGGCTACCACTGGTCGTTGGGCTATGCTCCTTCCTGGGCCTACATGTATTATCCAAACTATTCGTGGGGATATGGCAGCTTTTGGTCAGGTTATCATGCAGGATTCTATTCCGGATATAATTATGGCTCCTGGGGTAGCCCCTATTATTATCAGTATCGTTACAACAGCTATGATTCCAACAATTACCTGTATGGACACCGTGGCAGCAGTGGTGGCAGAGTAGCCGCAGGCACCGGCAGAGAAGGAGATCGTTCACGCAGCACCTTCGCCGAGACTTTCGAAAGCCGCACCCGCCGCACGGCCACCGGCAACCGCGTGATGATTGCCAGTGAATCAGGCAGGCGTCAACCTGATGCGGCACGTGAAAGCAGCCGGGAGCGCCAGCCAGCTCAAAGAATTAATGAGTCAAACCGGGGGAGAGAACAGGCACCGGTTACCCGGCCACAAGCAGCTCCTGAAAGGGAGAGCGCCCGGCCACAAAGTGCCCCGGTACGCGAAACTCCCAGGACACGTCCAACGCCTCCCGAACGCAGGCAACCTGAACGCACCGCTCCCCAGCAACAGCAGCCAGTCAGGAACACCCAGCCCCAAAGAAGGCCCAATGCCCAGGAGGATATTTCAGGCTATGAGTATTCAGCCCCACAGAGGAGCCAGGCTGATCAGAGCCAACGTTATACCCGCCCGCAGCCGGTGCCTTCAGGAAGCCGTAATCCGGAAACTGACGTGAATGCCAGCCGGCCCAGGACTTATACTTCGCCGAGCTATCAACAGCCACGATCTAATCAACAATATAGCAGCCCTGGCCGGGCTCCCTCAGGTTCCCAGGCGCGGCCCAGCCAGCCACAGCAGCGGCCCCAGGCACGGCCTGCCCAAAGAAACAGCCCTGAGTATTCAGCCCCCAGCCGGCAGCCCTCGCGCAACGCTACTCCGCGGGTAAGCAGCCCCAGCCGCACGCCCTCACGGAGCACCCCACCTGCCAGGAGCACGCCCTCAAGGGTAAGTCCTTCCAGGAGTTCGGGCAGCAGCAGTGGAACCAGCACACGGTCATCCTCCTCAGGGTCATCAACACGTTCCTCTTCCTCTTCCAGAAACCGTAACCGGTAACTGACAGATGTTTGATATTTCTCCTTGACAAAAAGCCTTCCTACATATCTGGAAGGCTTTTTAAAACCTGCCCCTGCCTGGTTTGAACGGTTTGTACAACATTTTTACCTGCAATAAAGACTTGAACTAAAAATTGTGACCCATGAAACGTTTCTTGTTTGCTTTAACATTCATAGTAATGAGCTCATCGCTGGCCTTTTCCCAGAATGAAAATGATGCCCTGAGGTATTCAATGATCAATTGGGGGGGCACGGCCCGTTTTACAGCTATGGGAGGAGCCTTTGGCGCCCTGGGCGCTGATTTCTCGACCCTGAGCACCAACCCCGCTGGCCTGGGCCTGTTCCGGGCGTCTGAATTTACCCTCACCCCCAGCCTTACCTACAGCAGCATTAATTCAGCGTATTACGGAACCCAGACTGAAGACATGAAGTATCAGCTGGGGGTGCAGAATGTTGGGGTGGTTTTATCATTCCCTACCGGCAACAATGATGCCTCAGGCTGGAAAGCCATTAACCTGGGTTTGGGCCTGAACCGCCACAACAATTACAACCAGCGTTGGATGGCAGAGGGCTTCAATACCGACAGCTCGCTGATGAGTGACTTCGAAATCCAGGCTAACCAGGAAGGCTCGCTGGGAAATCTCGATGATTTTTCTACCGGCCTGGCATGGGACACCTGGCTGATCTTTGAAGATGACTTTGGATTTGCTGTTGACATGTGGGACGGACAGGTGATGCAACGTCAGGAAACCAACTCCAGCGGTTCGGTCAGGGAGTTCCTGATGTCATTAGCTGCCAATTATAACGACCGGGTATACCTGGGCGCCACCGTTGGCATCCCCATGGTGTATTATGAAGAAGAAAGCATCTTTATGGAATCGGATGTTGACAACCTGAACGATGTGTTCAACTCCCTGACCTACACCAACCGGTTTACTACCACCGGCCTCGGTTTCAATGTCAAGGCTGGCGCCCTGATTCGTGTTACCGATATGATCAGGGTGGGTGCAGCTTTTCACACCCCTACCTTTTATTCGTTGGAAGATGAATTCCGCTCCACCATGCGTTCAGATCTGAACCTGGAGGACTATGATTCCTATGCCGAATCGCCTGACGGATATTTTGAATATGAACTAACTACCCCCATGAAAGCCATGGGGAGCCTGGGGCTGGTGTTTGGCACTGCAGGTATTTTAAGCGTTGATTATGAGTATGTAGACTATACAGCGATGCGCCTGCGTAGCAGCACCTATTCCTTCTCGGAAGAGAACAGGGTGATAGAAGAAAGCTTTACTGCACAACATGTGTTGCGCCTGGGAGGTGAGATCACCCTGAACCCCGTATTGCTCAGGGCAGGCTACGGCTTTTACTCAAGCCCTTATGCCTCGGGTGTGAATGATGGCAGCCAGTCGA
>JAWOCF010000051.1:0-4502 GCA_046483935.1 Bacteroidales bacterium | reverse complement strand
CTTTTATGGAGGGAATGGCAGAAGTGGTGTCGCGATCGGACCTGGAGATCGGCGAAGACTACCAGATCCTGTCTATCAGTTTTGATCCACGCGAAGGCCCGGATCTGGCCAGTATAAACCGCAACAACTACCACCACCTGGTGACCGGGGAGTTTGACCCCGAAGGATGGCGGTTCTTTGTGGCCGACAGTGCCAATATCGCCAGGATTACCCGCGCAGTAGGCTTCAAGTACAAAAGAACAGGCCTTGACTTCCTGCACACTTCAGCCATGATCTTTGTGACCGACGATGGAAAGATTACCCGCTACCTTCATGGCACCTATTTTCTGCCTGTTGACCTGAAGATGGCTGTTATCGAAACCGCCGAAGGCCGCTCGGGGCCATCCCTGAGCAGGGTGATGGCCTACTGTTACTCGTATGACCCGGAAGGCCAGCAATATGTTTTTAATGTCACCAAAGTTGCAGGCACCCTGATTTTGTTCGTTGCTGCAGTTATTTTACTGGTGCTCATTCTGATCAGACCCAAAAAACAGACCACTACGTAATACTTATAACCTGAAAAATATGTCAGAAGAATTTTCAGAAAAACAGGAAAGTTATCTTGAACACAAGGGCAAATACCGGGGCATCCTGGCATGGATTCTGTCTACCGACCACAAGCGCATCGGATTGTTGTACCTCTACACCATGCTGCTGTTCTTCTCGGTAGCTGCCATCCTGGGTTTGCTGATGAAGACCCAGCTGATTGCCCCGGGCCATACCCTCATGGGCCCGCAAACCTACAATGGCCTGTTCACCCTGCATGGTATTACCATGATTTTTGCCATTGTGATTCCAGGCTTGCCCGCCGTATTCGGCAATTTCTTCCTGCCCCTGATGATCGGGGCAAGAGATGTGGCCTTTCCCCGGCTAAATCTTTTATCCTGGTGGTTCTACATCATCGGGATCATGATTGTTCTGACGTCACAATTTATGGGCGACGGCCCCCCCGATACCGGCTGGACCTTCTACGCCCCCTATAGCTTTCGCACCCCTACGAACGTTTTGCCTGCTGTTTTCGGGGCGTTCGTCATGGGGTTTAGCTCTATCCTCACCGGGTTGAACTTCATCGTGACGATGCACCGTATGCGTGCTCCGGGGATGACCTGGCTGAAAATGCCTCTGTTTCCCTGGTCATTGTATGGTACCGCATGGATTCAGCTGCTGGCATCACCGGTAATCGGCATCACCCTGCTACTGATCATCGCTGAAAGGGTCTTCAAAATAGGTTTTTTTGATCCTGCATTGGGTGGCGATCCCATCCTCTATCAGCATCTGTTCTGGATCTATTCGCATCCGGCGGTATATATCATGATCCTGCCTGCCCTGGGAGCCATCAGTGAGATCATCCCGGTATTCTCGCGCAAAACAATCTTTGGTTACCGGGCCATGATCGTCTCTATTATGGCCATTGCTTTCGTTGGCTATTTTGTCTGGGGACACCACATGTTTACCTCCGGCATGAGTGGCAGGGCCTTGTTTGCTTTCTCCTTCCTCACCTTCCTGGTGGCCATTCCCTCTGCCGTAAAGGTGTTCAACTGGGTAGCCACCATGCATGAGGGATCCTTGTTTTTTGATCCTCCCTTCTTCTGGGCCATTTCCTTCATTTTCGTATTCATGATCGGGGGATTCAGCGGCCTGATACTGGGGTCTTTGGCTGCCAACGTGCATTTGCACGATACCCACTTTGTACTGGCTCATTTTCATTATATCGTATTCGGGGGAACAGGATACGGCTTCATGGCTGCCATTCATTACTGGTTTCCCAAGATGTTCGGGCGCATTTACGACAGGTCGTGGGCCATGATTGGCTGGGGGGTATTCTTTTCGGGCTTCAACATATTGTTCCTGCCCATGTTCTTCCTGGGCTATATGGGCATGCCCCGCCGCTACTTCGATTATCTTCCGGAGTTTCATGGCCTGAATATCCTTTCTTCAATGGGAGCATGGATCATGATCGGGGGAGCCTTTATCGTGTTCATGAACCTGATACGCAGTGCCCGCTACGGACAGAAAACCACTGAAAGAAATCCCTGGAGAGGCACTACCCTGGAGTGGAAGACGGCAACGCCCCCGCCCCTTGAAAACTTTGAAGAGATTCCAACGGTAACAAAATCGCCATATGATTATTCTGAGTTTGAAAAGAAACAGGAAAACACTGAAGTATGATTGAGCATCGTGATGATCTGGGATCAAGGTTAGGCATGTGGCTGTTTGTTTTTACCGAGCTGCTACTGTTCGGCATGCTTTTTCTGGTCTATTCTGTATTCCGCACCATGCATCCCGAAGCCTTTGAACTGGGCGGGGAAGAACTGGATGTTTTTATGGGCACCCTGAATACCGCTTTGCTGCTCATCAGCAGTATGACCATGGCCATGTCTATTACGGCCATTCAGAAAGGGAACCGCAAATTTTCCCTGGCTTTGCTGGGAGTCACCCTGTTGATTGCCCTGATCTTTCTGGTAAACAAGTATTTTGAATGGGGCAGCAAGATTGAATACGGTCTGTACCCGGGAAGCGAGCAGCTGGCCGATCTGGGGTATGGAACCATCCTGTTCTTCGGGTTGTACTACATGATGACCGGCATTCATGCCATCCACATCATAATCGGGATAGGTCTTTTCGTATTTGTAGGGTCAAAGCTCTATTCAGGAGCAGTGAATGCCTCCGACAACATGTGGCTTGTCAATGTAGGCCTGTACTGGCACCTTGTCGACCTGATCTGGATATTCCTGTTTCCACTGTTCTACCTGATTCATTAAACAACAGCAGATGATGAATAAAGAAAAGACTCATATATCAAGTTACCTGTCGCACCTGATCGTCCTTGCATTGTTACTTTTGCTTACTGCTGCCAGTGTGTCTCTTACCAGCATGGAGCTGGGCCCCTGGAATACTACCGCGGCAATGGTAGTGGCAACCTTGAAGGCCTCCCTGGTGCTGGGCTGGTTTATGCACCTAAGGTTTGAAAACTCCCTGTTCTTCTGGCTGACCATGGGGGTGCTTACCTTGATCGTTCTGGTTATTGTGGTAACATTTTTTGATTATTCATTTAGATAATTCAAAGATATGAATTCCAATGCTTCAACATTTGTAGAAGGAGTTGATAATGCCTTTATTTTCGTACTGGTAATCAGTCTGTTGTTCCTGATAGGAATCATTGCAACAGCATTATACTTCTTTTACCGGTATCACCATCGCAGACATCCTGTAGCCAAACAGAACCACGGAAGCACCCTGCTTGAGATTATCTGGACCGCCATCCCCATCATGCTGGTTATGGGGATGTTCTATTATGGCTATACCGGCTGGATTCCCATAAAAACCATTCCTGACAAAGGCATTGAAATCACCGCCAATGCCCGCATGTGGGCCTTCTCTTTCCGCTATGAAAACGGAAGGGTTGCCGACAAGCTGTATGTACCCCGTGATACCGTCATCATCCTGGAACTGAATGCCGTCGATGTGATTCACTCTTTGTATATCCCTGCCTTCAGGGTCAAAGAAGATATGGTGCCGGGCCTGAAAAACAACCGCATGTGGTTTGAGGCTTCCAAAACGGGCACCTATTCCATCTTCTGTGCTGAATATTGCGGATTACAACATTCGTTGATGACTTCCGAAGTGGTGGTAATGGAACCTGAAGAATATTGGGAATGGTATGCCGACACCACGGTGGTAGTAGCTGATATTCCCGATGAAGCCGACATGTCATTGCTGGGCCGCCAGGTGCTTGAGTCAAAGGGATGCCTGGCCTGCCATTCTCTTGATGGGTCAGCCATTATCGGACCTACCTTTGAAGGACGCTTTGGCACCACCATCACGGTGACTACCGATGGTCAGCCCAGAGAAATAGAATATGACGGTGAATATGTAATGCGCTCCATCTACGAACCCGATCATGACATCTCGGAGGGTTTCAGGGCCGGTCAGATGTTTTCTTATGAGGGAGAGGTGACCATGCAGGAAATCGATTATATCATAGAATTCCTAAAATCATTGAATGAATAAAAGCCTTCTGGTCAATAAAATAACAGGATATATTCAACTGACAAAGCCCATCATCATTTTGTCAGTCACTTTATCTGCTTTGGTGGGTTTTGTGCTTGCCAGGGGAGCCTTTTCACAGGGCTGGATGGCCGTATGCATTGGCGTGATGCTGGTGGCGGCAGGATCATCAGTCTTCAATCAGGTTCAGGAAGCAGTTCCTGATAAAATCATGGAGCGCACTCGTCGGCGTCCTATCCCTGCAGGAACCATCAGCAAGACACAAGCCATTGTGTTTGCCATCATCATTTCCCTTTCAGGAGTGCTTATCCTCTGGTTTCTGGCCTCGCCGGTTTCCTCATTACTGGCAATCATTACCCTGGCAGGATACAACCTGATTTATACCCCCCTAAAAAGTATCACCTTTTTTGCCCTGATCCCAGGAGCCATGGTAGGGGCCTTGCCTCCTGCCATTG
>JAWOCF010000234.1:0-3561 GCA_046483935.1 Bacteroidales bacterium | reverse complement strand
CCGGATTCTGGCCGAGAATTCCAGCGATATGATCTCCAAGCATAACTGGGACCGTACCTATCTGTATGTCTCTCCTGCATGTAAGAACCTGCTGGGATACAGTCCCGAAGAGTTGACCGGCAAATCGGCATATCATTTTATCCATCCCCAGGATATCGAACAGGTGCGTCGCAAGCATATCCGGCTGCTGGAAAAACAGGGCGCCTCTTTTATTGAAAGTTATCGCATCCGCAAAAAAAGTGGTGAATACATCTGGTTCGAGACCAACAACCAGGTGATTTATGACACGCAGACCGAACTGGTGCAGGAAATCGTCTGTGTGAGTCGTGATATCACCGAGCGCAAAGAAAAAGAAGAACTGGTGAGGGCCAAGGAGGTGGCAGAAAGGGCCAATAAAGATAAATCAGAGTTCCTGGCCAACATGAGCCACGAAATCCGCAACCCCCTGAATGCCATTATCGGCATGGCCAAAACCTTGTTGAAAACCAATCTGGATGAACAGCAGCAAGGTTTTCTGAATTCGGTGCTGGTTTCCTCCAACAACCTGCTGAGCATCCTGAACGACATTCTGGACTTCTCGCGCATTGAGGCCCATAAGGTAGATATTACCTATTCGGAGTTCAGGATCAGGAAAACCATTCAGGAAATCATGACGGCCTTTCAGCCTCAGGCCCAGCAAAAACAAATCACCCTGGAAGTGGTTCTGGATCATGACATCCCCGAAATCATCTATGGGGACGAGAAAAAGATTCGCCAGGTGCTGGATAACCTTCTGAGCAATGCTATTAAGTTTACCAGTGAAGGAAAGGTAACCCTGAATGTTCAGCAGGTGGTAAACAATAACGGGTCGCCGGAAGTTTTATTTACGGTCGTTGATACAGGCATCGGGGTGCGTAAAGAAGATATCCCCTTGCTGTTTCAATCTTTCAGGCAGCTGGATTTGTCTACCCGCAAAGAATACCAGGGTGCCGGATTGGGCCTGAGTATTGTTAAAAGCCTGGTGGAACTCATGAACGGACAGGTGCTCTTCGAAAGCGAATATGGCAAAGGTAGCCGGGTATCCTTTCAGGTTCCGCTGATGACCCGCCAGCAAACCAATAACTATTATGAGGAAATGGTTATGGATACCAGCGAAGAGGTAAAATCTGAAAATAAACGCAATCTGTCTATCCTGGTCGCCGAGGATGATGCCATTAATCAATTATATCTGGCCGGCTTCCTCAGGTCAATGGGCTGGAAAGTGGATACGGCCGGCAATGGGCTGGTGGCTCTGGAGAAATTCCGTCAAAACAATTATGATGTGGTTCTTATGGATGGGCAGATGCCTAAGATGGATGGCTTTGAGACGGCCCGTCAGATCAGGACCCTGGAGCAGCAAAGCGGCAACCGCGTGCCCATTATTGCCATTACCGGATATGCCATTCCCGGCGACCGGGAACGCTTCCTGAGTGCTGGCATGGATGATTATGTTTCAAAGCCGATTGATGAATCCAAGCTTGTTGAAATCATCAACCGGATGACTTCCTGAAAAGATGACGGAGAGGCTGGATCAATAAGGTTCCCCAAGGCCTCCCAGTCATTTTTTATTAAATATTAGTCGCGAATAGCCTGTATGCCGGGAAGCACCTTCCCTTCCATATACTCCAGCAAAGCTCCCCCGCCGGTACTTACATAGCTTACCTGATCAGCCAGACCAAGTTGGTTGATCGCCGCCACCGAGTCACCCCCTCCAATTAATGTGAAGCCCCCGTTGCGGGTACACGCCACCAGGGCCTGGGCAATGGCTTTGGTGCCAGCGGCAAATTTCTCCATTTCAAACACGCCCATGGGCCCGTTCCATAAAACGGTTTTTGCTTTCGCTATGACCTGCGAGAATTGTTCATGCGATTCCGGACCTATATCCAGGCCCAGCCATCCTTCAGGAATATTATCTGAGGCCAGGGTTTGGGTGCGGGCATCATTGGAAAAGGAATCGCCCGCAATCACATCCTTGGGAAGGTGGATGGTGATGCCTTTTTGCTGGGCTATCTGCATGATCTCCCGGGCGGTATCCAGGAAATCATCTTCCACCATGCTGCTGCCGATGTTGCCTCCCTGAGCTTTGATAAAGGTGAACATCATGCCCCCTCCAATGATCAGGTCATCCACTTTTTCCAGCAGATTCTGTAGCACCTCTATTTTAGAACTCACCTTGGCCCCCCCGATCACTGCCACGTAAGGCTTTTTGGTGTCTTTGATCACCTTGTCGACGGCCTCAAGCTCCCGGGCAATTACATACCCGAACATTTTATCTTCCGGGAAAAACTTTGCCACAATGGTGGTCGATGCATGAGCCCGGTGGGCCGTACCGAAAGCGTCATTCACAAATACATCGGCCAGCTCAGCCAGCTTTGCGGCAAAAGCTTCATCTCCCTTGGTTTCTTCTTTGTGAAAGCGCAGGTTTTCCAGTAACAACACTTCTCCGGGCTGCAGTTCAGCAGCTTTTTCACGGGCAGGTTCCCCTACACAATCCTGGGCAAACAGCACCGTGGTGTTCACCAGTTGTTCCAGATGATCCTGCAGATGTCTGAGCGAGTATTTATCTTCAGGGCCTTCTTTGGGCCTGCCCAGGTGCGACATCAGGATCACCGATCCCCCCTGGTCCAGAATCTTTCTGATGGTAGGCACCGCGGCACGCATCCTGGAATCATCGGTTACCTTAAATTGTTTGTTGAGCGGCACATTAAAATCCACCCGGATCAAGGCTTTCTTACCCGAAAAATTGTAATCGTCTATGGTTTTCATCTGATAAAATGTTTAAAAGTTTTTTATGAGTTCCTCAGGGATATTCTTTTTTTTTATCTGATAACCTATATTGAAGTGTAACTAATAGGAGGCTCCAGATGTTCATATTTTTTTGTCGTAATTCCATTTGAGCCGGAATGAAATAGACTTTTGTCCGGTTGAAGGCCTTAGAATCTTTTTGATTCCATAAATTAATGTATTTTTGTGGCCCGATATAAAAATGGTTAATGATTATAAAAGTAATAAAATTACATCTATTATTTGCGCAATAAATCAAGACAGGCATCTGCTTTTGTTGGTTCATTTTTTGATCATAGCACATTACCAGCAAATTGCTGCATGAGAGAGACAGAAACACTCTGCGTCAGATAATGATTAAATTATATATCCATGAACTTATTTCCTGATACCATTGCATCGAAACTTCCCCACTCGGGAACTTCTGTCTTTTCCGTGATGAGCCAGCTGGCAGTTCAACACAATGCCCTGAACCTCTCGCAGGGGTTTCCCGATTTCCCGGTGGCTGAGGAATTGATCTCGCTGGTAGAGAAATACATGCGTCAGGGGCAGAACCAGTATGCACCGATGGAAGGCATTCCCTTGCTGCGCGAGCGCATTGCCCACAAGACCTTCGAGAGGTATGGGGCAACATATGATCCCCAGAGTGAGATCACAATAACCGCCGGGGCCACCCAAGCCATCTTTACCGCCATTTCTGCCTTTATCCGTGAAGAAGATGAGGTGATTGTTTTTGAACCCGCCTATGATAGTTATGTG
>JAWOCF010000237.1:0-3806 GCA_046483935.1 Bacteroidales bacterium | reverse complement strand
GTCCTGGGTGGTATTGCCCTGGCGGGGATTCTGGCTGCCATATTATCTACTGTGGGCCCGGTAAATTTTGCCGTGGTCACCATTGCCACAAAGGACATTTATCATGGGCTGATCAATAAAACTGCGGTAGACCAGAAACTGATTTCTACAGCACGTAAGCTGGTAATCGTTGTGAACATACTGACCATTCCCCTGGCATATTATGCTTCGGGTGCCATTCTTGACACTGCCTACATCTCATACGGCATCAGGGCTATCGGAGCCATTGTCATCATCATGGGGATCTATGGCCGGGGATGGATCACCATTGAAGGCGTACGGATGGCATTTATTGGTGGTACCATTGCGGTGATTGCCAATATCATTGCCCGTTACTTTGGCTTTATGCGTATTGAAGATACTTATGTGGCTATCGGGGCTGCTGTGATATTTATCATCATTGGCAACATTACCGGAAAAAGAAAACCCCGGAAGTTGCCTTCTGAAAAAGAATAATAAAAGGGAACCATGATGCAGGAAAAAACGCCTTTAGAAGGGATTAAGGTTCTGGAACTAGCCAGTGTACTGGCCGGACCCAGTGTGGGGATGTTCTTTGCCGAGCTGGGGGCCACCGTGCTGAAAATTGAAAATGTTACCACCCAGGGCGACGTAACCCGCAACTGGAAACTTCCTAAAGAACCTGCTGATACAGATATCTCGGGATATTTCTCGTGTGTAAACTGGGGTAAGAAGTCGGTGGCGGTAGACCTGTGCCAGGCGCAAGGCCTGGAGCTCATCTATGGGCTGGCCGCGCAGTGCGACATTGTGCTGGTGAGCTATAAGCCCGGCGATGCCGAGAAACTGAAGGTAGATTATCCCACCCTGAAGCAGTACAACCAGAAGCTTATCTATTCGCACCTGACAGGCTATGGCCTGAAAAACCAAAGGGCAGGGTTCGATGCCATCATTCAGGCTGAGAGTGGCTTCACTTATATGAACGGAGAGCCCGACGGGCCACCCACCAAAATGCCGGTGGCCCTGATGGACATCCTGGCGGCCCACCACCTGAAGGAAGCCATCCTGCTGGCACTGTTTCATCGTGAACGCACCGGCAAAGGACAATATATTGAAGCTTCATTGTTTAAGGCCGGGCTGGCATCGCTGGCCAATCAGGCCACCAACTGGCTGGTGGGGCAGTCAATCCCGCAACGTATGGGTAGCGACCATCCCAACATCGTGCCCTATGGAACCATCTTTTCCACCAGAGAGGGCAAAGAGATCGTGCTGGCAGCAGGTACCGACAAGCAATACCGTGAGCTGATCAAAGCCCTGGGACACCCCGAGCTGGCTGAAGATCCACGGTTTGCCCGCAACCAGGACCGGGTAATCAACAAGGAGCACATCAATGGCATCCTGCAGGAGCTCATCAGCCGGTATACACGTCAGGAGATCCTGGACTTGCTGGCCCTGAAGAGGATCCCGGCTGGCGGGGTTTTCAACATGAAGGAAGTATTTGAGGTGCCGGAGTCGGAAGAGATGGTGCTGCAAGGGCATTATCCCGAAGGCATGCAGATAAAAGGGGTGCGCACGGTGGCCTTTTCCACCTCCGACCCTATGAGTATCAGCCAGCTGGCACCCCCACCCCATTACGGGGAACATACCCGCCAGGTATTAAAGGATTGGATAAAGCTTACAGAAGAAGAAGTAAATCATTTAACCTCTAAAGGAGTAGTCTATGCAAGAGAAACATAAAGTACTCACCGATGGCTCACGCCTGATGATTGAAGCACTGGCCCGATCGGGTGCCGATGCCTTTATCGGCTACCCCATCACCCCTGCCAACCTGCTATACCTATATGGCAGCCAGCGCATGGAGATGATGCTGTCGGCACCCGATGAAATTACGACCCTCCAATGGATGTCGGGACTGGCGGCCACCGGAAAGCTGCCCGTGACTGCCACCTCTTTTCCTGGCTTTGCCCTGATGATCGAATCAATCAACATGGCTTACATGATGGAGCTGCCCATGGTGATCATCCTGGTGCAACGTCTGGGTCCTGCCACCGGAACCGCTACCTGTGGGGCACAGGGCGACCTGTTGTTGCTCAAGGGAGCCATATCGGGCGGGCATCCCCTGCCGGTACTGGCCACCTCCAGCTTTACCGACTGCTGGGAGCTGGCAGGCAAAGCAGCTGAGATAGCCCTTGAGCTGCGCACTCCGGTAATCTTACTTACCTCCAAGGAAGAGATGATGACCCAGAAGAGCTTTGAGCTGCCAAGCCTCAAACCCCTTGAGGCCAAAGCCCATCGGGAGTTCAAGCCCCTGGGCACCTATAAGCCCTATGCGCCGGTCAATCTGGTTCCTGATTTCCTGCCGGTAACCCAGGAGGAGCACCAGATCCGGTTTACGGCATCTACCCACGACCAGCAAGGCCTTCTGCAACATTCCACCCCGGAGGCCATGGAAAATACCCGCCGCCTGGAGGATAAAATAACAGACCGCATGAACCACTACCTGTATTATGAGCTGGATGAACAGAAAGGAGCTCAAAAACTGGTGGTAGCATATGGCATCACGGCTGCCGCCGCCATGGATGCAGTGGAGCTATTGCGTGAAAAAGGAGAGAAAGTCTCCTTACTGATCCCAAAGACCCTGCTGCCGATGCCCGGCATTTATCTGAACATCATCAATGACTACTCCAGAGTGGTGATTGCCGAAGAAAATATTAACAACCAGCTGGGAGATCTGCTCTTTGGCATCAGCAAGCCTGCTCACCTGAGGTTTGTGGGCGCCATGGGCCGGATGATTACCCCGCAGGACATAACAGAGGAGGTAGAAGCATGAGCAAGCCATTCCTGAATACCGACGCCCTGCCCTACTGCAAGGGCTGTGGCCATGATCTGATTGCAAAAAACACCGTGAAGGGGCTCGAAAAACTGGGCTACCTGCCCCTGGATGTGATCGTGGTAACCGACATTGGCTGCCATGGCATTATCGACAAGAGCTTGAACACCCATACCGTACATGGCCTGCATGGCCGCTCGGTGGCTCTGGGTGCAGGGGTTACCTTCGGCATTGAGAAGCCGGGCAAAAAAGTAGTGGTCTTTATTGGTGATGGTGGGGCTACCATCGGCCTGCAACATATCCTGGAAGCTGCCCGCCTGAACCTGAACATGACTGTGATTGTTCACAACAACATGCTCTATGGCATGACCGGGGGCCAGACCAGTGGCCTGACCCCCCGTGGGTTCTGCACCACCACGTCCTTCCAGGGCAATCCTTTCGCAGGATACGACCTGTGTGCCCTGGCACATACGGCAGGGGCTGTGCATGTGGCACGGGTACTGGGCATCGGCGACATCTCCGACAAGCTGGCCATAGCCCTGGGCACCAAGGGATTCTCAATGGTAGAAGTCATGGAGATCTGCCCCAGCTATGGCATGAAGCTCAATCCCCGTCAGAAACTGACCGAGATCGTTGAGAAATCAGGAAAGAACCCCGGAGAATGGTACAACCAACGCGATGGGTTGTCAGATTTGAAAGGGAAGAAAACAAAAGACCTGCTGGAGAAGCTGCCTGCCATCAGCAAACAGTTCAACCATTATCTGAAGGGACCCATGTCGGTAGTGATGAGCGGATCGGCCGGCGAAGGAGTGCAGCTGGCTGCCAACCTGCTAATCAAGGCCGCCATGCGTTCGGGCTTGCACATCACCCAGAAAGGAAGCTATCCGGTAACCGTCGGCGTAGGGTTCTCAACCGCCGAGGTAAACCTCTCCCCGCACCAGGTAAACTTCCACGGTATCAATGTTCCCGACGTGGTAATTAT
>JAWOCF010000168.1:0-5547 GCA_046483935.1 Bacteroidales bacterium | reverse complement strand
GGCAGAGATCAAGGGCCATCGTCGCACCTATATAGGAGCCATGCCCGGAAAGTTTATACAAAGCCTGAAGCGGACCGGGGTAGCCAACCCCACGGTGATGCTCGATGAGATTGACAAGATCGGCATCAGCTTTCAGGGCGATCCCGCTTCTGCGCTGCTGGAAGTGCTTGACCCTGAGCAAAACAACAACTTTCTTGATCATTACCTGGATGTGCGCTTCGATTTGTCGAACATTCTTTTTATTACCACAGCCAACCAGCTGGACACCATCCCCCGCCCCCTGCTTGACCGCATGGAAGTGATCAAGTTGCCGGGATACATCCTGGATGAAAAGATTGAAATTGCCAAGCGGTACCTAATTCCCCGGCAGCGCCAGGATCACGGGCTGAAAGCCAGTGAAGTAAACATCACCGACAGCGCCTTGTCAACGATCATTGACGGCTATGCCCGGGAAGCAGGCGTCAGGAGTTTGGAGAACCAGATCAAGAAAATCATGCGCAAAGCCACCCTGCAGCAGGCCGAACAAGGAACCAGCAAAGTGAATGTCAACAACAAGAACCTGAAAGACTTTCTGGGGCAACCATTTTTTGTAACAGAGGAGCTCTACAAACAGCCCATTGCGGGGGTTACCCTGGGCCTTGCCTGGACTGCTATGGGCGGTGCCACTCTGTATATTGAAGCCACAGGTGTCAGATCAAAAAACGGAAGCCTGAAACAAACCGGGCAGCTGGGGCATGTGATGCAGGAATCTGCCGAAATTGCCTATTCCTATGCCCGCTCCCTAATGGTGAAGGAAAAGCCTTCCAGCGATTACTTCGACAGCCATTTTGTTCACCTGCACGTCCCTGCCGGTGCCACCCCCAAGGATGGCCCTTCTGCAGGAATCACCATGGCCCTGGCCTTATATTCGCTGGCCAGAAACAAACCTGTAAGGAAAGGGCTGGCCATGACCGGGGAGCTAACCCTGACAGGGCGCGTACTGCCTATTGGCGGCATCCGTGAAAAAGTCATCGCTGCCCGCCGGGTCAAGGTGATGGAACTGATCTTTCCCTCCGAGAACAAAAAGAACTTTGATGAACTGCCTGATTATCTGAAGCAGGACCTGAGGGTACATTTTGTGGATACCTTCAGCGATGTCATCCGCATTGCCTTTGACAGAAGCTGATCAGAAGTTCCCGCCAGCATCTCAAAAAGAATACCCTGGGAAGATTTTTTGGCCTATCTTTGCCCGAAAATATTCCCCGGGTACTATGCGTCTGTTTATCACCTTAATGTCTCTGCTATTGTTGATTGGTGGTTGCACCAGCAACAGGAATCAAGAAGAAAACCCGGTACTTCATGTTATCCATGCCGGCAGCCTGAGCCTGCCGGTAAAAAAAATTGTGGACGCCTATCAGCAACAGCATCCCGGAACAGAGATCCTGACCGAAGCATGGGGCAGCAAGGCAGGTGCCCGTCGCATCATGGAGATTAACACCCCGGCCGATGTTTTCCTTTCGGCCGATTACCAGGTAATCAACCAGATGCTGATTCCGGATCACGCCTCCTGGTACCTGCCTTTTGCCTCCAACGAAATGGCCATTGTTTATTCTCATGATTCACGCTATGCCAGTGAGATCAACCAGCAAAACTGGCACCAGATCCTTTTGCGGCAGGATGTAAACATCGGGCGCAGCAATCCCGACCACGATCCCTGTGGGATACGTGCCGTGCTGACCTGCAAGCTGGCAGCAATCTTTTATGAACAGGAGCAGCTTGACAGGCAGTTGCTCACCAAAGACCTTGACAACATCCGCCCCAAGGAAACCGACCTGATCGCCTTGCTGGAAAACGGGCACCTCGACTATATCTTCCTGTACCGCAGCGTGGCCCAACAGCATAACCTGCCTTACCTTCAACTTCCTGCTGAGTTAAACCTGGCAGACCCTTCCCTGCACGAATGGTATGCACAGGTTCAGGCCGCCACCCTGGGGGCACATCCCCAGGATACGATTGTGGAAACCGGGCAACCCATGATATATGGGGCCACCATTCCCCACAAAAGCAAGCATCCCGAGCTGGCAGCTTCATTTATAGCATTCCTTCTTTCTGATAAGGGTATTGCCATCATGGAATCCATGGGACAACCAGCAGTGCCACTCAGGCCGAACCCCTACTACAGGCAGCTGCCAGACCTACTGAAGCCTTTTGCCCTGGAGCAGTAGAAAGCAACACTGCCATTATATTTACCGCTAAGAATGTTATTTTATAAAATATTTTAATATTTTTATGGCAGGAAAACTTTCTTTCATGAAAAACCCCTTTGCTATGAAAACAAAAAGCATTGCAGCCCTGTTTTTCCTGGTGCTGTTCATATCCTGCAATTCATCACAAGACACCTCTATGCCTGGAATCATCTCTTTTAAGGATTTCAAGTCACAACATGTAGCCCCCCGCAATGTTGAGGTGTGGCTGCCCCCGGATTACGACCCTGCTATTTCCTATGATGTGCTGTATATGCATGACGGGCAGAATGTTTTCAATCCGAAAACATCCTATACGGGAGTACCATGGGGTGCCGATCAGGCGATGGACAGCCTGCTGGCAGCAGGAGCCATAAGACCTGCCATTGTAGTAGGCATCTGGAACACCGACAAGAGGTTGATGGAATATATGCCCAACAAACCCCGTGATCTGATCGTACAAAAAGCCAGGGAGTTAGGAGAAAAGGTAGAGATTCTTTCAGATAATTATCTGAAGTTTATTGTGCAGGAGTTAAAGCCATTTATCGATACTACCTTCAGCACCAACTCCGGGCAGCAGTCAACCTTTATCATGGGCAGCAGCATGGGAGGATTGATCTCCTTATACGCCATTAGCGAGTATCCCGGAGTGTTTGGTGGGGCAGCCTGCCTCTCCACCCATTGGCCCATAGGCGATGGCGTGGTGATCGAATACTTTAAGGACAACCTGCCTGCCCCCCATACCCACCGTCTTTACTTTGACTATGGCACAGAGAACCTGGATTCAATTTACGAGCCCTTCCAGCAGCGCATGGACACCATACTCCTCCAAAGGGGATATGAGGCCAATAACAACTGGATGACCCTGAAGGTTGAAGGAGGTGATCATAGCGAGGCCTCCTGGCGCGAAAGAGTCCACATCCCTTTGGAGTTCTTACTGGGCACGGGCAAAGCCTCCCGGCAGGATACCCCAAAAAGCACCGACTTATAGTAATGATATCACATATCGTAAGTAACTCCGAACGTTAAGGCACCCAGGGAGCCACGGCCTGCTTCCACGAACAGGGCAAACCGCTCGTTAAGGAAATAGCGTGTTCCGGCAAGCGGGCCTACAAAAAGGCGCCAGTCATTGTCGTAATCCAGTCCATCATCAAAATCATTATCATAGCTAAAGCTTCTGAATTCGAAACCAACCAACAGGGTGGCATAGATATCCCACTTGCTTTCATCTATTTCGGAATCAAACCACTCATTGAGCAGTGAAGTCAGGTGATAAGATCCCCGGCCTCCTACCTGCAGGAAAGACCATGTATATCCCCAGTTACTGCCAAAACCTGCGTAGTCATAACTCCACTGGGCATAACTTAAAAAAGGCCCCACCGTAATTCTCTCATGAATCCCCTTTTCATAAAAAGCGGTCAGAGGTGGGAAACTTAAACTACGGGCTCCTGCATAGCCATAGCTGTAATAGCCTAGCATGAGTCCACCGCCTATATAACTTACATTATTATAATCAACTTCAGTTCCAATTTGTGCCCTGGCGTTCGTTGGGCTGACTCCAATCATCAGAAAAGTGGCCATAACCATCATCATCGTGAGTTTTCTTTTCATAATTAATCAGTTTAGGAAGATAAATCTATCCTATCAGAAACAGATCCACCTTCAGTTCTTAATTTAAATGATTCTTTATGCAATTTAATAATAATAATTTTAATATTCATGCCATTTTATACATAATTTAATAGACAATAATACATTCTCACAAAAAAAAAGCTTCCCCCCGAGGTCACTCCTCTCAATGAAGAGATCAACCCTCCTACATTTTGAAGCAGTTTCCATTCCATAAAAAAAACAAGTAAATTTGCACCTCTTTATGGAAAAGATTAAAACAATAGCATATCATACCCTTGGCTGCAAGCTGAACTTCTCGGAAACCTCCTCGATCAGCAGGCACTTCGGGCATCAGGGCTTTGCCCAGGTCGATTTCACAGCCCCTGCCGATCTTTATGTAATCAACTCCTGCTCAGTCACCAAAAATGCCGAAAAACGCTGCAAGGAGCTTATCCGCAAGGTACTGCGCATCAATCCTCAGGCCCATGTGGCAGTCATTGGTTGTTTTTCGCAGCTCAACCCCCAGGCCCTGCAGGCCATTCCCGGAGTAGACATTGTGCTGGGCAATGCCGACAAATTCAACCTTTTTGAACACATCCGCATGCTGGAGCAAAAAGACCATGATGATTCCAGGAAGGATGTGGCCGTGGAGCAGCCCACGGCATTTATACCCTCTTATTCGATGGATGACCGCACCCGTTCTTTTTTCAAGATCCAGGACGGCTGCGATTATTTCTGTTCTTACTGTACCATTCCCCTGGCACGGGGCCGCAGCCGCAGCGACACCATTGCCGGCACCCTTACTACGGCCAGGGAGATTGCCCGCAGCAACATAAAGGAGATCGTGCTCACGGGGGTGAATATCGGCGACTTTGGTAAACAACACGGAGAGACCTTTGTGGACCTGCTGAAAGGACTCATCACCATTGAAGGCCTGGAGCGCATCCGCATCTCTTCGGTAGAGCCCAACCTGCTCACTGACGAGATCATCCAGCTGGTGGCTGCCGAGCCCCGCCTGATGCCTCATTTCCACATCCCCCTGCAGTCGGGTAGCGACACCGTCCTGAAAGCGATGGGCAGACGCTATGACACCGGGATCTTTGCCAGCCGGATCCAAAAGATCAGGCAACTCATGCCTCATGCCTGCATTGCCGTAGACCTCATTGTAGGATTTCCCGCCGAGACGGATGCCCTTTTCCAGGAGTCCATGGAATTTATCCGCAGCCAGGCTGTTTCTTATGTGCATGTATTTACTTACAGCGAAAGAGACAATACCAGGGCAACAACGCTGAACACTACTGTTGCGCCCAAACAACGCCACCAGCGTTCACAGTTGATGCACCGGCTGTCGGAAGAGAAAATGCATGCTTTCTATCAGGACAACCTGGCGAATACATCCCAGGTACTCTGGGAGAAAGATAATATTGATGGTTTCATGACCGGGTTTACCGAAAATTACCTGAAGGTAAAAACCCCCTACAATCACGATCTGTGCAACACCATACAGCCAGTACAGCTGAACAATTTGTCGTCCGAAGGCATTTATCTTGTTTAACCACAAGAATAAAATGTATTGAAACATGATAAACCTGGAAGCGTTAACCATGGAAGTCTGCAAAGCGGCCAAATCAACCGGCAGTTTTATCCATGGCGAGGTCAGCAAATTGAAAACCGAGGACATTGAATCAAAAGGTGTGCACAATTATGTCACGTA
>JAWOCF010000164.1:0-4435 GCA_046483935.1 Bacteroidales bacterium | reverse complement strand
GTATGTGAAGAATGTGGGCATCGGAACCCTGATTTCAATGATGCTGCCCTATTCCATTGCTTTCATCATCGTGAGGATCCCCATGTTTATTGCATGGATCTGGCTGGAACTGCCCCTGGGCATCGAAGGCCCCATCTTTTATCCCTGATCATTTTAGGGTATCATCCCCGTAGGGAAACGCCAGGGCGTGTCCGTGCTTCGCGCGCAGACACGCCTTTGCGTATTTTTGCATCGCGTAGGGACACGCCATGGCGTATCCCTACGTCGGCAGGTCCGTGTAGGGTCAGGGCCTGATCAAATTCACATCAAGTTCACATCAAGTTCACATCAAATTCACATCAAATTCACTCATTACTGAATTTGAACTGAATTTGAACTGAGTTTGAACTGAGTTTGAACTGAGTTTGAACTGAGTTTAATAGGTCCCCGGTAGCAGGAA
Organism: Bacteroidales bacterium; assembly: GCA_046483935.1. Taxonomy (GTDB): domain Bacteria; phylum Bacteroidota; class Bacteroidia; order Bacteroidales; family UBA7960; genus JAWOCF01. Next base: position 3,996 of record JAWOCF010000164.1, on the reverse strand, counting down.
GAGATGCCTGGGGAAGGGCAGGTTTATCATGTAAGGAGTGAACCGGCCTTGAACAGATGATCGTTTTTGTCATGTTATGTATTTGTTTTTTGTATTTTGGGGGCGGCAAGCTTTTTGAGGGGTTGTGCAAACATTGACCCCTGTAATTCGTTATTCCATTAATACCCGGAACCCACATCCGGAAAAAGAACTGATATGATCCATCAACAAGTCATCAAGAACTACAACCAGGCCTGCAGCCTGCTTCACCGCCGCAAGGTATCGCAGGCCATAGAGATATTGCGCAGCATGGTGAAGGCCTCCAGTAAGGAGTTTATCAACGAACAGCTTGATGAACTGATGGCTACCTACCGCAACATCCTGAAGCATTCCTTTTCGGCCGTAAAGGATCCCAGGCGCGAAGAGGTGTATCATTACCTGATCCGCACCTTGCTGGAGCTGGCCGATGAGTTGCGCGAACTGCTGCTTACCGATCTTGCCGCCACCAACATCTACCGCATGAAGCATCATCTGGAACGCGAAAAGCGGATGGAACGCAAGGAGGCCCTGGCCCTGCTGGAAAGCCTTACCTTCGACCGTGAGCTGCAGGGGCTGTTGCGCGATGTGAACGTTGAGAACAGCCAGGAGCTGACCTCACGCGAAGAAGCCCTTACCCGGGTGTTTAACATCATCTGGCTGACCGACAAATATACGGATGCAGAAATAGAATTGCTCAAGGCTGCCAGCACCTCCCGGCAATTGCCCTGGCATGATAAGGCCTTGATTGTAAGTGCACTTACCATCAGCCTGTTGCGTTACTTCGATGTGAATAAGTTTCGGTTGTTGTTCCTGTTTGTCAGTCAGAAGCAGCAACGGGTATGGGAAAGGGCCATGGTCGGGCTGTTTGTATGCTTCCTGAAGTACAACGACCGCTACTATCTGTATCCTGTGTTGGAAGAAAAAACCAGGGAGCTGGCCGACTTTCCCAATATCCAGCAAAACATCGAAGGGATACTCGTGCAGTTTACCAAATCGAAGGAAACGGAAAAGGTGCGTAAAAAATGGGAGGAAGAAATCATGCCCGCCATGATGAAGATGCGCCCGCGCATTGAGGAGAAGCTGGATCTGGATAACATTTTCAAGGAAGAAACCGGCGAGGAAAAAAACCCCGACTGGGAAACCATGTTTGAGGACGTGCCCGATCTGCTCGACAAGCTCACCGAGCTCACCGAGATGCAGCTGGAAGGAATGGATGTATATATCAGCGCCTTCGCCCAGTTGAAGCAGTTTCCATTCTTTCGCGAGATCAGCAATTGGCTGGTGCCCTTTTATACCGACAACCAGGTGCTGGCACCCATGATCAAAGATCCGGAACACAACCTTGACCTGACTCCACTGTTCGAAAAACTGGAGAACACCTATTTTATGTGCAACTCCGACAAGTACTCTTTCTGCCTGAACATGAACATGGTGCCTCATCAGCAAAAGGCCATGATGATGAACATGCTCAATGAGGAGATGAAGAACATCTCGGAGATACAGAATGATGAGAAGCTGCTTAACAGTTTTTCGACCACCAAGAGCATCTACACCCAGTATTTTCAGGATCTGTACCGCTTTTTCAGGCTCCATCCGTGGCACAATGAGTTCGATGATATCTTCAGCATGAAGCTCGACCTTTACGAAACGTTTTTTGTCAAGCACCTTGTATCAGACCATAAGACCATCCGGAATATTGCAGAGTTTTATTTTGATAAGAAGTTTTACGCCGATGCCCTGAAGATCTTCAGCACCATTGTGGAAAAAGAACCCGATAACCTTGAGCTGGTTGAAAAAATCGCGTTTTGTTATGAGAAAAGCGGGGATTTTTCCCATGCCCTTGAATATTATAAAAAGGCCGACCTGATTGAATCCGACCGGCCATGGATCACCCGCAAGATGGCCCTGTGTTCAAAATACCTGAACCAGTGGGAACAGGCCCTGGGGTACTACCGCCAGGTCGAAAAGAGCCACCCCGACGATTTGAAGGTACAGGCCAACATTGGCCAATGCCTGATCCATCTGGAACGCTTCGGCGAAGCCCTGGATTATTATTTCAAGGTGGAAGTGCTGGCTCCCGAAAATCATAAGATCCGACGCCCCCTGGCCTGGTGCTCCTTTTTGGTCAACAAGCTGGATACCGCCAAAGATTACCTGGAACGATTGCTGGCCAGTGAAGCCGGCAACCGCTATGACCTGATGAATATGGGCCATGTATACTGGGCCATGAACCAACCGGGTGAAGCCTTCGGCCATTACCGGCAAAGCCTGGCCCAGGCCAAGGATCTCAGTGAGTTTGAAAATGCCTTTAACGAAGACCGCAAACATCTGAAAAAGTACGAAATATCAGATTTCGAAATGGATCTGATGCTCGAATACATCAGGCTGGAGAGCCAGTAAGCCCCCGGAAGCAGCCCCGGTGCTCCGCGTTATCCCCCTATCCGCAAGATCCTTCAGGCGGGTTGTATGATCAGCCACCCCTGAAAAACAGTAAACCGTCCGCGATACATATCGGGACGGTCTTCCTGCATTTCGCTTTCGCGACCAACTAAACTAACCTAGTTATAGAATGGGTTTAGATTTCAAGCTGATTATTTTGCCAGAACAATGTCGATAATAACGGTCCTGTTATAGAAACGGCCTTCAGGAAGGTTGTTGCTAAAAGGAGCTGAGTTTGTGTTATCACCCTTGCCAACCGATTGAAAGGTTACCCCTTTTGTACCAGCTTTAACCAGTGCCTTCTCCAGGATGGTCTGAGCATCCTTTGCACGTTGCTGCGATAAAACCAGGTTGTATTTTTCACTGCCTATCGTATCGGAATGGCCTTGAATCATGACCGAGGCATTGTCCATGATTTGCGGAGAAACGACTTCGTTCAGGAATTTCTCATAAGAAGCTACCGTTTTGGATTTGTCAAAATCAAACAGGATGCTAAACCTATGTTCATTCTGCTCTACAACATTTCCCTGAACCAGGCTCAAGGTGCTTTCTTTTCTGATGAGTTTTCCATCTTCGGTCTGGGCGTTCATGATAACCTTGTAGGTGCCTTCAGGGCGATCGCCCAGAATGTCATTGCCCCTGATGGAAGCCACATCGCCGGTGAAAGGACCAAAATGCTGAACCTTTTTCTCCTGATCAATCACATCGACGGTCCAGCTTTTGATGTTGGTTTCCTCTTTGGCTTTGGTGTTGAAAACGACCATGCCTTCATCCTGGTGTACTGTTGAGAATTGAATGGGTACCAGCAATGCTGATGAAGAACTTACAATATCAACCCTGCGGTCATCATCGCCAAGCATGACCAGATCAATGGTCGCACCAGGCTGTTGTGAAGGATGTACCGGAAGGTTTCTGCCTTCGGTGGTGATGCGTGCCGGGCTTATTCCATAAACGTTAACCAGGTAGCTTTTCACCGATTCGGCATATTCTTTACCTTTTGCAGCACCTTTACCTGCTGATGATCCAACCAGGGTTACGTTAGCCATTGGATTTGCCCTCATGCGGTCGCCCAGGATATTCAGGACATTGTAGTAGGCTGTCAACTGGCGTTTTGAGCGGCCATCAAAATTTTCGGGCCTGGCTTCCTGCGATTTGTTTTCTTCAAATGCTGAGGCCTGTTGGCTGGTCAGCTGAATGTAGCGGCCAGGAATGGCTGATGAATTCTCACTAAAGAAGACAGAATTGCGAATGGGAAAAGATTCTTTTATCACTCTTTTCACCTGAATCTTGGCAGGAGCATTGATGTTGAAATCAGCATCGGGTTCAACCACCACAACTACAGGAACCACCACAGGGGCGGCAGCTACTACTTTTGGTGCACGGGTGCGCCCGAATTTTAAAGCCAGACCGGCACGTACTGTCTGCAACGACCAGCTTTCTATAGTGCGTGGGGCATGGCCAAAGTAAGGATGAAACGATACAAACGGTGACAGCTCAACCTGTGTCCTGCTGGAGGCTGATGAAAGCGGAATATCATAT
>JAWOCF010000119.1:0-3816 GCA_046483935.1 Bacteroidales bacterium | reverse complement strand
TCCTGGCGAAACTTTCCTTCCTCAACCATCTGATACAGGGGCATGTTGGTGGCACAAACCAACCTCACATCAACGGGTGTTTCTTTTACCGAACCCAGGCGCACCACTTTCCTGTTTTGCAGCACAGCCAGCAATTTCGACTGCAGGGGCATGCTCAGGTTGCCAATTTCATCCAGAAAAATGGTGCCCTTATTGGCCGCCTCAAACCGCCCGGCACGATCTTCCTTGGCATCGGTAAAAGCGCCCTTCTTGTAACCAAACAGTTCGCTCTCGAACAACGACTCACTGATGGCTCCCAGATCCACGCTGATAAACACCTCGTTTTTGCGGGGTGAAGCCCGGTGAATGGCCCGGGCAATCACTTCTTTACCGGTGCCGTTTTCGCCCAGAATCAGCACGTTGGCATCGGTAACAGCTACCTTTTGCACGGTTGACAGCACGTCCATCAAGGGTTTTGACTGGCCGATGATCTGACTGTAAGGCTGGTCGCCCTGCTCCATCAAAAACTTTTGCTTGGAGCGCATGTCCTGCAATTCTTTTTTGGAGCGGTTCACCTCAAGGGTGGTGCCAATGGTTGCCAGCAATTTTTTATTATCCCAGGGTTTAAGAAGAAAATTGGTGGCTCCTTCCTTAATGCCTTGCACGGCCAGCTCAATATCACCATATGCCGTAATCAGCACTACTGCTACGGTAGGATCCAGCTCCAGGATTTTGTTGAGCCAGTAAAAGCCCTCCTGTCCGCTGGTGGCATCGCGCGAGAAGTTCATGTCAAGCAGCACCAGATCATAACTCTCGTTCTTCATCAACAGGGGAATATTATTGGGGTCTTTATCTGTATGAACAGCCTTGATGTGTTGTTTGAGAAATAGTTTGGCTGCAAGCAGCACATCCTCATCATCATCAATGATAAGAATCTTATGGTCCATTTTGCTCATATCCTGCAGGTTTTTGTGGCTAAATTAATGAAAAACATGAATGTTGCACGATTTTATCCCGGTAAAAAATAAAAAAAGGGAGATCAAGCAGCTTCTAATCATTCGGAAAAAAGCAAATCATCCTGAAAAGCAGGAATGATCAACCTCTCTGGCGCTGAAATGAATCTCTGAAGTATTTTTTTACTTTCCCTACTCCACCCTTTTTTTGCCAACCGCTAAGGGCTAATAGCCTGCAGCACCTTCTCAGGTCCCGATCAGGGATGGGGTTGGTTCATTGTTTGTTCATTGCTTATCCAATGTTGAACCAATGTTGAACCAATGGTTATTGGTTCAACATTGGTTCAACACTGGTTTAACATTGGTTCAACATTGGTTCAACCCAAAAGATGGTGCCGCTTTGTTGGGAAGAAGAATTTGAAGGAGACTGTTCAAAAAAGTGTGTCAAGATTAAATAATTAACAAAAAAATATCTTTGACACATGGAAAAGAAAAAAAGGATTAAAACAGCAAGGGCTGGAAAAATTTATATCTAATGAAGCCACCCGAACAGAGATGATAGGAAAGCTTTATCAAGGGGCACCCATTTTTGGCAGCATTTGGGGAGCTCATAACATTTCAGGGCAAAACCCAAAAAGAACCGCCCCGCAGAAACCTTCCGGGGCGGCTTTTGATATTATTATGGACAAAAAATGAGGAGCGCCCTTTTTTCCGGGACGCTGAAATCAGGAAGCTGCTTAAAGGAGTATAAGCCGGGTGATCATTTTCTGCCGAAATCAGCGGGGATTTCTCCCCATGCTTCGGTTTCCCATTTGAGAATGGGGTTGTTCCAGGTGTTGTTTTGCAGCCACCGCTCGGCACGTTCAATCATTTCGAACAGCTCATCATTGGCATCGGAGGGAACCACTTTGGTGTTGGCTTTCTTTTTTCGCACCCATGCCATGGCAGTTCTTGAATCGGTGTAGATGGGCAGGTTAATGTTGTGCTTCCGGCACCACGCCAGGGCGTGCACAATGGCCAGGAACTCGCCGATGTTGTTGCTTCCCTTCTGATAAGGCCCCATCTTGAAGAGCTGCTCACGCGTGGTGGTATGCACCCCCTGATATTCCATCAGCCCGGTTACCATGTTGCAGGCGGCATCAACCGAGATGCTGTTCGCAATGGGCTTGCCGATGGCTTTCAGCTTCTGTGCACTCAGCGAAGCAGCAGGCTGTTTTTTTCCCAGGTACTGGTACATATTGCCAGCAAAGGCTTTTTGGGCCGTTTCCTGGTCTTCAAACGACTTGTAGGCCGCCCCATCAAAAGCATCCACGGCTTTTTTGCATTCAGCCCAGCTGTCGAAGACACCTGTTTGCCTGCCTTTCCATACTACATAATATTTCTTCCTGGCCACCTTGCTTCCGATTGGTTTATGTTGAATTCCAGTTAGCGGTTACCGCTTCTTCAAAGCATCCCATCCCTGGGCCCTGAGGTTAATCAGGTGCCCCGAAGTACTGACCATATTGCAGCCCTCACTGGCTTCAGTAATATGGCCCACAGGAGTAATTCCTTCCAGGTCTTTTACCTTGTCGTAGTCTTTAGGGCTGATGGTGAACAGCAGCTCATAATCCTCGCCTCCATTCAGGGCACAGGTGGTAGGATCGATGTTAAACTCATGGGCCACAGCCGCCATCCGTGCATCAACAGGAATTTTCTCCTCAAACAAGGTGACTCCCTTGCCGGAATTTTTGGTGATGTGGATGGCTTCGGAGGCCAGCCCGTCGCTGATATCAATCATGGCGGTAGGCACTACCCCTGCCTGATCCAGCAGCTCAACAATGTCTCGGCGCGGTTCAGGTTTGAGCTGCCGCTCCAGGATGTAGGAGTGCTGACTGATATCGGGTTGCGATCCGGGGTTTACCTTGAATACCTGTTTCTCGCGTTCCAGCACCAGCAGTCCGCAATAGGCTGCTCCCAGGTCACCGCTCACCATCATGATATCATTGGTTTGGGCCCCACTGCGATAGACCACCTTTTCTTTGGGCGCATGGCCTACGGCTGTAATGGAAAGCATCATGCCCGAGGGACTGGTGGTGGTGTCTCCTCCGGCCAGATCCACCTTATACTTCTGGCAGGCCAGCATCATGCCTTCATAAAGCTCTTCAAGGGCTTCCAGGGTATACCTGCTGGATATGGCCAAACCGACAATGACCTGGGTAGGGGTGCCATTCATGGCATAAATATCAGAAAGGTTTACGGCAACGGCTTTATATCCCAGATGTTTCAGGGGGGTATATACCATATCGAAATGCACCCCTTCCACCAGTAGATCCTGGGTCACGATTGTCATGGCCTCTCCCATGTCGAACACGGCGGCATCATCACCAACCCCCTTTACGGTCTGGGCGTTATAGATTTTGATATTTTTTGTCAAATGGTCTATCAATCCGAATTCTCCAAGGCTGGAAATATCGGTTAGCGGGCTGTTTTTGTCTTTATCCATAAATTGATTTGTTGTTGTCCTGATTCATGATCCGGGTTTGTATGTCAATAGATTCTTTATGCACCAGCTCAAGGATTTTCTTGATGAATGCTGCATCCAGGTTCAGGTCCTTGCCTCTGATCATCCTGTCTTTATAGATGGCATGCCAGCGGCGGATCTGAAGCACGGTGATGTCATTTTCTTTTTTCAGCCATCCGATCTGCTCTACCATCGACATGCGGCGGGCCATCAGTTCCAGGATCTGGTGGTCTACCTCATCAATCTGCATGCGATAGGTCTGCAGAACCTCTGCAGGGCTTTTCCCGGGGGTAGTAGGCTTGCGGATCACCAGGTTGTTGAGCAAGGTGTCGAGCTGGCGTGGTTTGATCTGCTGTCGGGCATCGGTCAGGGCCTGATCAGGGG
>JAWOCF010000101.1:0-2596 GCA_046483935.1 Bacteroidales bacterium | reverse complement strand
TTAATCATCAGGCTGGTGGCCAGGTTTGCGGAACCTGCATCCATGATCAGGCTGTTGTCAAGCAGGCCCCAGGAGCCCATCTGAAGGCTGTTGCTCACCCCGTTGGCCCGTTGCATAGGCTGGCGCGCGGTGATGTTTATGGTGCCTCCCAGGCCTGCCCCGTAGGCACTGGTGGCAGGCCCCTTGATAATTTCGATGCGTTCAATCACCGAAGGGTCAATATACTCCACGATCGAGAGCCCCGAGCCATTGGTTAACGGGATGTTGTTGAAATAGGCCCTGATCTTGCCTGTGCCATAGGGGATTCGTGCCCCGATGCCCCGGATGGTGATCCTGCTGGTGCTGATGGTGCCTGAATGGGCATATACCCCGCTGGCCAGGTTCAGCAGCGGCAGGATGGTGGGCGTGTTTTGCTGTTCTATCTGCCGGGCACTGATCATGGTCAGCGAGCCCGGGGTAACCAGCAGCCGGCGCGAGGTGTTGAAGGCGCTCACCACAACCTCTTCCAGGGTCTCCTCCCGGATGGGTGGCTCATCAGCAGCTTGCTGTTGCTGCTGCCCGGCAAGAACCCCGAAGGAGAACAAAAAACATAAGAAGACCATCACCCTGTTCATGAGGTTAAATATAACAAATGAATTTCACATTTTTATTACTTAAAGCACTGTTTCTATCTTCGTGTTCATTTCAATAAATAAATAAAAAAGGTTAATTTTATAAAAAAAACTACATCATGGAAAATAAAGACCTCTCACAGCCAGGTAAAGAGAATCCCGGACACAAGAAGCCTTCACCAAAAAAGAAGAAAGGCTTTATGGGATGGGTGCAGCGCAATATGGTGGTCACCCTGCTGCTGATACTGATTATTGCCGGGGGTATTTATGCCCTGATCCGCATCAGTGCCGTAGAAAGACAATCCATAACCCAACGGCAGGAATTAATCACCCAGTATGAAAGCAGCCTGGATTCCCTGAGGATCGCCGGCATGGAACGTGCTGTGCGCACCCTCTCGTGGGCCATCCGCAGCGAGATGTCGAGGCAGAACCTCGAGCAGGTTGACCAGTTCTTTTCTACCTTTGTCAATGAACAGGATGTACAACGGCTGCGGCTGATAGATCCCTCAACAGGTGATGTCATCCTTTCTACCGACCGCAATGATCAGAACACCCGCATTACCCAGGCACGCATCCTTCAGGCTGAAGAGGTATTTACCATCCGCCAGGACTCCCTGGCAGCAGTCGTTTCACCCATCATGGGGCTGAGCGAACGCCTGGGAATCCTGGTGGTGGATTTCATCCCCTGACATTTACTCCACATTATGCCCCTTGAATTCTGCCAGCGCCTTCAGAAAACCGAAGGCCCCGTCCTGATCCCTGATCACATACCGGGCGCTGGTTTGCTGCATCCCGATCTTGATGGTCCAGGCATGCGACGGCAAGGAGTTGAACAACATCTCGTCCGACCACCCTGCACCCATGGCCAGCACAAAGTCGTACTTCCTGCGTGAGACCCAAAAATGGGCCAGCTCCCCTTTATTGATCCCTGAGTTGCTGACCTCAATCACTTTATTTCCGTTTACCACCTGTATGCCCATGTTGGAAGTCAGGGCCAGCAGGTGATCATTCACCTCTTTGGTCAAAAAGGAGGCCTGTTCAATATCCGCTTTATGATAATGCCAGGAGATGGAATATTCGCGTTCCTGGATGAATGACCCGGGCAACCGGTCGGTATACATCTCCAGCACAGGCAGGATATCCTGCTTCCATTCGGAGGACAGGGGCTTGAAGAGCTTCCATTCCCTTTCTTTGACATTGCGGATCCAGCTTCCGTTTTCGGCAGTAAGATTCACGGGGGCCCTCCCCAGCCAGGCATCCAGGTCATCTTTGCCCCGCCCGCTGATGATCACGATGTCTATGTTTTTACCTTCATTCAGGCTGCCCAGCAGCGCCAGCAGTTCTTTGGTGGGGCGTGCCTCGCCGGGATTTTTGGCATAAGGCACCAGGGTGCCATCATAATTCAGAATAATGATACTTTTTTTGGCCTTCTTAAAGCTGGCGACCAACTTCTTGCAGACAAAGGGTTTGATCAGCTTCTTTTTGGAAGTATAACCGGAAATTCTGCTGGTTTCCATCAGGGTATTCACAAATTCATTGGCCCATTTGTTGACCGTGTATCTTTTCAGGCGGTTCTGCATGATCCGGTTAAAGCGGATCTGCTCCTCCTCCGGCACGTTCAGTGCATCGGCTATGCCATCGGCAATCTCATCAATACTGTGGGGGTTGATGACAATGCTTTCGCTGAGCTCTTTGGCAGCGCCACTGAATTCACTCAATATCAGCACCCCGGTATAATCATTCAGCGAGGCAATATACTCTTTGGCTACCAGGTTCATGCCGTCGCGCAAGGGGGTAATCAGCGAAACATGGCTTCGGCGGTACCGGGCAATCAGTTCCTTGTGTGGCAGGGAGGTGTACTGGTAGTTGATCGGGTTCCAGTCGCCCCTGCTGTAGTTGCCATTAATGCTGCCCACCAGCTCATCGAGTTTCCTTTTGATCTGCTGATAAAAAGAGACACCGGTTCTGGAAGGCACCACGATCAT
>JAWOCF010000095.1:0-20448 GCA_046483935.1 Bacteroidales bacterium | reverse complement strand
AGGATCTAAGCACCCAGGAGCTCGATCATTTTGTCAGAAAATTTGAAGAGAAAAATTATAAAAAGGGGCAATACCTGTTTCAGGAGAACAGCCCTACCAATAAGTATCTCTACATCATTTATGAAGGGGAGGTTGAGTTATTCAAAAAGACGCCTTTCGGCGAAGAAAAACGATTGACGTTCTTCTCTACACGCGACTTCATCGGGGAAGGTACCATCATGGCCGATGCGCCTCATACCACAAATGCCAGGGCTATGAAGCCTACCACGGCCTTATGTCTGTCGCACGACAGTTTTACCAGGCTGTTTGAGCAACATCCTGCGGTGGGTTTAAAGATCTTTCAGCAGATCTCCAAGGTGATCTCCCGGCGCATGCGCCAGAGCAACATGCGCCTGGTGAATGTGAATGCCCAGTATGAAAGTGGACGAACCCGCCGCGAGCATGACCTTCTGGGTGACCGTGACGTGCCCTCAGAAGTATATTATGGCGTACAGACCCTGCGCGGCATCGAGAATTTCAACATCAGCGGCATTACCCTGAACTTTTTCCCGGTGTTAATCCAGGGGCTGGCCATGGTGAAGATGGCCGCCGCCAGGGCAAACCATGACCTGGGGTTATTGCCCACTCCTGTCACTAACGCCATTGTCAGGGCTTGTCATGATATTATTAATGGCCGGTTCCATAATCAGTTTGTAGTGGATATGATTCAGGGAGGCGCAGGCACTTCTACCAACATGAATGCCAATGAGGTGATTGCCAATCGTGCCCTGGAGATTATGGGCCATGAAAAAGGAATGTATAAGCACTGCCATCCAAACAATCATGTGAACCTTTCGCAATCCACCAACGATGCCTACCCCACGGCAGCAAAGATCGCCCTGGTAAAAAGCAATGAACGCCTGGTGGAGGTGCTGGGTAACCTCATTGAGAGCCTGCGTGAAAAAGAACACGCCTTTGCGGATATTATCAAGATGGGGCGCACCCAGTTGCAGGATGCTGTGCCCATGACCCTGGGGCAAACTTTCGGGGCTTATGCCACCACCCTGCAGGAAGAAATCAGGCTGCTGAACGAGACCGCCAGGCTGCTGCTGGAAATCAACATGGGAGGGACAGCCATCGGAACAGGCATCAATGCTGATCCCGATTATTCAGGCACTGTAACCAGGCATCTGTGCCATATCACGGGCCTGGATCTGAGGCTGGCTGCCAACCTGGTTGAAGCTACCCAGGATACCGGAGTGTTCGTGATTTATTCTGCTGCAGTGAAACGACTGGCCATAAAATTGTCAAAGATATGCAATGACCTCAGGTTGCTTTCTTCGGGGCCCCGTGCCGGGTTAAATGAAATTAACCTGCCCCCCATGCAGCCGGGTTCTTCTATCATGCCCGGAAAAGTAAACCCTGTCATTCCTGAGGTGGTAAACCAGATTGCCTTCAAAGTGATTGGAAATGATCTGACCATCACCATGGCTGCCGAAGCCGGGCAACTGGAACTGAACGTGATGGAGCCAGTGATGGTGCAAAGCCTTTTTGAGAGTATTGAAATGCTCAAAAACGGCATGAACACCTTGCAGCAACGTTGTATCCAGGGGATTACTGCCAATGAAGAACATTGCAGAAAAACGGTGATGGACAGCATTGGGCTGGTGACGGCCCTGAACCCTGTGCTGGGATATGAAGTGTGCACCCAGGTGGCCAAAGAAGCCATGGAACATAATAAAGGCGTTTATGACGTGGTTCTGGAGAAAAAGCTTCTTACCCGCGAAGAACTCGAGGAGTTGCTCCTGCCTGAAAACATGATTAAACCACAGAAGCTCAGAAAAAACTGAGGGTTATTCCTTCAAACGGGTTGATAAAAAATATCAGGACTTCATCCTTTAAACAAACCCGGCATGAAATCCTCCTGTACCGCTGCACCCCTTTGGCTGAACGGATGGAAGCATCATCTGGATTTCATCTCCAGAGAGATCGGTCATTTTTTACCGCAAAATGAGCATGCTTTCATTGGCTTTTGCCAACAGCTGAAACTTATGGGCAGATCGCTTTCTGATTTGTATATAGGGAAACTTTCCCCCCTACAGATCAGGGAGCAAATGCTGCATCTGCTGGCAAACAAGCACGTATTGACTCCTGAAGATTATGCAGCCTGGCTCGACAGCGCACCTGCCTCTTTTCAGGAGGTGCTTTTGAGCGATCATTCACGATGGACCTTGCTGAAAGGTAAAGATCCTGCGTATTACATTCATGTGCACCCTTCGCGGTATTCTCCCCTGACCCTTCGCATGAATACCAATCTTTTAAAGACTGCTACCGCATGGATGGCCTGGAAAAAAACATGGCCCGGGCAAGGGTTATCGCCCCAAACCATCAGCATGATCAGAAGCCACTATCTGGATTTGTCTGCAGTAAATGAATCGCAGATGATAGGCATCAGCAGAACCATTCATCTGCTGGAAAACCATCTGAAGCATTAACTGAAATACAGGAAGATCAAAATCAGGGGAACAATCACTCCGGCAGCGGTGAGCCAGGCGCCCCGGCGTGTAATGCCATTTTTGCCTTTCAGGATAAACAGGCCCGTAACGGCCAGAATGATCAACCCCAGGGCATACGCATCGCTAAACCACGTCCACAGCTTTTGGGGGGTATTATAATGAAGCTGGTTGAAATGGTATAGAACAGGCCTTCTGCGGATTATTTCATATTGGGCTTGTCCGCTCAGCAGGTCCACGTTCAGACTCCCATGTTCCACGAAGATACGCAGGTTGTTATTCTGGACCAGTTGTGTGCGGTAGGTTGCTTTTGGATCCACCTGATTCAGGAAAAATGAAGAGAGCTCCTTGCTATCTTCCATTGGTTGCGGGGGAAGTTCCAGCTGATGGGTCTGCTGGGTGATGTTGTAATTGGGGTTCCATTCGTGCCGGTGATTCATGGCTATGCCCGAGATGCCATATATAATAGACATGAACATAAAAAAGTAGCCCAGGTCGCGGTGAACAGCCCTGTTCATTTTACGCCATTTTATCATGATCTGAAGAAATTGGTTGATGAGATAATTGAACAGGTCATAATAGATATGATCCTTTATTTTCGTTGCAAAATTATAAAAGAAACAACAATTGATGGGAAAAGCTATAAAAAAAGCTGTCTGAACCAAAGAGCTCAGACAGCTTTACCATATTCCTGTTAACGGGTTATTTCTCTTCTACCCTGATCAGTTCTACATAAGTCCTGAGTTCAGGGTCAATCCCTTTTTCTTTCATTTTTTCAAGGGCTTCCGTAGTCGTTTCACATTCGTGATCTCCTTCTTCGCCTTCATGCACGTGCGCTTCTTCCAGTTCACTAAGATTTACTACTTCAGTTTTCAGGGTGCCTACCAGCACCAATTCATTGCCTTCCATTTCAGGATTGAACTGGCTGGCCTGATCCATCAGCATGACTTCAATGCTATAGGCATCATCGGTGGTTTGCACGATGCGCATCTTGTCGCCACTATGACGGCAAATGTGGCCAATCATCCCTTCCAACCGTACTACCTGATTTTCATAAGTCATAGGTTCAGAAACAAGTTGCGAGATCAGGCGGGTTTCTATCACCGGTTCTTGGGCTTGCTGCTCCGCGGGCTGTTGCCCGCACGAATACATTGTCATGGCTACCACAACAAGTAAAAAAGCTCTTTTCATCATAAACTTTGGATTTTTAAATTCATTACACCTTGACTAATTTGGAATGTAAAATTAAGAACTTTTTACTTGCGAAAAGATATATGACTTAATTATTATGCATTCTTTCCGGAAGTCAGCAGTTTTCCAATTGAAAGGAAACTTTTGCATCTGATGGGCAAAACAAGCCGTGTAAGAAGGTTGCAGCAGGTCAGATTGTCATCACGCGTTGCTTTATAATGATCTCTTTTTTGAAGCTTTATCATGAATCGGGCCGGATCAATCTTAGGGTTGCTATTATTGACCCATCAGAGGTTCAAATGGCAAATTAAATCCTAACTTTGCCGCCAAAATATTCTGTTATGGAAATGCGTATCGGGGAGTTAGCGGCTTTATTTACTGCTGTATGCTGGACAGTCACCGCTCTTTCTTTTGAAACGGCCAGCCGCCGGGTAGGCAGTGTGGCAGTGAATATCATCAGGCTGGTGATGGCCGTGGTGCTGCTGGGAATCTACGGGTATTTTCGCCGTGGTTTGTTTCTGCCCATTGATGCCACTGTTTACTCATGGATTTGGCTGGGGGTTTCGGGCATTGTGGGATTTGTCATCGGCGACCTGTTCCTGTTCAAAGCATTTACGGTGGTGGGCTCACGCATGTCGATGCTGGTGATGACCATGGTCCCTCCTATCGCTGCCTTTACCGGTTGGTTACTGATGGATGAAACCCTTACCCTGCTCAATATGGGGGGCATGCTGTTGACCATTTCAGGGATTGCCCTGGTGATCCTTCATAAACACCGGGCCGGAAAAAACACCCCGGACCGCGTTCCCCTGAAAGGGCTGCTGTTTGCACTGGGAGGTGCTGCCGGTCAGGCAGTAGGGCTGGTGCTCAGCAAGTATGGCATGGGCGACTACGATCCTTTTGCAGCCACCCAGATCAGGGTGATGGCTGGCATCGTAGGATTCGGCATTATCGTTACCTTTTTCAGGCGCTGGCTGGCGGTTCAAAAAGCCACCAAAGATCGTAAAGCCCTGCTTCTGATGCTGGTGGGTGCCACCTTCGGCCCTTTTCTGGGGGTATCCTCCTCCTTGATTGCTGTGCAGCATACTGAAACAGGAATTGCATCTACCATTATGGCCATCACCCCCATCCTGATCATTCCTCCCACCCTGATCTTCTTTAAGCAGAAGGTTTCATGGAAAGAGCTCCTTGGTGCCGTGATCAGTGTGTGCGGGGTAGCATTATTCTTTATCTGATTGAAGGGCAATACTTCTTCTATCACCAGCCTTCAGGCAATATGTTTGGGTTGTGCACGTTCTGTTCAAAAGTTTGTTGCCGTATCCTATGAAGAAGCAGTGGCCCACCCCCGGGTTTCCCAAAAAATATTTATCAATACTTGCCTGTTGGTTTAAGGATTGGAGCTCCACCCGATCCGTCTTTAGAAATCTTTCACTGACAGCCTTGCTGATGGGTGCAGGCCTGCTGCTATTCTGGCTGGCCATTAACCTGAGCGTCATGGCAGGAATCTTTGGGAAAATTCCCGGCCAGACAGCCTTGAGAAACATTCAGAATCACAATTCTTCGGAAGTATATGCTTCGGGAGGCGAACTGCTGGGCAAGTTTTTTATTTATGACCGCACCAGCATCGGCTTGAAGGAAATCAACCCCCAGATTGTCAATGCCCTGATAGCCACTGAGGATGTCCGCTTTTATCAGCACGATGGTACCGACGCCAGGAGTATGGCACGGGTGATGGTTAAAAATATACTTTTGGGCGACCGCAGTGCCGGCGGGGGTAGTACCATTACCCGGCAGCTGGTAAAGAACTTGTTTCCGCGCCAATACACCGGGCTCTTTGGCCTGATCGTGGAGAAGATTAAGGAAGGAATCATCGCACGGCGCCTGGAAAAGGTGTATACAAAGGATGAAGTACTGGCCCTTTACCTGAACACGGTGCCTTTCGGAGAAAATGTATTCGGCATCTGGACGGCCTCACAACGTTACTTCAATAAGCATCCACGGCTGCTTGCTCCCCATGAAGCTGCAGTGTTGGTAGGCATGCTAAAGGCCACCCATTCATACAATCCACGTCTGAACCCTGACAATGCCTTAAGCCGGCGCAATGTAGTGCTGGGGCAGATGAAAAAGTATGGATATCTACCCCCTGAGCAGGCCGATTCCTTATCGCAGCTTCCATTAACACTTGATTACAACCCTATTTCGCATCTTCATGGCCCGGCACCCTATTTTCGTGAAATGCTGCGCACCACCCTGGTGAAATGGCTCGATGAATACAACCAGGAGCATCAAACCAGCTACAACCTCTATACCGATGGGCTGAAGATCCATACCACCCTGGATTTCGACCTGCAGCTCATGGCCGAGCAAGCCCTTCAGGAAGAAATGAGCCGGTTGCAAAAAATCCTGGATTACCACTACCGCAATGTGCGTGCTTCGGCAGTACGCCCATTGTTAACCCGCGAAATGGAACGTTCCCCGCGTTATCATTCCCTGGTGCGCGAAGGCCACTCACCCGATGAAATACAACAGAATTTTCAGACCCCCGTGGCCATGAAGCTGTTTCACTGGCAGGAAGAAACTACTACCGAACTTGCTCCATTAGATTCCATTCTCAAGGCACAAACCCTGCTGCATGCCGGACTGCTGTCGCTGGAACCAGCTTCGGGAGCCGTGAAAGCCTGGATCGGAGGCAACAACTTCCGGTATTTTCAATACGATAATGTGTTGTCTGGCAGGCAGGCAGGATCAGCATTTAAACCTTTTGTTTATGCTGCTGCCCTGGAAAGAGGCATTGATCCCTGCGAATTTCTTTCCAATGAGGCCTTTGTTCTGGAAGACTATGATCAATGGAGCCCTGGCAACTATAATGATGAATACGAAGGCTATTACAGTATGAAAGGCGCCCTGGCTCATTCAATCAATACTGTATCCACCCGATACCTGATGATGACAGGTTTTGATCAGGTCATTGATCTGGCTCATCAGGCAGGAATCTCTTCTTCCTTGCCTGCGGTGCCTTCACTGGGATTGGGTTCGGGTGAAGTAAGTATGCTGGAACTGACAGCCGCTTATGCCATTTTTGCCAATCAAGGGATAGCCGTCGCCCCCTGGTATCTGATGAAAATTGAAGATGCCGATGGGCAGGTGTTGCTTGAAGCACCTCCCACTCCTGCAACTAAGCGGGTCATCTCGGAGGAAACCGCCCTGCTCATGACCGACTTGCTCAGCAGCGTAGTCAATGAGGGAACAGCGGCCTCTCTGCGCAGTTCTTTCAGGCTGGGATATGATATTGCCGGGAAGACCGGAACTACCTCCAACAATGCCGATGGCTGGTTCGTAGGGTATACCCCTGGGCTGATTACTACTGTCTGGACCGGGTTGCAAAACCCCGTTTTTGCTGCAGCCTATCCCCTGCCTCTGGGTGCTTCGGGAACGGCCCTTCCTTTGTGGGGCAACTATATGGCCAAAGCAGGGCGCGATCCCCATACCAGAAACTTTGTGGGTGGAAACTTTCCGGCCTTGCCAGAGCATCTGGCCCAAATGCTGGATTGCCCGTTATTTCTTGATGAACTGCCACAACCCTCATGGCTGGAAAGAATATTTGGTTCTCCCCGCCAGGAGCAGAAGCCCCAGGACATTTCTCCCAAAAAAAACCCTTCAACCCCTAAAAAGAAAAGCCGCCTGCGACGCTTGTTGGAAGAAATACTCTGATCATTAATTTTTTCAGGGTCCTTTGCATATATGGTCAAAATCCATTAGGTTTGCGGCGGTTTAAACCTGTTCGTGCCGATGGAAGATGTTCAACCCTACACCCTGCAGATCAATGAGTATGCCATCGGGGCTTTTATCGGCTATCTGTTGATGATCGTCTTCATCGGGATGTATGCTGCCCGGTTCTCCTCGCAGGGGCTATCAAATTTTTTTATTGGTGGGCGAAAGATGAGTATGCTGGTGGTGGCTTTGTCAGCGGTAGTCAGTGGACGCAGTGCCTGGCTGCTGCTTGGTTTTACCGGCATGGCCTTTACCATGGGGTTTTCGGCCTTGTGGGCTGCCCTGGGTTATACCTTGGTAGAATTTTTCCTTTTCTTTTTTTATGCCCCCCGCATCAGGCGGTTCAGTGAGAAATATGATTGTATTACCATTCCTGATTTCTTTGCCGAACGTTTCGGCGATCGCAACGGGGCCTTGAGGTGGGTGGTGGTCATTATCATCATCCTGTTCATGGTGGCTTATGTATCGGCTCAGTTTGTGGCCGGGGGAAAAGCTTTTGCCACCAGCTTTAACATCACCGAAACACAGGGGTTGTTGCTCACTACCGTAATCATCCTGTTCTATACCATGGTGGGTGGGTTTCTGGCTGTAAGTCTTACCGATACCATCCAGGGCCTGTTTATGATTGTGGCCCTGGTAGTGCTTCCGGTTATTGCAATATCTCACCTGGGAGGTTTCTCTGAGTTTTACCGCCTGGCATCTTCATTCGGCGACGGAAATTTCTTCAATGCCTTTGCCTTGGGTGGCGGGGCATTGATAGGCTTCCTGGGAATCGGGCTGGGCTCACCAGGCAATCCCCATATCATTGCCCGCTATATGTCGATTGGCAATCCCAACCACCTGAAACGGGTGGCTCTGGTAGGTACTGCTACCAATGTAATCATGGCAGTGGGAGCATTGCTCACCGGGATGGTCGGACGCTTATATTTTCCGCAGGTAGCTATGCTTCCGGGGCAGGATCCCGAAAACCTCTATCCTGCCATTGCCAGCATGCACCTGCCTCCGGTATTGTTTGGCGTGGTGATTGCTTCCATTTTTGCTGCCATCATGTCAACAGCCGATTCTCAGTTGCTGGTGGCAGCCTCTGCTTTGGTGCGCGATGTGTATGAAAAACTATTGAATCCCGGAAAAAACATCCCACAGAAGCGCCTGGTGCATATCAGCCGGTGGGTTGTCCTGCTGTTGGTAGGCATGGCCCTGTTGCTGGGTTTTGTTGCCGAACAGCTGGTTTTCTGGCTGGTATTATTTGCGTGGGCAGGCCTGGGCGCTGCTTTTGGCCCCACCAGCATCCTGGCCCTTTACTGGCGAAAAACCACCCGGGCCGGCGTCATTGCTGGCATCATTACGGGTGCACTCACCGTGATTATCTGGACCAGAATCCCTTTGCTGAAAGAATTTATTTATGAGCTTGTGCCTGCATTTATCCTGGCAACCCTGGTAACCGTTGTGGTAAGCCTGTTTACCCGCCCGGTAAAAGATGCAGAACAAATTTTTGAGTCTTTTAACCAATAAACCAAATCAAGTCAATGAAAAAAAACACAATCTGGACAATCATCCTGGCCTTTGCGGTGGTTTCCTGCACAATGAATACCCCTGGTAACTATACCCTGACGGGCACTATTGCCGGCCAGCAACAGGGAATGGTGTATCTACAGGAACGCCTGCACGGGCTATACGTAAATATCGATTCCACCACGATTGAGAATGGCAGTTTTTCTATGCAAGGCAGCATGGACCATCCCAAAATGGTTTATCTGAATGTTCCTTCGGTCAACCAGCGGCTGATGTTGTTTGCAGAAAATACAGAAATGGATGTTGTGGTGGATCCCCAATCAGCCGGGGGATTTCAGGTTTCGGGGTCTGCCTCGCACGAGATATTCCGTGAATTCAACTTGTTGGTCGCCACTCATGATGCGACCCTCAAGAAGATTCAGGATCAGATACTGGAAGCCGAAGTGTTGGAGCAGCCCGAATTGGTTGAGCAACTGAAAGCAGATTATCAGCTGGAGCAGGAACAGAAAACCAAGGCCATCCATGATTTTGTGGCTACTCACCATGACAAGACAGTAGGGGTTTATATTGCTATGCGCAACCTTGCCAACAGCATGAATGGAGAACAGCTGACCCAACTGGTTAACTCTTTTGATGCTTCTCTGTCTGAAACAAGTTATGTGATAACCCTCGGCGAACGTGCCGCTAAGTTAAGGTCGGTGGCGATCGGACAAACTGCCCCCGATTTTACCCTGCCCGCAACAGATGGTATTGAAAGGTCGTTGTCCGATTTCAGGGGACAATACGTGCTGGTAAGCTTCTGGGCCTCCTGGTGCTCATATTGCAGGGCTGAAAACCCGCACCTGGTAACCCTTTACGATCAGTATAAGGATCAGAATTTCGAAATCCTGGGGGTGTCGCTCGATCGCAACCACGATGCCTGGCTGAAAGGAATTGCCGATGATGGTATCCAATGGCCACAGATCAGCGATCTGAAGGGATGGCAGAACGAAGCCTCCAGCATGTATGCCGTGTCCAGCATCCCGGCCAATGTGCTGGTTGATCCCCAGGGAATCATCATTGCCCGCAACCTGCGTGGCGATGACCTGGATAAGAAGCTGGAAGAGGTGCTCAACCTGCCGGTGTAAGAGATTATCACGCACCAGATAAAAAAGGCTGCCTTGCTGTAAATCAGGGGCAGCCTTTTTTATTGGGTTTTTTGCTTCTTCTCCAACGGCCATGAAAGGCTGCCTAAAAACACATCCATTTCAATAAAAGGAGCTTCTTTTTTCCCTGCTCATCTCCTGCCCTTCTCTGATTCAACGCCATATTAAATTCGGACTAAATTCGGACCAAATTCGGACTAAATTCGGACTAAATTCGGTCATGAGCGAATTTAGTCCGAATTTGATCCGAATTTGGTCCGAATTTGATGCGACTTTAATACGGCCCTGGTAAGGCCATAGGATAAAGAAGAATCCTCGGGGGAGTATTCAGGGAATTATTCCTGAATATATAGAAAAGGGGTTCAGAAACCTGTTTCCAGTACCGTTTTGTGCTGCTTTTGTCCGATTTTTAATTGCCATAACGTTTAATGAACCTGGATTTTAGAGCGCATCCGGGTCACTTTCCTACATAAAAAAACTGCCTGACCCGGTTTGCGGATCAGGCAGTTTATAACATGTGTCAGCAGGTTGGATTACCTTCTTCCGCGGCCCATGCGGCCTTGCTGACCACCCATATGGCCCTGGCCCATGCCACGGCCGGCACCTGCACGCATGGTGCGGCTGTCGAAAATCACGCGTTGCTCGTCGGTGAGCAGCTCGCGGACTTGCTGGCGATGGGCAGCGGCCTGCTTCATCATGTCTGAACGAAGGTCGGACATCTGGTCGATCACCTGGTTGATGGCCGAAAGATCGGCATCAGGTTGTGTCTGGAGAGTGCGTTTGCGGGCCCTCAGCTCATCCATTTGGTTGCGGTGTTCAAGCCGTTGCCCGAGTTGAGCGGTGCGTAGTTCAGTGATTTTGGATTCCTGCTCTTCACTCAGGTCATCCAGGTTCAGGCATACCCCTTCCTGAGCGTTGGCAGGGCGGTCCTGGCGCATGGTGCGGTTGCGTTGTCCAAAGCTCTGGCTGCTGATCAGAAGCATAACCATCAATAATGCTGAAATTAAAAGATTGCGTTTCATTGTAACATTGTTTTAATAGTGAATATTTTCTTTTTTTTGGGGAGGGATGTCTTTTTAGCTGATCCGGATGTCAGATTTTTTAAGACCCCCGTTTAAATCATTTTTCAAACGCGTTTAACTCTTTGATGATATTTTTGATGAAAGGTTTAAAATGGTGTTGATGATATCTATAAACCTATATTTATCATCAAAACATGCCGGGCATCATCTCAAAGAAATGCTCCACCACCCTTTCAAAACGGTTATTCATTACTTTCAGGCGATTCTCGTTGATCTCCATCTCGGAAGGATTAAACCAGCGGTCGTCAAGAAACAGGCAACGGTTCATTTCAATTTGTATCCAGGGAATGGGATGCATGCCATAGGTACGGGTGATATAACCACCGGCAAAAGGTTTGTTGACGGTAATATGATGTGGCTGTAAGTGAAAAATTACCCTGAAAGCCTCGGCCAGCAACCAGGTGGTGTGATCATCGCAGGCCTTCCCATGATAGTTGCCCAGGTTGATTACCGGACGGTCCATGCCCGGATCAGGCGCAATATCCGGGGCATGCGAGGCCATCGAATGGCAGTCAAAAGCTATTTTAACGTCCTCATGAGTAATGGCTCGTTTGATCTGATCATGATAGTCATCATAATAATTTTTGAGCAGCTGAGCAATCAAAACCTCATCCTGTTCATAATGATCTTTATAAATCTTTTTGCCATAACAGGTATGGCTTTTTATCACCCCATCGGGATTGGCCGGGGGCAGGTCGTCGGGAGCACGGTTGGGGTCAACCATTGCCCGCAGGATCCTGGCAGCGATGACCCTCAGGGCTGCATCCCCAATATGATAGATTGCCAGGGTGAAAGCATCTGAATCTTCCAGCAGATCATTCATTTCCAGACGAATTTTTCCTGCTACCTCAGCAGGAAGCTGATCACCGCCATGAGGAATGGAGATCAGTAAGGGATAGGGTTTGTTTATCATAAATTTAGCGCTTTGAAGCCCGGGATAACAAGCTGGCTAATGAAAACCCAAAGGATTGTTCACTAAATGCCGTTCAATGATAAATTTATTTATTCTGATCTTCCAGCTTGCTAATAACCTTTTCCAGGTTTTTATATATAACTAAGTTGATTTTCATAAGCGGTGTTATCAGGATAAAATTTTAAATCCCTGCAGCGTAGCCATCTCTTCTGACATCGGCAATGGCTTGTAAGCCTTGTTGGTCAGAGCGCTTTACCACCGCATGCAAGGAGCCCAGGTAAAAGGCATAAGGGTCCAGTTGCTGGATGCGGTATCCTTTATTTTCAAGGTAAGGAATGATTCCGGGGGGAAAGCGATCAGCTTCCAGGCTGATGAGCCCACCCAGGGAGCAATGCAGCCGTGGGGCTTTCATGGCCTGATCAATGGCCATCCCGAATTCGGTGATGTTCAGCAAAAACTGTGTAATGGCCGACATTACCCTTTCGCTCCCGGGACTGCCCACAGCCATCCAGACGGCTCCATTATTGAAAACCAGGGTAGGTGACACCGTGGCCCATGGCACATGATTTGGGCGCAGGTAATAGGGGTGTTCAGGCCTCTCGTATTCATAATCAAAAAGATAGTTGTTGTACAGAAAGCCAAGACCGGCAGCAGCAGCTTTGCTTCCATAAACCCTTTCGATGGATTGTGTGAGGCTCACGGCCATGCCTTCAGAATCAATCACCGACAGGTGCGTTGTTTCACCACCCTGCTCATCGGCAGTTGGAGTAACTGGCAACAAATTGATTTCCAGTTTTTCCAGCATCTCCTCCATCACCTTCCTGATGTATGCCTTGCGGAAGATATTTTTATCCTGATCCCTGAAGGGAGCATATACCGGATGGAAAGGCTTTCCATCGCGTTGCAGCAAGGCCTTGCGGATGATATGGACTAACAGCAGATCTTTCTTGAATTCTTCATCAAAATCAAATTGCTCAGGCACATAATCAAGCATGGAGAGGGCAAATATTAAAGGCTTACCGGCTCCCGGAGGTGGCATAGAATCTACACGCAAGCCGCGAAAATACCCTGTAAGGGGTTGCCGTTCAAGGGGCCAGGGAATCAGCACCAGGTCGTCGTAGCGCAGCAGTCCCCCGTTTTCGCGCATGTCGGCATCGATCATGCGGGCAATTTTCCCATTATAAAAATCTTCAACCCCTTCCTGTGCCAGGCGTTTGAGCATGGCGGCCAGATCAGGTTGGCGGAAAATATCACCTACCTGATAGGGTTCATTGTTTTTGAGGAAATAATGAGCCCCGGAGCCTGAATGTACTTTTTGAAAATTGGGCATCTCCCTTTTCTGCCAGCTGTGTTGAAATTCAGAGACAGGATATCCATCTTCAGCAAGTTTAATGGCCGGTTCCAGCACCTGTTTCCAGGACAAGCGGCCATAATTGCGGTGCAGGTAGGCCAGAACGGCCGGAGTGCTGGGCACGGTAGTGGCCCGGTAGCCGATGGCCCGGTCCTCGCCCGTGATGGCCGACACATGTGCCAGGGATGGGGCCCGGGAAGAACCATCAATGGCTATTGACCGTCCCTGGTGAGAAAGTAACACCATGGTCTGGCCGCCCATGCCGCTGCCCTGTGGCTCAGAAACCCCGAGGGTAAAAGCTGTAGCCACAGCGGCATCAACAGCATTTCCTCCCTTTCTGAGCATTTCAACCCCTGCCTGTGTAGAAGCTTTAGTGGCTGAACTTACCATTCCCTTTTCTGCCACAGCGCTCTTGCCATCCGCCGATGGTAAGAATTCACTTTCTGCCTTTTTTATATTTTGATTCATAGCGTACCTTTAATTTCTGACGTTCCACATAATATTTATTCACAGCTACATCCAGTAGCTTCAGGATTATTTCATCATAGGTATAACCCGCTATCCGGGCTGCTGCAACATATACCCCGGTATTACGAAGCCCGGCCATGGAGTTGATTTCCAGGAAATAAAACTGGCCTTCAGAATTCACGCGGATATCTATTCTGCCGTAGTCTCGAAGGCGTAGCAGCGAAAAAAGATGTCGTGCTTTATGCTGCAACTGGTCAAGGAGGGCCTGGGGAACATTAGCGGGCGACACTTTAACCTTGTGTTTCTTTTGATCCTGATCGTAAACATCCTCCGTCAAGTTCTCAGGATCTATTTCTACCAGCGGTAGAAACTCAAGGGAAGGACCGTTTCCTAACAATCCCAGAGCATATTCTTTTCCTTCGATAAATTGCTCGGCAAAGACCACCGTATACTCCTGCAGCAACTGGTGGACGGTGCCGCGCAACTCATTCTGGTTGTGAGCCATTGATAAGCCAGCGGAGCCAGCATCCATCGAGGGCTTGATGATAACCGGAAAGTCAATGTGCTGATTCAACGCATTCATGGAATAAAATTCCCAGTACCGGGGAGTAGGAATCTGATGGGCTTCCATCAATATTTTGGTAACCACCTTATCCAGGGCCAGGGAATGGCCAAAAGGTCCAGATCCAAAATATGGAAGGCCCAACATCTCAAGGATGCCGGGGATGTGTGAATACCTGCTTTCTCCCTGAATGCCAAATGCCAGATTGAACACAAAAGGAATCTTCTCTTTCTCTGCCGTCAGGGCTCTGAGCTTCTCAAACAGGTCCAGGTTGCCATCCAGGATCTGTACTTCAAACCCCTGATCCTGAAAAATGGATTCAATTTGCCGAATGGTCTGTTCATCGTAAACCTCCTGATTTTGCCTGCCGAATTTGCTGATGACCCGGTCAAGATTCCTGTTATATATTATAATGATTTTCATGATCCGTCCTTTCTTTTTGATTCATTATGAAAAAAAACGCACAAAACGTTGCATGGTTGAAAGGCTGCGCTGACGTTCCCGGGGTTTTTGGGTTTCGGATATTTGCTGCGGAAGCAGCTCCAGGAAAAAGAATGACTGAGGAACGATGACAAAAGGATTTACCAGATCTTTCAAAGGGTTTAAAACAAGCCACATACCATCTCAGGGATTCTTTAGGAGAACAAAAATCCCCAACAGTTGTTTTTAGTTAAAATGATTTTATAATTTTGCCTCTGATTTCAGCCAAAAACATAAACATTTAAAAATAACGTAATGAACTGGAAAATTCTAACCCCGAAAGTAATGGCAGTAGCCGGCGTAATCATGTTTGCCGCAGTAATGCGTCTGGTACCCCACTGGCCAAATTTCACACCTCTGGCAGCCATTGCCTTATTTGGAGGGGCTCATTTAGGCAGGCGTTCACTTGCTTTTTTTATCCCTCTGACTGCTTTGCTGATCAGTGACCTGGTCATTGGATTCCATGGGTTTATGATTCCTGTTTATTTCAGTTTTGCCCTGGTGGTGCTTCTGGGCCGTGGCCTGAAAAAGAATATCAGTTTGGCCACCATCGGTGCGGGTGCCCTGGGGTCGGCCACCTTGTTTTTTCTGATCACCAATTTTGCCGTATGGCTGACCACGCCCTATTATGGACCTGGATTTGCTGGTTTGATGGCTTGTTATACTGCCGCCCTTCCTTTTTTCCATACCTCTTTGCTGGGCGACCTGTTCTACAGCGGAGTGTTGTTTGGTGGTTTTTACCTGGTACAACAACGTTTCCCGGTGCTGAAGATGGCCTGATGCTGTCAGCAATACAATATTGATCTGAAAAAACCTTTTCCGCCATGGGAAAGGTTTTTTTGTTGTGATGAACAGGTTCTCTTTTAAGGGTTTTTTGCGTATTTTTGTATGACAGAGCCACTTCTAATTAATTTTTCAATTTATGGCCATTACATTTTTTAAAACGCCCAAAAATAAGAAGTATAATTACCGTCCTTTATTTTATGATGAGAAGAAAGAAGAGCGTGAAAAACGTATGAAATCTGCTCTGGAAGAAGGAGACGACAATTATGAACAAGCCCTGCGCGACCGCATCCAGATGCGCTGGAAGCGCTCCTCGTCGGTGAAAGACCGAAAGGCTTCCAACCAGCGGCTGATCATCATATTTGTGGTTATCGGGCTGCTTTTTTATCTTGCTTTATTTCTTTAATGATATCCAAAGAACCTTTTGACCCATGTCAGATGTAATCAGGCTTCTACCCGATTCGGTAGCTAACCAGATCGCGGCAGGCGAAGTAGTGCAGCGTCCGGCCTCGGCCGTAAAAGAGTTGCTGGAAAATGCCATCGACGCAGGAGCTACCCAGATCAAACTGATTGTCAAGGATGCGGGCAGAACCCTGATTCAGGTTACCGACAACGGCAAAGGCATGTCGGAAACGGATGCCCGAATGTGTTTTGAGCGCCATGCCACCTCCAAAATTAAGGAAGCTGCTGATTTGTTTTCCATTCAGACCATGGGCTTTCGTGGGGAAGCCCTGGCCTCTATTGCTGCCATTGCCCGGGTGGAGTTGAAAACCCGCACCCCTGAATCGGCCCTGGGCAGTGAAATCATTATTGAAGGATCGCTCACCGAGACCCAACAACCCTGCCAATGTCCCCAGGGGACATCTATTGCCATAAAAAATCTATTTTATAATACTCCCGCACGGCGCAACTTTCTGAAGTCGGATCCCGTAGAAAAAAGCCATATCTTTCAGGAACTGGTGCGGGTAGCACTGGCCAATCCCCAGGTGGGATTCATATATTATCAGAACGGCCAGTTGACCCATCAGCTGGAATCATCCAACCTCAAACAACGCATCATCAGCCTCTTTGGCAGCCAGTACAATCAAAGACTGGTGCCTGTGGAGGAAAATACCGAAATAGTAGCACTGGATGGGTTTGTGATCAAGCCTGAGTTTGCCCGCAAAAAACGGGGCGAACAATTCTTCTTCGTAAACAACCGCTTTATCCGTTCTGCCTATCTGAATCATGCGGTCGATCAAGCCTACCGTGAACTGATTCCTGAGGATCTGTTTCCTTCTTTTTTTATTTTTATGGAAACGGACCCCCGGCAGATTGATGTGAATGTGCATCCCACCAAGACAGAGATCAAATTTCAGGACGAGAAGTTTATTTATCAGATTCTGTTGGCCGCCGTGAAGCGCTCACTGGGAAAATACAACATCTCTCCCACCCTGGATTTTGAACGTGAGACAGCCTTTGATCATATGGAGCTCGATAAGAATCAACCGGTAAAGCCTCCGGTGATCCATGTGAATCCTGGGTTTAACCCTTTTGAGAATCAACGGGGACGTTCTTCGGCAGGCGGTAGCCTAACCAGCCGGATCAATCCTTCGCAGTGGGAAAAACTATTTCCCTCGCACGACTCCATGCCAGTCCAGGCTGGTACTCAGCAGCAGCAACAAACCATCATCAGTGCCAACTGGGAGGATAATCATGAGGAAGAACCTTCTTCGCAGAAGTTTCTGCACCTGCAAAACCGGTATATCCTTGCCACTGTAAAGTCAGGCCTGATGGTGATTGATCAGCAGCGGGCCCATGAACGCATTCTTTATGAAAAATACCTGCGGCGTCTGGAACAGTCAAAAAGTGCCTCTCAGCAATTGCTGTTTCCCGAAACCCTGGTACTTATTGAATACGATGCCGATTTGCTGCGTGAGATCATGGTTCAGGTGAAGGCTTTTGGTTTTGAGATCAGCGAAAATGGCCGCAATACTTTCGTCATTACCGGGCAGCCTGCTGACCTGCCCGATAATGAAAGCCTGCAGGATGTGCTGGAAGGAGTGCTGGAGCACTATAAAAAGAACAAAATCCAGTCGCAACTGGATATTCAGACCAACGTGGCCCGCTCACTGGCCCGGCGCTTGTGCGTCAAACAAGGCACCTCACTGTCCGAGCAGGAAATGATGACCATCACCAATTCGTTATTTGCTTGTCAGATGCCTTATCAATCGCCAGCAGGTATGCCAACCGTAAAAATTATTGATGCTTCGGAAATTGAGGAAAAATTCCGGTAAACAATGGTCCGGAAGGGCTTGCCTGCAAACTTTTTGTATAATAACATGTTTAAAATAAAAGAAAAATAAACTCAATGAGACAATTTCGCCCGGGAGGATTTTCCCTTCTGCCCCCAGCAGTCAAGAATCTTTTGATCATCAATGGCTTGTTCTTTTTAGCCACCATTGCCCTGGAGCAGGCCTTCGGAATCAGTCTTTACCGGGTATTCGGGTTGCATTTTTTTGGGGCTACCGACTTTGCACCCTACCAGTTTGTGACCTACCTGTTTATGCATGGGGGATTTACTCACCTGTTTTTCAACATGTTTGCCCTGTGGATGTTTGGGAATATCCTGGAGAATGTCTGGGGACCCAAAAGGTTTTTAATTTACTATTTCGTGACCGGCTTCGGGGCGGCAATTATTCACTATATCGTGGTCTATTACCAGCTGATGCCTACCTTGAATGCCGTGGATGCTTTCCTGGCAGACCCCAGCCATGATGCCCTGAAATATTTTATTGAGTCTGATGTTTTTCAGGTGGCATCCTATCAGATCCAGACCAACCTCAGGACCTTCCTGCAAGATTATAATGCCATGATGGCAGACGACCCCCAGGGTGCACTGGTCAGGGCCGTAAACTTTATGCACCAGTACCGGGTGGATCTTTTAAACGCCCCCGTA
The DNA here is from genome assembly GCA_046483935.1 of Bacteroidales bacterium. Taxonomy (GTDB): domain Bacteria; phylum Bacteroidota; class Bacteroidia; order Bacteroidales; family UBA7960; genus JAWOCF01. The sequence continues at coordinate 1,760 of JAWOCF010000095.1, read as the reverse complement.
GTAGTTGGTGCTTCAGGAGCTGTTTTCGGAATATTGCTGGCCTTTGGGATGCTGTTTCCCAATTCATTGATATATTTGTTCTTTGCCATTCCTATAAAAGCCAAATATTTCGTGATGATCTATGGCGGCCTGGAGTTATATTTTGGAATGGCCAACCGTGCCGGCGATAATGTGGCTCATTTTGCCCACCTGGGCGGTATGATCTTCGGTTTTTTCCTGATCCGGTACTGGAATAAGAAGGGAAAGAATTTCTATTAGAATTCTCAGAATGTTTCATTCAAAAGATCGTAAGCATGCAAACAGGGATATGGGATGAAATAAAAGCTTTTTTTCTGAAAGGCTCTGTTCTGGCCAGGCTGATCGGCATTAATATTGCGGTTTTCATTCTGGTGAGTCTGATCCGGGTGATTCTCTATCTGGCAAACGCACCGGCTGTGGCCGAAGCCTTGCCCCTGTGGCTGGGTATTCCTTCCAACCTGCACGTAATTATATTGCGCCCCTGGACATTGGTCACCTATATGTTCCTGCATTTTGAATTCTTTCATATTCTTTTCAACATGATCGTGTTGTATGTTGGCGGCCGGTTGTTTTCAGAATTTATCGGGCCCAACCGCCTCACAGGTACCTACCTGCTGGGGGGGATTGCAGGGGCCCTTGTTTTTGTCATTTCCTTCAACCTGTTTCCGGTTTTTGAACCGGTGGTAAATGTTGCAGTAGCCATCGGGGCTTCTGCTTCTGTGCTGGCCATTTTTGTGGCTATTGCCACCTACGCGCCCAATCATCACCTTCACCTGTTATTGGTAGGGCGGGTAAAATTGAAGTATATTGCCATATTTTTTGTGGTGATTGATCTGATCAGCATTGACCAGGGCAACCCAGGAGGCCATCTGGCGCATTTAGGAGGGGCATTCTGGGGCTTTCTCTACGCGCGCATGCTCCGGCATGGTCAGGATCCTGCCCTTCAAATAGGGGCCTGGATTAACGCCCTGGGGGGTGTTTTCAAACCAAGGCCCCGCATGCGGGTGGAATATCGCGCACCCAGGCCTAAATCCGATGATGAGTATAACCGTGAACGACTGCAGCATCAACAGAGAATTGATGAAATCCTGGAAAAGATTTCCCGCAGAGGTTATGAAAGCCTGAGCCGCGAAGAAAAAGAACTGCTCTTCAGAGAGGGAAATAAAAACTAGCCGGGGTCTGCTGCTGTGAAACATCCACTACCATCCCCCTGGAGAATGAATAGCCAATGAAAAGATCCTGGTATAAAGTTTCCTGGATTGGTAAAATCATGTTGCTGATCAATGTGATTTTTGCAGCCGCTTTACTGGCTGCACAGATGGCTGCACTGATTCCGGCCGATCGGCTCTGGCCCCTGGTATTTGCCGGGTTGGCTTTTCCGGTTTTCCTGGTCATGAATGCCCTCTTTGTTTTGTTCTGGGTGTTGCGCAGGAAGGTGTTTTTCCTGCTTTCCCTGAGTGTTATTCTTTTGGGACATCATCATATTTCCAGCATTTTTCAATGGAATCCAGGTCAGGGGGCTGAAGTGCCGGCAGCAAGCACCACGTTATCTGTTTTAAGTTATAATGTGAGGGTTTTTGATCTGTATAGGGCGCAACAGCCAGGGCGGCACCGCGGGCCGCCCGCCAAGCCGCCCCCCCCACCGCCTTGGCCCCCCGGCAGAGGACGGACATCCCTTCGCTTTGCGCCCACTGGCCAAGCGATCACGGCGGCGGGTTCACGCAGAGGCGATCAGTCCTAAG
>JAWOCF010000091.1:0-6258 GCA_046483935.1 Bacteroidales bacterium | reverse complement strand
CCCTGAAGCTGTGGTTTGTGTTGCGTTCCTATGGAGTAGAGGGCATCCGTCAGATGGTGAGAAGACATGTTGCCCTGGCCCGTTCTTTTGAGCAATGGGTGAATGAAGACCCCCGGTTTGAGTTGCTGGCCCCTGTGAACCTCAGTCTGGTGTGCTTCCGTTACAACCCCGGGGGGATGGATGAAGAAGCCCTGGCTGCTCTGAACCGTAAGGTGCTTGATCGGGTGAACCTTTCGGGTAAGGTGTATCTTACCCATACCAGCCTCAAAGGCCGCTATGCCATCCGCTTATCTGTGGGTCAGCGCACCACCACCGAAAAACAGGTGCAACTGGCCTGGGATTTGTTGCGTGAGGCTGCGCAAAAGGGGTGAAGGGTGCCTGGCTATATGTTATAGACTAGAAATTATGTCTGCCGGTAGGTGGGTTCCTGTTCATAATCCTCGGGAAGAAAGTTGTATTCCCCTCCGGGGATGAACATCGGAGCAATGGGTTCAATGTACTCATACAGCATACTCTTCTCCTTCTCTTCTTCAGGAAGAATGATGTAAAACCTGTTCAGATAATTGACGAAAATCAACAGCAGGCTTACCAGAAAGGCATATTTCAGAATGCCAAAGGTGATCCCGATCAGGCGGTTGATCAGGTTCAGGTAGATCATCTTCAACAACCGGGTCAACAAGCTGGCGATGATTTTAAAGATCATCACCACGATAATAAAGGTGATTACGAAAGCCACGATCTTGATCATCATGGGGTTCCAGTCGATCATGGGTTCCAGGACTCCTGCCACGGTGCCCGCCATGATAAATCCCAGAAAGATGCCTGCCACCAGACCTGCCAGTGAGGCGGCCTCAAAAATAAATCCGTGGATGAAGCCTCTGAAGGCACCCCATATCAGGGGAATAATGATCAATATGTCGAGCAGGCTCATTTACAGGTTGGATTCCGGGTTTCCCAATTCCACAATAGTATCAAATTCTTCGGGCTTCAGGGGCATCACCGAGAGCCTTGACTGCCGCAGCAGGGCAATATTTTTTAAACGCTGATCGGCCTTGATGTGCTCCAGGGTGACCGGCTGGCTCAGGGCTTCTTCCGGAACCAGGTCTACCACCACCCAGCGGGCATCCTCGCTGGTGGGATCAGGATAATGCTCCCTGACAACACGGGCAATGCCCATGACCTGTTTCTGGGTCACACTGTGATAGAAGAGCACCAGATCGCCTTCCTTCATTTGCTTCAGGTTGTTGCGCGCCTGATAATTGCGTACTCCTTCCCACATGGTGCCTTGTTCCTCAACAAAACGTTGCCAGGAATAAGCTTTGGGCTCACTTTTTACCAGCCAGTAGTTCATGGTTAATGCAGGATTTTATAAGTAAGTTCTTTGAGCAACTCACCCTCCGAGACAGAAACATTATCTACCCCTTTGGATTTCAGATCATACTGCCGAAGGTACGAAAAAACAGTAAAGATTTTGGCGGGCGGGTAGTTGGCTGCTGCCTTGCGGTAATCATCAATAAAGAAGGGTGAAACACCCATGGCGGCTGCAGCTTCATTTTTGCCCCCACTCTTTACAGTATGATACAGAAGTACCTTGCTGAAGTACTGGCACAATATGCCCATGGTCATCGGCAGGGGATTGGACTTTGGGTTGTCGGCAAAATATTTGGCAATGCTGAAGGCTTTTACCGAGTCCTTCACTCCCAGAGCCGATTGGTACTCAAAAACATTGAAATCCTTGCTGATTCCGATATTCTCTTCAATGATGGTGGTAGTGATTTCATTGCCGGGTTCCAGGTTGATAAACAACTTTGAGGTCTCGTTTACGATCTTGCCCATGTCGGTACCCAGATGATCTGCCAGCATCTGCAATGCTTTCGGGCCGATATGATATCCTTTGCGTTTGAGGTAATCGGCAATCCAGCCAGGCACCTGGTTGTCATAGAGTTTCTTGCCCTCAAAGACCACCCCCATTTTTTCAATCTCCTTAACAAACTTTTTGCGCTTGTCGTAACTCTTGTGTTTGTATCCAATGACCAGGATGGTAGATTTCAGCGGGTTTTGTATGTAGGGCAGCAGCAGGTCAATGTCGCGGATATTCTGCGCTTCTTTGACAATTACCACATGATGGCTGGCCATCATCGGATAGCGTTTGGCATGGCTGACAATGGTGGCCACATCGGTTTCTTTCCCGTACAGGAATGTCAGATTGAATTCCTGTTCTTCTTCCTGAAGGACGTTCTTCTGGATATAATCACTAATCACGTCAATATAGAAAGTTTCTTCCCCCATGAGGAAGTAAACGGGATAATATATTTTATTGCGCAGATCCTTGAGGATCGCTTCAAACTTCATGCTGGGCATAAGGGATAGTAGTTAATCAAACAGTTAATCGTCAAAGTCAAATTTCAGGTGCTTCACGGTATGTCCGTTGTTGATGAGTTCTTTCAAGGAGTCCACTCCGATATCAAGATGTTTATTCACATATTGTTCTGACACCTTTTTGTCGCTGGCTTCGGTTTTCACCCCTGTAGAGATCATCGGCTGGTCGGTTACCAGCAGGAGGGCTCCGGTGGGGATGCGGTTGTAAAACCCTACTGAGAAAATGGTGGCTGTTTCCATGTCGATGGCCATGCAGCGGATGCGGCGCAGGTAGTTTTTGAATTCATCATCATGCTCCCACACCCTGCGGTTGGTGGTATAAACGGTGCCGGTCCAGTAATCCAGATGGTGATGCCTGATATTGGTGGATACCGCTTTCTGCAGGTTGAAGGCAGGCAGGGCAGGTACTTCGGGGGGGAAGTAGTCGGTTGAGGTTCCTTCTCCACGAATGGCTGCAATGGGAAGAATCAGGTCGCCCAGCTGGTTGATTTTCTTCAACCCTCCGCATTTGCCCAGAAACAGGGCCGCCTGTGGAGGAATGGTGCTGAGCAGGTCCATGATGGTAGCAGCATTGGCGCTGCCCATCCCGAAGTTTATGATGGTGATGTTATCGTGGGTGGCATTGGGCATGATGCGGTCGCGTCCTACAACGGGCACCTTAAACTTTTCGGCAAAAAGTTCTACATATTGATTGAAGTTGGTGAGCAATATGTACTTGCCGATTTCATCGATGGCCATCCCGGTATATCTGGGGAGCCAGTTGGCAACAATTTCTTCGCGGGTGTTCAACATATTTCTGCTGTATTTGCGGTGGAATACGGCAAAAAATCATTTACCGTTAGCAAAAATAATCAAACCCTTGAAAAATCCACTCTTATTGAAAGTAAAAAGTTTACTGGTGAAAGGAACATAATGACTTTGAGCAGAAGATGCTGTTTGAAAAATTTGTCTTAGGTTTGCGGGATCAAACGACGATGAGATGATAAATGATTTACCCCTGATGCAGCCCCTGAACCTTCCTGCCTATCCCTTCAGAATGCGGCAACAGGGTGACAAAGCCTTGATCTTCGACGCCTTTCGGAAAAAGTATGTTGCCCTGACTCCCGAAGAATGGGTGCGACAGCATTTTCTGGCATGGCTGGCTCTGGAAAAGTTTTATCCTGTAGGACTAATCGCCGTGGAGGCTCCCCTGAAATATCACAGGATGGCCAAACGCGCTGATGCGATCATTTACGATCAGCAGGGTAAAGCGCTGATGATTATTGAATGCAAAGCCCCTGAGGTGAAAATAACTCAGAAGGTGTTTGATCAGGTGGCACGTTATAATCTTCCGTTTCAGGTGGCATACCTGGTAGTGACCAATGGCATGGAACACTTCTGTTGTAAAATGAACGATGCAGCTCAGGGCTGGGCTTTCCTGGACCAGGTGCCTGACTACCTGAATTTGTAATTTTTATCTGATTCGTAGCTCACCCTCTCAGGCTGTGTTTACTGAATCCGTTTCCTGTGCTGCATTTCGTTGAAAAAAGGTTTCTTCGGATGATGGCAACAAAAGACTCAACCTGAAGAAGGTTTTTATTGATTTATTGTATCTTTACCCTTTGTAGCCTGCGGGGCATGTAGTCAGTATCTTAAAAATATTAAACAATGAATCAGAGATCAATAAAATGGCTATTTGTATTGTTTTTCTTCTGCTTCCCAATTTCGTATGCCTTCCCACAGGGTGATCGTTACTTTACAATGCCTGAGGAAGCGGGGGCCCGGCAAGTGGTGCCCGCAACCATCATCTATAAGATGAAACCTGCTGCTGATAAATCTTATGACAGCAAATCCGCTGCATTTGAAAAGACATTGATCCATTATCAGGAAACCCCCCCGCAACAGATTTTTCCGCGGCACCAGCCTCCTTCAAATAAGAACTTTAATGGTCATCAGCCCCTGGTGGATCTTTCCACGATCTATGAGCTGAGAATCCAGGATCACCAAAAGCTGGAAGAAGCCATCAACAAGTTGTATGCCTCAGGGATGGTAGAATATGCCCAGCCCCGGTACCTGCCCACCTTGTTCTATACTCCTGATGACCCCATGACCGGCTCGCAGTATTACCTGGAAAAGATCAAAGCATATGATGCCTGGGAGGTAACACGTGGCGATACCAGTATTGTGATCGGCATCACTGATACGGGGATTGATCTGGAACACCCCGACCTTAAAGGATCCATAAAATATAATTATTATGATCTCATTGATGGTCAGGACAATGATAATGATGGGTTCAGGGATAATTATCATGGATGGAACATTGGGGAAAACAATAACAACCCTCAGTACCAGGCTCATGCTCATGGTGTTCATGTGTCGGGCATTGCTGCCGCAACCGCCGACAATGGCACCGGCATTGCCGGCACAGGATTTCACTCCAAATTGCTCCCCGTGAAAGTTGATGACGAGCTGGGTAAGCTGGTGATGGCCTATGAGGGCATTGTTTATGCGGCCGATCAGGGTGCCCGGGTGATCAACTGTTCGTGGGGTAGTGAGTTCGGGGCCGGACAATTCGGACAGGATATTGTGAACTATGCCACTTTCAACCGCGATGCTGTAGTTATTGCAGCGGCGGGAAATTCTAACAATGACATACCTTTTTTCCCGGCTTCATATGATAACGTGCTGAGTGTGGCCGCTACCAACAGTGATGACCATAAGTGGGAAGGTTCCAGTTATGGCATCTTTGTAGATGTTTCAGCTCCCGGTACCGGTATATTATCTACCTGGGCCAATGGTAATTATGTTTCCTCAAGTGGTACCTCCATGGCAGCTCCCGTTGTAGCAGGGGCTGCAGCGATCCTTCGCAGTCACTTTCCTGATTATTCTGCCCCCCAGATCATGGCACAACTGAAAGTAACCACCGATAATATTGACACACTTGCTGCAAATGACCCTTACAAAGGGCGGTTGGGTACCGGGCGCATCAATCTTTACCGCGCCCTCACCGAGACGCATCATCCCTACATTCAGCTTACAGGGCATACGCTACCTGCAGAGGAGTATGCAAAACGCGAGCCTGGTGATACAGTGCTTCTGAGTTCTTTTTTTCAGAACCTGTTGGCTCCGGCTGGCAATATCACCGCCACCCTTTCTACGGCTTCCTCTTATGTGCAGATTATTCAGTCTGCTGTTGATCTGGGGGCAGTGGGCCAGGATGAGGTAGTGAGTAATACTGAAAATCCATTCCAGATGGTTCTTCACGAAAATCTTCCTGCCAGTTCTCCTGTTGTCTTTACCATAACCTTTACCAACGAACAGGGCGGCTATGCCGGATTGCAGCGGTTTTACCTGTTGTTTAATGTGGATTATGTAAATGTCAACACCCGGGAGCTGGCCACAACCATTACCTCCAGAGGAACTGTGGGCTTCAATTATCCCAACTTCAGCCAGGGGCAGGGGTTTGTATACAGGCAGGGCCTGACGATGATAAAGAATGCCGGACTGGTTATTGGAGCCAGCAGCAGTAAGATGGTAGACAATATCTATGGGCCGGCAGAATCCTCTTTCAATGATTTTTTTGTCTCCCGTGAGAATGCCCACCTGACGCAGGATCCTGAGTCGGGAGACCTCACGGTATCAGGTTCTTTTACTGACGCCAATGCCGGAAATATGGCGCTGGAGATCCAGGTGGATTATTCAGTATTTTTCTGGCAGCAGGATGAGCATCAGAAATACATGATTCTGGAATATCATATCATTAACAAGTCAGGGGCACCCATTAATTCAATAGCTTCATCCGTAAGCGACTTCAGCTTTTTTACTTCGCTTTGAACCTCTGCTATTCTTTTTGCAGAGGCAGCGGCTTCTTCTTCTGCGTCTGTAAACCAATCGACG
>JAWOCF010000038.1:0-4973 GCA_046483935.1 Bacteroidales bacterium | reverse complement strand
ATCACCTTCATCTTTTCCCTTGTCTTTTTTTGCATCAGGATCCTGCTGCTGGGAGGCTTCTCCCTGTTCGGCCCCCTGATACATCTCGGTGCTGGCGGCCTGCCATGCAGTATTCAGACTTTCCATGGCAGCATCAATGCCGGCCAGATCCTTGTTCTTGTGAGCTTCCCGAAGGGCTTCAAGATTCTTTTCAATGGGCTCCTTCTTATCGGCAGGAATTTTCTCGCCAAACTCTTTCAGCTGCTTCTCGGTCTGAAAGATCAGGGTGTCGGCGGTGTTGATCTTCTCGATCTCTTCCTTGAACTTCTTGTCGTGGTCGGCATTTTCCTCTGCTTCTTTTTTCATGCGTTGAATTTCTTCATCGCTCAAACCAGAAGAGGCTTCAATGCGGATGTTCTGCGATTTGCCTGAGGCTTTATCCTTGGCAGTAACATTCAGAATCCCGTTGGCGTCAATGTCAAACATCACTTCAATCTGTGGGATGCCCCTGGGAGAAGGTGGAATGCCGTCCAGGTGGAAGCGCCCAATGGTGCGGTTGTCTTTTGCCATGGGTCTTTCTCCCTGCAGAATATGAATCTCCACGGACGTCTGATTGTCGGCAGCCGTCGAGAAGGTCTCAGTCTTTTTGGTGGGAATGGTGGTGTTGGCTTCAATGAGCTTTGTCATCACCCCGCCCAGTGTTTCAATACCCAGGCTCAGGGGAGTCACATCGAGCAGCAAAACATCTTTGATCTCACCAGTAAGTACCGCACCCTGAATGGCAGCACCAATAGCAACTACCTCATCGGGGTTCACTCCTTTGGAAGGTTTTCTGCCAAAGAATTTCTCAACCAGCTCCTGAATGGCAGGAATACGGGTAGAGCCACCTACCAGAATCACCTCATCGATGTCGGAGGGCTGGATGTTTGCATCTTTCAGGGCTTTTTTGCAGGGTTCCAGGGTAGCCTGGATCAGGCGGTCAGCCAGCTTTTCAAAATGACTGCGGGTCAGTGTCCTGACCAGGTGCTTGGGAATGCCATCAACGGGCATGATATAAGGCAAGTTGATTTCAGTAGAGGTAGAGCTGGACAGCTCAATTTTGGCTTTCTCTGCCCCTTCCTTGAGCCGCTGCATGGCCATTGGGTCTTTGCGCAGGTCAATGCCTTCGTCTTTGATAAACTCTTCTGCCAGCCAGTCAATAACCACTCCGTCAAAATCATCGCCACCCAGGTGGGTGTCACCATTGGTAGATTTTACTTCAAATACCCCTTCTCCCAGTTCAAGGACGGAAATATCAAAAGTACCGCCACCCAGGTCAAACACTGCAATGCGGATGTCTTTGTTTTTCTTGTCAAGGCCATAGGCCAGGGAAGCTGCTGTGGGCTCGTTGATGATACGGCGCACCTTCAGGCCCGCAATCTCACCGGCTTCTTTGGTAGCCTGACGCTGTGAGTCATTGAAATAGGCAGGAACGGTAATTACTGCCTCATGAACTTCATGCCCCAGGTAGTCTTCAGCAGTTTTCTTCATTTTCTGAAGCACCATGGCTGAAATCTCCTGTGGAGTATACATGCGGTCATCCACAGCGATCCGGGGGGTATTGTTATCTCCTTTTACGATGTCGTAGGTAACGCGTTCCCGCTCGGTCTTTACTTCATCATAGGTTTCACCCATCAATCGCTTGATGGAGTAAATTGTTTTTTTTGCATTGATGATTGCCTGCCGTTTTGCAGGATCACCAACTTTTCTTTCACCATTCTCAGTGAAAGCAACAATAGATGGGGTGGTGCGTCTTCCCTCGCTGTTGGGAATCACCACGGGCTCATTCCCCTCCATTACTGCCACACACGAGTTGGTTGTTCCAAGGTCTATGCCAATTATTTTTGCCATTTGTTACGTCCTTTTTATTATTGGGTTCAATATTTTTTGAAATGCAAGGTTCAATGATTGTGCCAATCAGCGAATTTGACCTCTCAGAGGTAAAAATGACGTGAATTGCCTCATGACAGGTGCCCGGTTCAGGACTGATTATTATGCAGGACTACTGTAAGTAGCAGTTTGTCAGTGGTTTATTTAAGCAAGGCAAAAACTCAGGGAAAACAGAGGATGGTGTCAGTTTGGTGACAAAAAGGCAGGAGATGCTTTAAAATTGTGCCACCAGCTTCACATTGATCAGGCGGGAGGTTAATCGGTTGGGAACTGCAAACATCCTGTTTTCCACATCCTGGATCCATAAGTATGAAATGGTGTTGTTGATTTCCAGCAGATTAAACACCTCGGCGCTGATCCATAAGGATTTCAGGTGGCGCCAGGGACTGTTTTCACGCAGGGTGGTTTCGCTGCTGATGAGCTGCTTGGAGAATCCGATGTCAACCCTTCGGTAAGATGGCATGCGCAGGGTATCGCCCTGGCGGTCGAAGGTTGGTGGCCCGAAGGGCATGCCCGTGCCAAAGATAAAGCCCAGCTGCACTTTGTAGGAGGGATTGCGGGGCAGGAAGTCCTGGAAGAACATGCTGAAGTTGAATCGCTGATCGGTAGGGCGGGGGATAAAGGCCTGTTGTCCCTTGATTTTCTCCTGCGTCTTCATCACCGACAGGCTCAGCCAGGATTCAACTCCCGGCACGAACTCTCCATTGACTTTCATGTCGATGCCTGTGGCATACCCGCTTGCCAGGTTGTCAGCATAATACCTGATCCTGACATTGTCGAGCTCGTAGGGAATGAGGTTCTTCATGTCCTTGTAATACACCTCGGTAGAGTATTTAAAGGGACGATTCCATGCCGTGAAGTTGTACTCGCTCCCCAGAACAAAATGGATTGACTCCTGAGCTTTGATGTCTTCATTTAAGCGGCCATTCAGGTCGCGTAGTTCCCGGTAGAAGGGGGGTTGGTGATAGAACCCGGCAGAAGCCCGCAGCACCCATTTGGAGGCCCACAAAGGCTTATATTGCAAGGTAGAGCGGGGGCTCAGGATAAACTGCCGGTTGTAGTCCCAGTAGTTGGCCCGGATGCCTGCGGTAACCAGAAAACGGCCATGAGCCGGATAAAACTCCCAGCTGTTCTGTGTGTAGCCCGAAATCCTGTTGCTTTTAATGGCGATCCGTGCAGAGAGGGTGTCCTGCAATAATATCTGGTGGTCTGGTGCCTGGGGCAGGGAATAGCCCGCTGAGTCGACCAACGACCATTCGCTGAGCCGGTCTATGATATCCTCGTGCTGGAAGGTGATTCCCCATCTGAGCGACTGGTTGCCCGGTGACCATTGCCCGCTGTGAGAAGCATTCCACACGATGGCATTCAGGTAGTTGCGGGCGTGATTCAGAAAAGTGCCCACCCCCAGGGGGGTGCCTGTGGGCTGCCCGAAGTCATCACGCCCCATATCAGTTTCCACACGGTGCAGCCAGTACTGGCCCATGATATCAAAATTCTCTGATTCATCCATGTTGAAAAGCGAGGAGGTAAAACGCAGGGCCAGGTTTTCTTCAGGCTGGTATTTCAGGCTGAAGGCACCCATGGCAGTGATGAACCGGTCGAGCTCCTGTCCGTCGAAATATACGGTCAGCTGTTTGACATCTGTCACGGTGCCGAACCGGGTATTTTGCTCGCGGGGTTCAAAAAGGTACCGGTTGTGACTGTAGTTGCCCAGAAAGTTTAGCTCCATATCGGCAGTCAGGTCATAGGTGATCAGTGCCTGCAGGTCGGTAAAAGCAGGTTGATAATCACCCTGTGTTTCAAGGGTTCCCAGCAGGTATTGATTGGATTTGCGACGCAGGCCCACCAGCACCCCCAGGCGGTCATTTGCCGAGCGGCCCTCCAGGTGCAGGGAGGCCTCCAGCAGGCTCATGGACAAAGATCCAGCAAAAGAGGCAGGAGTCTTGTAAGTGATGTCGAGCACCGACGACATTTTGTCACCATAGCGGGCCTCAAAGCCACCGGCCGAAAAGCTGATGCTTTCCACCAGGTCGGAATTCAGGAAACTCAGCCCTTCCTGCTGGCCGGAACGGACCAGGAACGGGCGGTAAATTTCAATGCCATTTACATACACCAGGTTCTCGTCGAAATTGCCTCCTCTTACCGAATACTGAGCGGAAAGCTCAGAGGTGGAGGAGACCCCCGGCAAGGTCTTGATCAGCCCCTCAACGCCTCCTGAAGGGCCTGGAAGCCTGGCAGTGAGGCGAGGGTCCAGGCGCGTAATGTCGGCACTGAGAATCTGCCGCTCACTCACCTCCACATCAGGCAGGTCGGTGGCAGATGCTTCCAGGATAATGTCCAGCCAATGGCTCTGCCCTGCGATGACTTCCACTTGTATGGTACGGGACTGATAGCCCAGGTACGAAAATTTCAGATTTATGCCATTGCCTGAAGGAACCTGCAGGCGGAAATATCCCTGCTGATCGGTAGCGGTGCCACGCGAGGTGCCTTCCACTGCTACATTCACAAATTCCAGGGGCTCTCCCTGCTTGTTGCGGATGCTTCCTTCTATCATTGCTGTCTGGGCATGCAGGTATATACTGCAAAACAGGAGTCCCAGGAAGGGGAGAAAGGACTGGATTTTCTTCATGAACTGCAAAAACATCTTTGGTAAGGGAGCAGGTCTCTGTGTATTTGGAATAGAACCCTATGCCAAACAAAAATAATAATAATAACAAATGTAATTATTCCCCGGTGATTGCTTCTGAGATATAACAGGTTGAAAGAATAAATATTGTTACAAGGCATGCATTTTAGTGCAATGCCTCTTTCTTTTCCAGAGAAGGAAGAACCGAAAATACATGAAACATCCTTCAAGGCTTAATCCTGCCGTTTAAACTTTCCTTCCCGCCAGGCCTTAAAGAACTTGGCCCAGGCAAAGGGATCGAAGATGCGTATGGGGGGAGCCTGCCCGGCATAATACAGCCGGTTGGCATGCTGTTGGGTCAGGTGGTTGAAGTTCATTGAACCATCCATAGGATATTTCTCCATCCTTTCCTTCATCTCGGCACGTGCCAGATTGCGCA
>JAWOCF010000008.1:0-3644 GCA_046483935.1 Bacteroidales bacterium | reverse complement strand
ACTAAGACTTGCCACCGGAAAACATGCCACCCTGAATATACTGGTCCATGGCAGAACGGATATGTTCAGTCACTCCGGCCTGATAGATGCAGCCAGAATCATTCACGAATTTCTCCAGACCGATGGTTAAAAGACTGCGTTATTTATTGCTGATGCTGTTGCTCACTACCTGCAGCCTGACCATCAGCGGCCAGGACACTGTTCCTGCATCCCTTGACGTAAAGATCTTTGACCATCTGCCTATTACTACCCTTCATGTTTTACCCGCTGGCGGACAGTATGAATTGACAGATACTCTGGGTAGAGCCCTGTTAAAGATCCGGCAGTTTGAGCCCCTGGTATTCAGTATCACCCGGGAGGGGATACAATTAACAATGGGCGATAGTATTATTTATTTTCAGCAAACTGTATGGCTGAAAGGTTCCGGATTTGAGAATTACTGCAAGGTGCGTCCGCATGGATCTGCGGGACCTGCACGTTCCTATACGGATGATTTGCTGATCGCAAACCATCAGGGATTACTTCAGATTATCAACCGGGTAGCTTTTGAAAAATATATTGCCGGGGTGGTGCAGGCCGAGTCAGGCATGCTGCAGCACCCTGAGTTTTATCTGGTGCAGGCTACCATTGCCCGCACTTATGCCCTGCGAAGTATCAGCCGTCACCAGTCAGAGGGGTACCACCTGTGCGATCAGGTGCACTGCCAGGCCTATCATGGCAGCAGCGACTATCCTACGATTGTAAGGGGCGTGGTGCTTACCCGTGGCGATGTGGTGGTCGACAGGCATCACCGCCTGATTGAATCGGTTTATCATGCCAATTGCGGCGGACAGACCGTAAATTCGGAAGATGTCTGGCTACAGGCCCTGCCATACCTGCGCTCGGTAACCGATCCTTATTGTACTTCCAAAAGAGGGGCTGTCTGGCAAGACACCATTTCCCAAACCGAGCTGGCTCATTATCTGAATACCTCATTGAACCATGCTCCCGGGGCCCCACAAATGGATCTGTTATATTCATTTTCACAAGCCGAGAGAAAGCATCATCTGGATGCTGAGAGGCTTGTTCCTTTGAAACACATGCGTAGCCACTTCAGCCTGCGGAGCACCTTTTTTTCTTTTCAACGTCAGCACCAGGATATCATCATTCAGGGCAGGGGATATGGCCACGGGGTGGGGTTGTGCCAGGAAGGTGCCATGCGCATGGCCGAGCTGGGTTTCCCCTCCGATTCCATCATCGGGTTTTATTACCAGGGGGTTCATGTCATATCCCTGGAGGAAGCTGAGCCTGCCTACTGAAACTTAAAACATTATTTTCTGAATAAGATCCTGGCGGCCCTGAAAATCACTACCTTTAGGTACCATGAGCCATGCAGGCAACATCCCTTTGGTGCGGCTGGTAATGCCGCTTGTGATGGGGATTATTGCCTGGCTGGTGGTCAGGCTGCCAGTCCCTCCGCTGCTCTTTTGGTCCTTTTTTCTGAATATTATCTTGTTATGGGTTGCATTGATTCCTTTTTCGAAAGCTCATTACAGCCACCGCTGGATCTTTGGCCTGCTGTTCCAGCTATTGTTTTTCATGACAGGATATTTTCATGCACAAAACCATCACCAGCTGGCCCGTAAGGACCATTTCAGCCATTATACCGACCAGGAAGGCCATATAAAGCTGCGTATCCTGCACCCTGTTTCCCCAAAGGCGAACTCTTTCCAGGTCATGACCCGTGTTGAAGAACTGGCCGGCGACAGCATGCAAAGAAGGGTGAGTGGCCGCCTGCTGTTATATCTTCGAAAGGATAGTGCTGCTGCCCGCCTGCGATATGGCGACGTGCTGGTGATTGAAAACTTCTACAACCAGGTTCAGCCTCCCGGCAACCCCGGTGAATTCAATTACCGTGCTTTTCTGACCTATCAGAATGTCTTTCACCAGGCTTTTCGCGACAGTGGTCAATGGTTTGTAATACAAGAGAATCATGGTCATTGGTTAATCAGTAAAGCCCTGCTGGCGCGTCAACGGGCGTTGCAAACGCTGCATCATCACCTGGGGCCTGGCCATGAATATGCGGTGGTATCTGCCTTGCTGCTGGGCCAGCGCGAGGAGCTCGATCAGAACCTTCAACGGGAATTTGCTGGGGCAGGAGCCATGCATATCCTGTGTGTGTCGGGGCTGCACGTAGGGATCATATACCTGGTGCTGAAGTTTCTGCTCTCCTTCCTGAAAAAGTTGCCAGCAGGCATGTTCATACAAACTGTGGCAATCGTCCTGCTGTTATGGTTTTATGCTGCCATTACCGGTTTCTTGCCCCCGGTATTGCGGGCATGCACCATGTTTTCGTTTGTGGCCTTAGGTCAGAACCTGAAACGAAGCACCAACATTTACAACACCCTGGCGGCCTCAGCCCTGGTGCTGGTGCTTGTTGATCCCTTCATCATTACCCGTATCGGCTTTCAGCTTTCTTATATTGCGGTAACAGGTATTGTTAGTCTTCAGCCATGGCTTTATAAAAAAATCTGTTTTAATAACTATCTGGCTTCCCGTGCATGGGCCATTATTACGGTTTCGCTGGCTGCCCAACTGGCCACGGCTCCCCTGGTGCTTTATTACTTTCATCAGTTTCCCAATTATTTCCTGCTTACCAACCTGTTGGTTATCCCGCTGGCTGGTTTTGTTATCTATTCGGCCATCCTTACCCTGCTGTTGTCGCCACTGCCTTTTCTATCAATACTGGCTGGAAAGCTGCTTTTTTGGCTCACCAGCCTGATGCATGGGTTTGTTCGTTTTGTCGAGGCCCTCCCTTATGCTACCTCTTCCGGACTGTTTATCAACCTGGGCGAAACCTTGATGATATCTGCTTTCATTATTGGTTTGATGGCCTGGATGATTTCCTTTAAAAGGAGAACTATTCTGGTAACATTAATTGTGTTAATGGCTTTTTCCATTTCCATAGCATGGCGCACCATCCAAAATGACCGCCAGCGTCAGGTGGTCATTTATCAGGTGGACAAATCACTTGCCATTGATTTTTATTCGGGAAAACAGTGTGTTTTTCTCTCCTGCGATGCCTTGCAGGAACAGGATGACAGACTGCACTTTCATCTGTCCGGCCACCGCCTGGCCAGGGGCATCACCCTGCCCGGGCACTGGGTCATGACCACTCATCGCCAGCCTTTCGAAAACGACTGGATGTACCGCGAAGGGCCTTTTGTCAGGTTCTACGGGATTAGTTTTTATATCCTGGATCATGATATGACCAAAGAGCAGGTGCCTGTGCAAGGAGTAGCGGTTGATTATCTGATTGTTAGTAAGAATCCGGCCGTTGACCTGAATGATGTTTTGCAGGTTTTTCACCCCGGCCAGGTCGTCTTCGACAGCTCCTGCAGCCCTTGGAAGATAAGCCAATGGGAGCAATGTTGCATGGAAGCTGGAATACCTTGCCATACTCTAAGCAGCCAGGGTGCCCTGGTCATTCATGTTCCATGGGGTTGAACCAGCTGGTTGCCTGCCCCGGGTCAGAATGAAAGGATGAAGGTTACCAGCACCGGCACTGCAATGGTAAGCACCATGCCATGGAATAAGGCGATGATAGCAAATTCTTTGCCTGAGGAGGCCGTGATGATGGGAAGGGTGGTATCCATACTGGTAGC
>JAWOCF010000196.1:0-3162 GCA_046483935.1 Bacteroidales bacterium | reverse complement strand
TGCTGATCCGGTTACTCTTCCTTTAATCAATAAAAGCAAAGGCATATGGAGCTGTAGTTCCATATGCCTTGTTTTTTTAACTTTGTGTTCTTTTAATTACACCTGTATCGTTTGTCAATGAAGTACCTTATTGCAGGGTTAGGAAATATAGGCCCCGAATATCATGAAACCCGCCACAACATCGGGTTTATGGTGCTCGACCACCTGGCAGCACAAAAAGAAGTGGCTTTTGAACCGGCACGTTATGGCGACATCACCGAGTTTCGCCATAAGGGACGGATTTTTACCCTGCTGAAGCCTTCTACTTACATGAATCTCAGCGGTAAGGCCATCCACTACTGGTTGACACAGAAAAAGGTGGAACTGGAAAACCTGCTGGTGGTGGTTGATGATGTGGCCCTTCCCCTGGGGGCCCTGCGCATGAAGGCCAAAGGTGGTGCCGGGGGGCACAACGGCTTGTCGCACATTATTGATATCCTGGGCACTGATCAGTATGCCCGTTTGCGTTTTGGCATCGGAGGAGATTTCCCCAAAGGTTTCCAGGTGCAGTATGTACTGGGAAAATGGGAACCCTTTGAAATGGAAATTATTGAGCCCCGTATCAAGATGGCTGCCGAGATGATTGTCAGTTTCGGCATGCAGGGCCCTGAGCGTACCATGAATATTTACAATAAGAAATAATGTCTCTGCTGCTGCGAGTTGCCTGTGCCATTATTATTGAGCAAGGAAAAGTATTTGCTGCCCGCAGGGGCAGCACTCAGAAACAGCCCTTCAAATGGGAGTTTCCGGGAGGAAAGATCGAACCGGGAGAAACGCCCCTTCAGGGCTTGCTGCGTGAACTCTCTGAAGAACTGGGCATGCAGCCGCAGGTTCTGGATCAGCTGCCTTCCTTCTTTCATCAGTATGAAGATTTTCATATCGAGCTGATTCCTTTTGTTTGCCGGGTTTCAACCACCCGGCATATAGCTGTTGAGCATGATCAGACCGGATGGTTCAGCAAACAACAACTGCCACTTCTGCAGTGGACTGCGGCCGATGTGCCCCTGATGGAGTATGTTGTCAGCCAGGTGCTTGCCAATTATCCCTGACCTTCCAGGGTGCTGACCAGGGCCGGGTCATGGGTTTTTTTGCGCACCTTCCCTTCATCATACAAACGTTTCCACTCCATCAACCCCATGACAGCCAGCACCAGGAAAATGGTGAACTGGAAACTGGTAAATACCAGGCCTTTGACAAAGTACAGGGGAATGGAAATAATGTTGCCTGCGATCCAGTAGATCCAGTTCTCAATTTTTTTACGAGCCATGTACCACATTCCGATCAGGAAGATGGAAGTGGTGAATGAGTCAACATAAGGCACATACGACTGCATGTACTCCTGGTTGTCCTGATTAAAGACAAATAGGAGCCCGAAAATGATCACATAAAAAACGGGGATCATCAAAATGCCCAGCGCCTGTTCCTTTTTCGTATTCCAGCGGATGGGGCGTATTTTGCTGTCGGCGTCTTTGCGGGTCCACATGTACCAGCCATAAAGGCTCATGCCGGTGTAAAACAGGTTGATCCCCATATCAGCGTAAAGCTGTGCAAAAAAACAGATGTATATATAGATGACCGTGCTGATGATGCCGGTGGGAAACACCATGATGTTGGCTGTGCGGGCGAACCATACACTGGCAATACCAAAAATTACGGCGATGATTTCCAGCCAGGTGGTGCCCATCAGGTTTTCGTAAAACAATTGGAAGAAGTCGGACAAGCTCATGTGGGAGATTCTTAACAGTTAGGGAATTGGGGTGCAAAGTTAATAAAAATACCTTGGCTGTCCGGAATCAGTCAGTGGGGTGTCCGCAATCAAACAGTTACGGGAAAACGCATTCAGCGGATTGTTTGATAAACCTCCATGCTTCAATACCATAGGGCTTTTGGTTTATTTTTTGATAAAGAACGGTAAAAGATGTATGTAAGAAATAAACAATGTCATGATGAAACAGAGATTTATTATCTTTTGTGTTGGAATTCTTTTGAGTGCCTGGGGCCCATTGCACGGCCAGACCTTACTGCGCAGGGCTTCACTGGGCACGGCCCTGGTAGCGGTAGAGGAACCTTTGCCTGAGGCATTTAGCCACCTGACCACCGAACCTGTAAAGGTCAGTTATGTTGTTGAAGGCAGCAGTGCCAGCCAGATCGGAATCCTTGCCGGCGACATTATCCTCGCGGTCAATGATGAGCCCCTGCAAGGGGTGTCGTGGTTTGTGCAACACATTGGGGGACTTCAGGAAAATGATCAGGTGCAGTTCAGAGTGATTCGTGAGGGGCAGCGGGTGGAGCTGGCCGGAACCCTCAAAGGAGCAGCTCCTGAGCGTTCAGATCATGCCGAAGTGATTTACGATGCGGTGCCCTATGCTGGTGGGCTGTTGCGCACCATCATTCACAAACCTCATCTGGAGGGTAAACGGCCTGTTGTATTTTACATACAGGGTTATGACTGTAGCAGCATAGACAACCTTAGGGACGACGACAATTTGCGGCGCATGCTGGATGGCTTTTCCCAAAAGGGTTATGTGGTGGTGAAGACCGAAAAGCCCGGCATTGGGGATTCACGTGGCGGGCAACCTTGCGGCGGTATTGACCTGCATGCCGAAATAAAGGCTTTTGAAGCCTCCTTCAATGCCCTGAAACAATATGATTTTGTGGACCTTCAGAATGTTTTCATCTTTGGGTTCAGTGCCGGGGGAGTTGAAGCTCCTTTGCTGCAAACGGATTTCCCACCAAAAGGAATTGCCGTGTTTGGAACGGTGATCAGGCCATGGTTTGATTATTTCACGGAGCTGGTGCGCATTCAGCGCCTGATCGGTGGACAGGATTACCTGGTGAATGAAGCCAATCATCAGGCTGCCGTTAAGTTCTTCTACCATTTCATGATCGAACAGCAGACCCCGGAGCAGCTGCTTCAGGATCCCGACATGGCTGACTTTATGACCAGTTTCTTTACTTATGATGGTAAAGACCAACTCAACGGGCGACATTATACTTATTGGCAGCAGTTACATGGAGTGAGTGTGGTAATTGAATCTACCGGCATATTTACCAAGCGTGATTCAGCGGCAGCCCACCTTAAGGCAGGAGCGGAAAGGGTTATAATATCAGCGCCAGCAGCGG
>JAWOCF010000182.1:0-30298 GCA_046483935.1 Bacteroidales bacterium | reverse complement strand
GCCTGAAGTTCTTTTTCGGCAAGCTCCAGTCTTTCGCTTGCAATAGTAACATCCTGTTGGCGCCCTCCGGAAGTGTATACATCCAGTAATTTTTGCTGGTTCTGCAATTCTCCCAGCAGCTGAATATAGCGGGCCTGTTCCTCATTGCTGCGTATCAGGCCGATGGTGTCACCCTGGTTGATGCGCCCATTGGCAAATACGTCTTCATGAAGCAGAAACTCGCCATGATCACCTCGCTGGAACTCGGTGATGGAATAATGAGACACACTGTTATTAAAATGATTCTTCATTGAATAGGCCATCTGCCCTTCAGCTGCCTTCGACAGGGTCCATTCTCTGACGGGGTAGATTACTCCTTTGGTATGGATTTTATAAGGCAGCTTTACCAGCGTGGCAAACAGGGGGCTTAGCACCAATAAAGCCACCAAAGGAAACATTACTTTTTTTAATTTCATTGATTGCAGGCAAAAAAAATTTACCCCGCGTTGGCACCAGGGCACACAAGGTTAATCATAACTTTTGTATCATTATTTATAATAAGTAGTAAAGTTATTAAAAACCAGCCAATTTTACGGAGCATATAAAAGAATTATACCTAAAGAAACAGGCGAAAATCATCTTTTGTTGTATGTCCGGAAATCATTTGTGGAAAAAATGGCGCTGATTGCCCTTAAAACTGTTATCTCCCATTTTTTATATATAATGATTGCGTACTTTTGCGATGTTCTGTTTTTATTATTCGCGGAAGAATATTTATTTGTAACCTATTTTAAAAGAAATGCACTTCCTGAAAATTACTACCCGGGCCATTCTGTTCATTTTGTTTTTCAGCGGCCCCCTGCACGGGCAGCAGCCCTGGAGCCTGCAGGATTGTATTGAGTATGCCCTGGAAAACAACATTCAGATCAAGCAGCAACAGCTGGGGGTGGAGATTGCCAGGGAAAACCTGTTGCAAAGCAAGGCCAGCCGGTACCCTTCACTGAACGCCAGTGCTTCTCATTTTTACAATTTCGGGCGCACGGTAGATCCTTTTACCAATGAATTTGCCACCGAAAGCGTACAGTCCAACAACTTCAATATCAGCAGCGGGATGACACTGTTCAGCGGATTCCAGATTCTGAACTCCGTTCGTCAGAACATGCTGGAACTGGAGGCCAGCAATTATGATGTTGAAGCCATGGGAAATGATATTTCACTGGCTGTGGCCTCGGCTTACCTGCAAATTCTTTTCAGCATCGAACTGGTAGATATTGCGGCCAATCAGCTGGAGATCACCACCCAACAGGTGCAACGCACCTCCCGGATGGTGGAAGCAGGCACCCTGGCACGTGGCAACCTGCTTACCATGGAAGCCCAGGCAGCCACCGAAGAACTGCAACTGGTGAACGCTGAGAACAACCTGGAAATGGCTTACCTGGATCTCATACAGTTGCTTGATCTGGAAAGCATGGAAGGCTTCTCCATTCAAGTGCCTGACATCCAGGTTGATCCTGATGCTGACCATCTCTACTCCCCGATGCATGTTTACGACAGGGCCGTTAAATCGCAACCAGAGGTTCTTTCTGCCGACATGCGGGTGTTGAGTGCCGAACGTGGCGTAGACATTGCAAAGGGAGCACGCAGCCCCATGCTGAGCCTTAGGGGCACCTATGGCACAGGGTACTCAGGGGCCAGCCAGGAGGTCACCGATATCATCCCTGGTGATCCGGTACAAATCGGGCAAACCCCTTCCGGGGAACCAGTCTTTGGCCCTTCCTTTGATTATGAAACCCGGGTAAAACCTTTTATGGATCAGCTCAATGACAACCTGAACCGCAGCATAGGCCTCTCCCTTTCTATCCCGATCTTCAATAATTTCCAGGTGCGTAGTTCCGTCGGCCGTTCTAAAATATCACTGGAAAACACCCGCCTGAGCAACCAGCAGGTCCGCAACCAATTGTTTAAAACCATTCAGCAGTCGCATGCCGATGCTCAGGCAGCCCTGAAGCGTCATGATGCCCTGATAAAAAATGTGAGTGCCCTGGAAGAATCATTCAGGTATACCGAACAACGTTTTAATGTTGGGATGATCGCCACGCTTGAATATAATGACTCCAAGAACCGGCTGACTGCCGCACAGTCCGAATTGCTTCAGGCCAAATATGAATACCTCTTCCGCAGGCAGATCCTGGAGTTCTACATGGGCAATCCCTTAAGATTTTAATAAACATTTGAAAGATCCTGAAAATCAAGCTTAAATCCATGAAAACCAAGAAATTATTATTTATCAGCCTGGCCCTGTTAGTTGTATTGATCGTGTTTTTGATTGTCGGCCGCCAGGCAGGCTGGATTGGCACCACCGAAGGAGTTCCGGTGTCAGTGGAACAGGTAGAAAAGAGAACGATTGTTCAAATCGTTTCTGCCAGCGGCAAAGTACAGCCGGTAACAGAAGTAAAGATCAGCCCTGATGTTTCGGGTGAGATCATTGTGCTGAATGTAGAAGAAGGTGATTACGTAGAGCAGGGAATGCTTCTGGCACGCATCAATCCCGACATGTATGTCTCAGCCCTTGACCGGATCGTCGCCTCACTGAATACCAGCAAGGCCAATCTTGCCAATGCCCGGGCACGTGCCACCCAGGCCGAGGCGCAATTTATCAATGCTACGGCCAGCTTCAACCGCAACAAACAACTTTATGATCAGAATGCCATCTCGGAATCAGAATTTGATGCAGCCCGGGCACAATACCTGGTGGCACAGGCCGAAACGGAAGCTGCCCGCCAAAGCGTGGTCGCTGCAGAGTTCCAGGTAAAAAGTGCTGAAGCGGCCGTGACCGAAGCACGTGAAAGCCTGGCCAAGACCAACCTCTATGCACCCATGGACGGCACCATCTCAAGGCTGGATGCCGAAATTGGTGAGCGGGTGGTGGGTACCTCTCAATTTGCAGGCACCGAGATCATGCGCATTGCCAACCTTAACAACATGGAAGTGCTCATTAATGTCAATGAAAACGACATTATCCTGGTGAGTGCAGGCGATACCGCCTCTATTGAAATCGATGCATACATGGGCCAGAAGTTCACCGGCCTGGTGACCTCTATTGCCAATTCAGCCCTTGTGGAAGGGCTGAGCCTGGATCAGGTGACCAACTTTGAAGTGAAGGTAGCTATCCTTCCGGAATCCTATCAGCAACTGCTAAAAGATCAGACTGCCAACATCTCGCCATTCCGTCCGGGCATGTCAGCCATTGTTGACATCAGTACCCAAAGGGCGGGCGAGGTGCTTTCAGTCCCCATACAGGCTGTTACCGTCAGAGAAAAGCCTGGTGAGGAACAGGATACCCTGGCACGGGCCTCTTCCGAACCGGCACAAGGTCCCAGGGAAGCTGCAGAGATGCAGGAATGTGTCTTTGTTTTCAAGGATGGCAAAGCCGTTTTACAACCCGTGGTATCAGGCATTCAGGATAGCTATTTCATCCAGATCCTGGAGGGCCTGGAGGAAGACCAGCAGGTCATTACCGGTCCTTATCGCACGGTATCCAGAACATTAAATGATGGTGATGCTGTAATAAAAACCGACCGCGGAGAGTTATTCAGCAGTAACTAACGCTTCAAAAACAAGATTAAGATTATTATGCCCGTCATTCTTCATATAGAAACCTCAACCAGGGTTTGTTCGGTAGGAGTTTCTGTTCAGGGAGAACTGGTAGCCTACAAGGAAGATAACAGCCAGAATTACTCCCATTCCTCGGTCCTGACGCCGTTTATTGAAGACACTTTGCGGCAGGCTGCTATCCCCATCAGGAAATTGTCGACTGTGGCCATCAGCATGGGCCCTGGTTCTTATACCGGGTTGCGTATCGGGGTGTCGACAGCCAAAGGCATCTGCTATGCATTGGATATTCCATTAATTGCCATCGACACCCTTCACGCCATGGCATCCCATGGGGTTGAATTGCTGAAACAAGATGACCACCACAGGCCCCTGCTGCATGAACACACCATTTTCTGCCCCATGATTGATGCCCGGCGCATGGAGGTGTATTACAACCTGTTCGACCATCAGATGAATGCTCTGCGGCGAACAGAAGCCAGGATCATTGATCAGGACACCTTCAACGATCTGGAGCAGAACAAGACCCTGATCCTGATGGGCGATGGCTCGCAAAAGTGCCAGGAGGTGATCGGCCGCAGCAACATCCATGTCATGCCATGGATCCTGCCCTCGGTGAAAGGCATGGTAGGGTTGGCACAGAAGAAATATGACCAGAAGGATTTTGTAGATGTGGCTTACTTCGAGCCGTTTTACCTGAAGGATTTTGTGGCAGGAAAACCTAAAGTGAAAGGACTGTACCGCTAATTTGCTTATTTTTGACAAAAACCCGGTAATCCTATGTCGTTGCGAATCCCCTCATTTCTGAAGAACAAGTACCTGATTGCCCTGATGGTGGTGCTGGTCTGGATGGCCTTTTTCGACAAGAACAATATGATTTACCAGTACCGTCTGCGCAGGCAGCTCCATGAGCTGGAAGAAGACAAAGCGTTTTTTATTCATGAGATTACCCGCGACAGCACCTCTATCCGCGAACTGCGTGATAATCCTGAATCACTGGAACGCTTTGCACGCGAAAAATACCTGATGAAAAAATCAGGGGAGGATATCTTCATCTTTAAAGAGGACTAACACTGCTGCGCCTGCCCGGAGCTATTGACTCCCTTCTTTCATCCTTCTTAGTTTCTCCTCTTTTTTCAGCTTTTCCTTTCGGGTATAGCTTCTCCAGATAATCACCATGACGATGATAATGATGGGGATAACAATATAAATGATGATGTTGGAAGCAGAATCAAAGAAGGAAACCGGCGGGCTTTCCGGAGGGATATGAGTAGGACGCTGCGCCAGGGCACTCCCGCCCATCAGTAAAAACACCGTTAGCGTGGAGAGAGAATTCACAAAAGCATTGTTTAATGTTTTCATACCGGGTGTGTTTACACAAAATTAATTGAATGTAACTTTGTTGATTAATCTGCCATGAAGATACAAAATTTAGCCGAATCCGTCAAAACATCCTACACAGGATCAACATTAATAATTACCCTGACTTGCCTGTAATCTTTCAGCTTATTGAACTGCTCTATTATCCGGGCAATGGTTTGCTTATCGGCAGGTAGGGTGGTTCCTTTATCCAGCTTGATCAGGATGGTTTTCTGAAACATGTTTCTGATGCGTGTAATCAGAGGATATTCGGGCCCGAAGACTTTTTTAGGGAAGTTCTTTCGCAGCGCAGAAGCCAGTGCTTCAGCAGCCTGGTTCAGCGGGGCTTCTTCACGATGCAGCACGGTAATCTGGATCAACCTGTTAAAGGGAGGATAATGAAAATTCCTCCTTTCCAGTATCTGGTCCTTGTACATTCCCCAGAAGTCGTTATCAATCACCTGTCTGATAACCACATGATGCGGATTGTATGATTGAATGATCACCTTCCCCCTTTTTTTATCACGTCCTGCCCGGCCGCTCACCTGTGCCATGAGCTGATAAGCACGTTCATGGGCGCGGAAGTCGGGAAAGTTGAGCATGTTGTCGGCATTCAGAATACCCACCACGCCAACATTGTAAAAATCCAACCCTTTGCTGACCATCTGGGTACCAATAAGAATGTCAACCTCATGGTTTTCGAAATCTGATATGATCTTGCTGTACGCATTTTTTGAACGGGTGGTATCCAGATCCATTCGCGCAATGCGGGCATCAGGAAAAAACAAGGGCAACTCTTCCTCTATCTTTTCCGTACCGAAGCCTTTCATCTTCAGGCTGGTTCCTGAGCACGAAGGGCACTGGGTGGGAGGCGTGATGGTGTAGCCGCAGTAATGACATTTCAGCTTGTTGATCTTTTTATGATATACCAGGGTTACATCGCACTGGGTACATTCGGGAATCCAGTTACACAGGTCGCATTCAACCCTCAGGGAAAACCCCCTGCGGTTCTGAAACAGGATTACCTGCTGCTGGTCTTCAAGGGCCTGTTTGATGCTGCTGTAAAGAAGGGGTGAGAAATGAGATTTCATCTTCTTCCGGATGGTGTCCTGGCGGATGTCGGCCACCAGCACTTCAGGCATCATCACCCCACCATGACGCTTTTCAATGGTGGCCAGGGCATATTTCCCGCTGTTGGCATGGAAGAACGATTCTACCGAAGGGGTGGCTGACCCCAATACCACCTTGGCCCCCGACGTGGTGGCAAGATAAATGGCCGCATCACGCGCATTGTAGCGTGGTGCCGGGTCATATTGCTTATAGCTGGGCTCATGTTCTTCATCAATGATTACCAGACCCAGGTTGGTGAAAGGGAGAAACATTGCTGAACGGGGCCCCAGGATCAGGTCGTAGGAAGGAGTCTCCCGGGTTGATACACCTCTGTAGAGCAGATTGTTCCAAACCTCTACCCGTTCCATGGCATTAAATTTGGAATGGTAGATGCCGGCACTTCTGCCAAAATGCTTCTGCAGCCGCACGATGATCTGAGCTGTCAGGGCGATCTCCGGCAGCAGATACAGCACTTGCTTGCCCTGGTCCAGATATTCTTTAATCAGTTTTATATACAGCTCAGTCTTTCCGCTGGAGGTGACTCCATGCAGCAGTACAACATCTTTTTCCTCCAGCCCTTTTTTGAGCTCCTGCCATCCATTCTGCTGGTGTTCGTTGAAATGGATCTCTTCTTCACTGGCTTCTATATGATCCAGCCGGCTCACCTTCTTGCGGTACACCGTGAAGATCTTCTTTTTGATCATCGACTGCAGCGCGCCTGCACCGCCTTTTACAGGCTTTATCAGCGTGGCTTGTTCCACCTCCTGGCGTTGCGGACCGTAGCGTCCTGACTGACGGATGAAATTTACCAGCACTTCCAGCTGGCGGTGTGCCGAGCCTTCCAGCTTATCGAACAGCACCTTCAGGGCTTGCTCATCATCATATTCCTCAGCCAGGGCCACAAATTTGACCATGCGGGGCCGCCAGGGGTTGTCAACATCTTCATGAAGCACCACCACCCCTTTTTCTATCAGGGTCTTGATCAGGGGCAGTACTTTGGGAAGTCCTGCAATGGCAGAGACATCCCCCATAGTTAATGACTTTTTATTCTTCAGAGCTTTCATCACCCCATATTCTTTTTCATTCAGCAGGTCCTGATCTTCCTCCTCCCGGAAGTCGGGATTAAGAACCACTTTTGTTTCACCGGCCAGTTTCATGGCTGGTGGAAGTGCAGCATTCATGACCTCGCCCTCGGCACACATGTAATATGATGCCAGCCACTCCCAGAACTTAAACTGCCCGGGCTTCACCACAGGGGCTTCATCCAGCAGAGAAAGGACATACTTGGCGTTCATTGTTTGCGGCGCCTGGGTGTGCACCTTCTTAATCAGTCCGGCATACACTTTACGGGCCCCAAATTGCACCACAGCGCGCTGGCCGGCCTGAATTTCTTCGTTAAGGATGTTGGGTACCCGGTAGGTAAAAGTGCCCTTCAGGGGCAGCGGAAGAAGAATATCGGCATACAGGGTGGTGCGTTCCATAGGCAAAAACAAACAGGCTGCCTGAAAATAGACAGCCTGTCAAAAATAAGGTTTTTAAAGCATTCCTGAAGGCAGGAAAATAAGCTTTATCAATCGCCCAGACAAATATCTACTCCGCGGGCAGTTTTCACCAGGTCGGAACTGGGATCCACAAAATTATAGTGGCTGATGGCTTCCTTGAAAGGTACCGCTACGATATTCGGGTGGCGGTAGGCCACCATCTTTCCGTATTCGCCTTTCAGAACCATATCAAAGGCTTTCACCCCAAACTGGGTAGCCAGGATCCGGTCGTATGCAATGGGAGTTCCCCCGCGTTGCAGGTGGCCCAGCACGGTTTCGCGCATATCGGTTTCCACGCCGGCATTCTTGAGCTCAAGAATCAATTTGGTGGCCACCCCGCCCAGGCGCAGGTTGCGGTAGCCTGTTTCGGTGCTTTCTTCATAATACATCTCACCCCCCAGAGGCTTCGCCCCTTCGGCAATGACAATGATGGCATACCCCCTGCCTTTGTTAAAGCGCGAATAGATCTTCTCTACCACCTTGTTGATATCATAGGGTATTTCGGGAATCAGGCACACTTCAGCACCACCGGCCACGGCACTGTGCAGGGCAATCCAACCGGCATAACGCCCCATTACCTCCAGAACCAGCACCCGGTTATGGCTGGCAGCCGTAGTTACCAGCTTATCTACAGCTTTGGTAGCTTCCTGCACTGCTGTTTGAAACCCGAAGGTAAAGTCGGTGGCAGAAAGGTCATTGTCGATGGTTTTGGGCACCCCAATGATGTTGCAGCCTTTTTCAAAGAGCGCCTGTGAGATGCTCTGAGAGCCGTCGCCACCAATGTTGATTACGGCTTCCACCCCCAGGTACTGGAGCCGCCGTAACATCTCGTCGGAGCGGTCGGCCGAACCCCAGGTGCCATCTTTGTTTTTGATGGGCCAGGCAAACGGACCCCCCTTATTGGTGGTTCCAATGATAGTGCCTCCCCTGATATGGATTCCTGCTACTACCTTTTCATCAAGTATAACGATTTCATTGGGTTCATTCAAAATTCCATCAAAAGCATTGATACTGCCAATCACTTCCCAGTCCTTTTCACGGGAAGCCCTCAGCACAATGGCTCTGATTACTGCATTTAGCCCGGGACAGTCACCTCCCCCGGTAGCTACTAATACTCTTTTTTTCATTCTATAAATATTTTTAAATGTCTGAACAAGGTGTCCCAAAAGGACAAACTACCCCAATATATATAATTCAATACAAAGGTAAAAAAAAATTGCAGCAGCAAGGCACCAGCTGGTTATAATTCCAACCGGGGTCTTTTGGGTCTGGTTCTGATTACATGATCTTTATGAGTTCCGGTGAACAGGTCGAACACCAGGAACCGGCAATCCAGGGGCCCATTAAACACCTGGGTTTTTGAGGAGGGTTTCAGCCCGATATACTTCATGGCATCCAGATCGGAAGTAATAAAACCAGCCCGGTAGCCTGCATAATTTTTTTTGAGCACATTACCCATATCCCGGTAAAACTCCGACAGGTTGTTTCTTTTCATCCGCTCTCCATAAGGAGGATTAAACAGCGCCCATCCGGTCTGGGCAGGAGGTTGAAAAGTAAAGAAGTCGTTGCGCTGTACCCTGATCTGGCCCATCAGCCCGGCTTCCATGATATTTTGCCTGGCAATATCCAGGGTCTGTCCGTTGAGGTCGGAGGCAATAATGGTGGTATTCATCCGGTTACGCACTTTAGTGCGGGCCTCATCCACCAGGGTTTTCCACAATTCAGGCTGGAAATCGTTCCAGAACAGGAAGCTGAAGCTCTTGCGGTTCAGCGATGGCGCAATATCCAGGGCCATCATGGCCGCTTCAATTGAAAAAGTACCACTTCCGCACATGGGGTCCACCAAAGTAGATTGTTTATCCCATCCCGAAAGCATGATCAGGCCGGCAGCCAGCACCTCATTGATAGGAGCGGCTCCGGTAGCCTTGCGGTATCCTCTTTTGAACAAAGGGTCGCCGCTGCTGTCCAATGACACGATACACTCATCGGCGTTCACATAAATGCTGATGCGGATGTGGGCATTGCCGATATCAACCGAAGGCCGTTCCTGGTACTTGTCGCGAAAGTAGTCGACAATGGCATCCTTTGAATGTTGCGCCAGAAACAGGGTGTTATTGAAAATCTCCGAGCGGTGTGCTATGGCATTGATAGAAATGCTTTTGTCGACCGTGAACAGCTCGTCCCACAGCACCGCCCGCAGGTTATCATAATATTCTTCCCGGCTGTTGAAGGTAAATCGTGCCACCTCTTTCAGGATGCTGATGGCCGTGCGGCAATGAAGGTTGGCAGCATACATCAAACGGGTATCTCCCTGGAAAGAGACTGCTCTTTTCAGGGGTTGCACTTCCTGGGCGCCCAGCGCTTTCAGCTCGTCGGCCAGCAGTTCTTCCAGGCCGGTAATGGTTTTGGCTATTAAAGTATTGTTGGTATTTTTCAAAAATATAGGTTTTTATTCCGGGTAAATGTTTAATGAACTACGCCGTTGATGATCACGGTTTCCACCTTGTTGCTTCCGTAGGCATACGGCATAAAAGAATAGGTAGGGATGCGTTTGGTAATGAACAGGTTGGCTTTTTTCCCCACAGCGATAGATCCCAGCTCTTCCTCTACGCCCATGGCGTAGGCTCCATTGAGGGTAACGGCATGAATAATCTCTTCGGGCAGCATCTTCAGCTTGATGGCCCCCAGCGACATGATCAGCTGCATGTTTCCCGAGGGCGAAGACCCTGGGTTAAAGTCACTGGCCAGGGCCACCGGCAAGCCTGCATCAATCATTTTGCGGGCGGGAGGATATTCCATGCCCAGGAAAAAAGCGGCCCCGGGCAACAAGGCAGGCATGGTATCGCTTTCCAGCAGTGCCTTAATCTCTTCTTCGCCGGTAAACTCCAGATGGTCAACCGACAGGGCATTATATTTAACCCCTGCCTGGATGCCGCCCGAGAAATCCAGCTCGTTGGCATGCAGCTTGGGCTGCAGGCCATGCTTCATGCCAGCCATCAGGATGCGTTCGGTTTCCTCAGGGGTAAAGAAGCCCCGGTCGCAGAACACATCGATAAAATCGGCCAGCCCCTCTCCTGCCACCGCAGGGATCATCTCATTGATGATCAGGTTCACATAATCACCCTGCTTTCCTTTATATTCGGCAGGGACGGCATGGGCGCCCAGGAAAGTAGCTTTAATGGTTAATGGGCTCAGATCTTTCAGCTTACGGATTACCCGCAGCATCTTCAATTCACTTTCGGTGGTCAGCCCGTAGCCACTCTTTATTTCCACGGCACCGGTACCCAGGCTCATGATCTCTTCCAGGCGCAGCAAGGCCTGCTCAATCAGCTCCAGCTCGCTGGCCTGCTGCAGGCGGGTGGCAGAATTCAGGATCCCGCCGCCTCTTTTGGCAATCTCCTCATAGCTCAGTCCCCTGATCTTGTCAATATACTCTATTTCGCGGCTTCCGGCATACACCAGATGGGTGTGTGAGTCGCAAAAAGCAGGGAACACCATCTTTCCGGTAGCATCGATCTCGCGGATGTCAGGATGATCGACATATTTCAGAAACTCGCTCAGATTGAAATCCTTCATGGACCCAAAACCTTTGATAACCCCTTCATCAATAAACAAAAAAGCATTGGTGATGGTGTTCAATTGACTCATATCGGCCCCGCTGACTTTAGGCCGGGGTTGCTGTTCGGTCTGAATCAGTTCTTTAATGTTGCGGATCAGAATTTTCATACCTTCTGTTTTGATTTAAAGCGGGTAGCGGATGGCATTGTTTTTCAGTAGTTCTCTAAAAAAAACAACTGCCATTTGCAGTGGTTCAATGGGATGGCAAAATTAAGCAAAGTTTTGTTATCCTTTCAGGGCCTGCTCAAAAGGAACGAAAATAGCGGCAGGAAGGGGCCCTGCCGCTACTTGTTTTTTTATGAAAGGATGCTTTACTCAGGCTGCTCCACAGTGCTCACATCGACAGTGATCTCCTCCAGACGGCTCTTCACCTCTTCCGACATGGACTGTTGATAACGTCCCCCGATATGCTCAGCCAGGAATTTCTCCATGGCAGCCACAAAGGCCATCATATTCAGGGGCCGTGCAAACCCGTGTCCTTCATCAGGAGCATTAAGATATTCAACCGGATAGCCCCGTTCGCGCAAAGCGATTACAATCTGTTCTGATTCAGCGACATTCACCCGGGGGTCATTCTCTCCCTGCACCACCATCAGAGGAGCCTGTATCTGATCGGCTGCATTCAGGGGCGACTGACGTTGCAGCTGCTCCTTGCCTTCGGCGGTGTTTGGATCGCCCATGCGGCTATACATGGTAATGCGTCCGGCCTCCCAGTATGGAGGAATGGAGTTCAGCAGGGTGATCAGGTTGCTGGGACCTACAAATGAGACGCCCGCAGCATACACCTCAGGCGTAAAAGCCAGCCCTGCCAGGGTAGCATATCCTCCGTAGGAGCCCCCGTAGATGGCTACCCGCTCAGGATCCACGATGCCCTGATCAATCAGGTATTTCACGCCCCAGGTAATGTCATCCTGCATCAGCTGGCCCCACTCATTGTTACCGGCATTGAGCAGCTCTTTCCCAAAGCCCGTAGAGCCCCGGAAATTGGGTTGCAACACTGCATAGCCCCTGTTGGCCATAAACTGCACAAAGGTGCGGTAGCCCCAGGTGTCGCGGGCCCATGGCCCCCCATGGGGGTGCACCACCAGGGGCAGGTTCTGCTGGTCGTAGCCGGCAGGCAGGGTAAGATAGGCTTGTATCTCCACCCCGTCGGAAGAAGGATAGCGAATGCTGGTCATGGGCGATAAATGCTCAGGATCAAGCTCCGGGCGGGTCTCATACAGCTGGTTGAGTTCCCGGTTTTCCATGTCGTATAGATATACGGTGCCCGGATTCCTGTCCGACCAGCTGCTTACCAGCCACAAATCCTCCTCACGGGTAGGTCCGAAGAGGCCCACCGCCTGGTTGCCACCTATCTTGTTTTTAATGCCCTGGTAATGCTCTTCAAACTCCTCATCCCTGAAGTACCGCCTGATATAATCACCGGTATAGGAGGTGTAAAGCACTTCATGCGTCTTGTCAGACATGTACAGGGAGCCGAAATCGGCCTCTCCCTCCGGATCCCGCTCTTCAAATTCCATATTGCCGGTTTCAACATCCATGAGATACAGCTGGGTCAGGTTTACATCATCACCCACGTTCGACACGAAGTACAGGTGCTGGTTGTCGGCCTTGAACGCGATAGGATAAGCCGTATCCAGCACCCCCCATTCATACAGCACGGTTTCTTTTCCTTCAGGGTCCAGGCGCAACAGCTCGGAAGTCCCATCGGGTGAGGTACGCATTGCCAGCCGCAGGTTATCCTCATGGTCAAAGATCCACCCGGTATACCGGTTATCATTCTGACGCACCATTTCCAGCTCCCCCGAAGAGATGGTCAGCCGGTAGAGGTCATGCCAGGCAGGATCACGTTGGTTCAGCCCCACGAACATCAGATCGGGATTCTGGCGCGAAACATGGAAGATCTGGGCCCGCACCCCTTCCATGTTGGTAATGTTTCGTGCCTCCGGGATCTTGTCTTCTGTTGCATCCGCAGGATTCACTGCATAGATATTAAAATTTTCATCTCCCCCGTCATCCATCACATAAAGAAGGTAACGTCCATCGCGCGACCAGAAATAGCCCATGATGGGGCGTGTGGTAACATTGGTTACCGGGATGGCATCTTCAAAAGCTGCCTGTTGGGGCTTTACCCAAATGTTGCGCGTATCGTCCAATGGCCTCAGAAAAGAAACAAAGTTGCCATCGGGTGACAGCTGTGCCCCCGAAATTTCCGGATCATCAAAAAAGACATCCCGGTCAATCAGTGGAGGAGGATCTTGTGCAAATCCGGAAAAAGACATCATAACAATCATCATTACTTTAAACAATAATACTACTTTTTTCATAGTAAGTTTGTTTTGGTTTATTTTAATTTTTTATAAAAATAAGTATTAATATTATAAGTTGCCATAAATACTATAAGTTCTTTTGCAAAAAAATTAAATTTGTATCCTTCTGTTGTTCAATAAATTCTGATTGATGCAAAAATCTCTTCTGTTTCTGGTCATCTTCTCAGCTGCCTGGGTATGCAGGGGGCAGCAACCGGCAAAAGAAAAGGCACAGGAAGCCTTTCAGGCAGCAGATTATCCTCTGGCCCTGCAATGGCTGCACCAGGCCAGGGAGCAAGACCCTGATGACGCTGAAGTATGGTATTATCTCGGCTATTTCTCGCACTACCTGGTATACGACAGCCGACCCTTTGCACAACAGGGCATGGAATGGTCGCAGCAACAGGTCATATCCAATCTGGAAAAGGCGCTGGAGCTGGATCCCTCGATGGGCAATGCACGTTATTTCCTGGGAGTAGAACACGCTTCGCGTGCCTGGGAATATCTGAAACAAGGAAACAGAAAACGGTTTGAGGAAGAATATCAAAAGGCTTACGACAAAGGGGGGCTGCCCCCCTGGATGATTGAAGAAGGCCGCAATCAACTGCGTGCCTGCCCCCCTGATGCCATTTTGTTTATCAATGGCGACCTGTATCACAACGCCATTACCTGGCTGCAGGCCATTGAAGGGTACCGCACAGATGTGAGCGTGGTAACCCTGGCCCTGCTGCAGCGGCCCTGGCACCTGAAAATTTACCGCGACGGGTTGCCGGGCCTGAACCGTCCGGTGCCCCTTTCGTGGACCGATGAACAGCTGGGTGCTTTGCGCAATTATAAGTGGCGACCTAAAGAGATCAGCATTCCCATACCAGGCCAGCTCAACAGCAAATACCAGGTAGATGCCTCCGAAGATACTTTGCAATGGCTGATCGAGCCCGACCTGATCAGCCCTTCGCGGGCAACCTTCCTGAGCCCGGGCATGGCTGCCTTTCTTGACATCGTGGAACAAAACCAGTGGCAACGGCCCGTGTTCCTGTCAATGGGCATGGTCACCAGCCTTCCGGTAGAGGAGTATCGCAGGCAGGTGGGCCCGATTGTACAGCTGCTGCCCTTCAATACCGAACAACATCAGCTGGCTATGGATGCTGAAGCCACCCACGGTTTCTATTTCAATGACCAGCATTTCAAGGATTTCCATACCCTGGCCACTCACGACTTCCCGAGGGTCAGCGGGGTGATGTTCAACCACCATATCGTGCTGCTTAACCTGTGCCACCATTATTACGATCAGCAACAATGGGACCTGGCCCTGCAGGCTTTGCATCGTATTGACACACTCTTCCCTTCCAACATCCTGCCCGTATCAGACGATCTGCGCCAGTTCATGAATGAGCTGGAACAAGACATCCTGGAGCAAAAAGATTAGCAGATTTGAGGATGAGCAGATGAGCAGATAAAAAAATCATTCTGCATCATCTGCCCAACCCCAACCTTTTTTTGCCAACAGCTAAGTGCTAATAACCTGCAGCACCTTCTCAGGTCCTGATCAGGGATGGGATTGGTTCATTGTTTGTTCATTGCTCATCCAATGTTCATTCATTGTTCAACCAATGGCTATTGGTTCAACATTGGTTCAACATTGGTTTAACATTGGTTCAACATTGGTTCAACCCAAAAGATGGTACCACTTTGTTGGGAAGAAGAATTTGAAGGGATTAGCGGATTAGCGGATGAGCAGATTTGCGGATGATAAAAAACA
Source organism: Bacteroidales bacterium (assembly GCA_046483935.1). Lineage (GTDB taxonomy): Bacteria > Bacteroidota > Bacteroidia > Bacteroidales > UBA7960 > JAWOCF01. The sequence goes on along the minus strand of JAWOCF010000182.1, from coordinate 15,011 downwards.
ATTATATAAAATTTTTATAATATAATGAATGATATTTGTGATAAGTTATAGATTTGTAAATATATTGAAATTTTAGCCATGGAAAAGAGAAATGAGGTGTTGGAATTGAGCTTTGAATTTGCCCTGGGAATTATCAACTATGTGAAACGCTGGAATCCAGGAAGAAGTATGTGTTGGCCCGGCAGTTGTTAAAAGCTGGAATTTCGATCGGTGCAAACGTGAGAGAGGCACAGAATGCCGAAAGTCCTGCGGATTTTATCCATAAATTAAAAATTGCTGCTAAGGAAACTGACGAAACCATTTACTGGCTTCAGCTGTGTGAAAAATCGGAACATTACCCCAACCCTGATAACTTACTTCTTCAAGCCAGCAGCATAGGTAAACTTCTGAATTGCATCATCGGCACCCTCAAAAGAAAATCCACAACTATATGATCATGCCTTTGCCTTAAGCCCTTATAATGTAGATTTTCAATTATTGACAAATCAATTGTCTGATAATATATTACTCAACCAACCCTCAAATAAAGAATCCTGAACTAAACCTCTTAATCCGCGAATCTCCTAATTTGCTCATCTGCTAATCTGCTCATCTGCTAATCTACTAATCTGCTAATCAGGGTTTTTATTGCCTGTACACAAAGGCATTGAGGTTCATGCCGGCGCCCACGGAAGCAAATATCAGCACGTCGCCCGGGGCGATCTGGTGGTTTTCCAGGTTGCCTTTCAGCACCATATCGTACAGGGTTGGAACAGTGGCTACCGAGCTGTTGCCCAGCTCCTTAATGTTCATGGGCATTTTATCATCGCCGGGGTTGCGGATGCCAAACTGCCTGTAAAAACGTTGCACGATGGCTGCATCCATTTTTTCATTGGCCTGGTGCAGCAAAATTTTCTTCACCTGATCGACAGGTATCTCCGCCTTTTCGAGGGCTATTTTCATGGCAGCAGGCACTTTTATCAGGGAATACTCGTAGATCTTGCGGCCCAGCATTTTGATATAGCGCACCTTAGGATCTGCATCGGGTGCATTGCTGGGGCCCATATACAGATAAGACACTTCATCCACGGTATCGGAGGCGGCCGCCGAGGCCAGCAGTCCTTTTTTCTCATCACTTTCCACGGCTTCCAGCACGGTAGCTCCGGCGCCGTCGCTGAAGATCATGGTGTCGCGGTCGTAAACGTCAACCACTCTGGAGAGGGCTTCCGCGCCAATCACCAGGATGCGTCGTGCCACGCCGGCCTTGAAAAAGGCATCGGCATGGATCACTCCCTGGATCCAGCCCGGGCAACCAAACAACAAGTCATAAGCCACACAGGAAGGGTTCTTGATCCCCAGCCTGCTTTTCACTCTTGATGCCAGGCAAGGCACCGCGTCCGACTGGATGGTGCCGTGAATAACTTCCCCGAAGTTGTGAGCCAGGATAATCTGATCGAGGGTTTCGGGGTCTATTCCCGCATCCTCAATGGCTAAGCGAGCTGCTTCAACCGCCATGTCGGAAGTAACCTGCCGGGGATTCATCCAGCGCCGCTCATAAATGCCGGTAATGTCTTCAAACTTTTGTACAATATCCTGACCCGGACTTTCAATCCGCTGGCCATCTTTCTCATAAAAAGCTTGTCCTACAAATTCTTCGTTTTTTATTACCTGTTGCGGAACATAGCTACCAGTTCCGGTTATCATGGTGTTCAGAAATTTTTTCATAGCAGAGTCAAGAATTCCGCTCCGGGTCATGATTCCTTTTTTATCACAAGAAATGTCGGAAGGTTACCGGACAATAACCTTAAGCACATGTAGAAAAGGAAAGGAGCGGCTAAATAATTATTAAATTTATGGTTGTTGATTCTGAAATTACCCGCCGCAAAGGGCAGGATGGTATGCTTCAAAAAAAGACAGAATAAAGGTAATCATTTTGTTTTATTATCAAAAAAAAAGAAAAAAACCGGGTCATCGGCCTTCCTTTGATCATTTTTGGCGCGGCCTACACGGGTTTAATGTTTTCCGGTTCACCGCGAGGTTGTTCTTTTTCCTTTTTAGGGGCATACACCCTTTTGAGCCACTGGGGCAGGATGATGGCCCCGATAAACAGATATGGATAATAACTTACAGTGCGCCACAACAATCCCAGGGCGGGCGTCAACCCCTGTGGAATGAACTCACCGAGGAACCCGCTGAAGACAAATTCTGCCACCCCGCTGCCTCCGGGGGTGGGGCTGATCAGCAGGATGACCCACATGACCAGCTGGCGGCCATAGATCAGCAGGTGATTGTCGACAGCCACAAACGCCAGGATCAGGGTGTTCACCACCCAGAAGCGGGCGGTCCATGAGAAGAAGGTTCCCGCAAAAGCCTTGAACCAGAAACTGAAGGGTTTTCCTTTCATTTCCGATGAGGTGATGATGATCTCATTGCCGGTTTCTGCTGCCCGGGTGCGCCACTTGCGAAGAAAAGGAATCCGGAAAAGATGCAGCAGAATCCATTTAAAACCCCTGGGATTGAAAAATACCCCATAAATGATCACCGTGGTCAGCACCAGGATAAAGAGGTACCCCAGGAAAAAAATGCCCTGGGTGCCAAAGCGGGTGTTCATCAGTACATAATCACCGCCGGTGCTGAAAAGACTTTGTGTGCCCACCAGGATGATGATGGTGGGGACCATCAGAATATAGAACAACTCATCCAGAAAGGCCGTCACCATCACAATGGCGGTGGTCCGTCCCATGCTGACTCCTTCGCGGTTCACGATATACAGGGCAATGGCCGAACCTCCGATGATAGAAGGGGTGACGGCCGAGGCAAATTCCCACAGCATGATCACATCGAAGCTGTGTCGCCAGGAGATCTGCCCGTCGGTGAGAATCCGCAGCCGGTACATGTAGGCCACATCGCGTACTGCCATCAGCAATACCGACAGAAAGATATAGAAGTAAGAGCTGCTGGTCCAGTTGACGGCCTGGAAAGCCTCCCGGTCAAAACCACGCACCAGCAGGAAGGTTGCCACCCCCAGCCCCAGAATCACCGGGATCAGGATGCGGCGGAAATGGAAAAACTTCAGAATCTTCTTTTGCTGGATGTCCATGAATGACCAATGTGAATAATTGGGTAAAGGTACTTTCCTTCTTTTCTTAAACCAACAATCAAGGATGGTTAAAAGTTGTATTTAATGAAACATAATCAGTGGTGCCCAAAACGGCCATTTTGTCCTTAAAAACAAGGTCCACCAGCCAAAATGCGCCATAATGGCATATAAAGGCCTTGCTTTTTGCCGGGGAACAGGATTTGCAATAAGGTCATCCAAAAAGAAAATCATTACAAATTAAAATGGAGGATCAAAAAATGACCATAGTAAGATGGAAAAATCTCCCGGCATATGATATGCTGGACAAAATGATGGCCCGTGAAATGAATTCCGGCACTCAAAGAAACTACCGGATGCTTCCGGCCACCAATATCCTGGAAAAAGAGGATGCCTTTGTGATTGAACTGGCTGCTCCGGGCAGAAAAAAAGAAGATTTCAAATTACAGGTTGACAACCGGGTATTGTCGGTTTCACTGGAGGAAAAGGAAGAACAGAAGGAGCAACAGGAGCGCTTTACTCTTAAAGAGTTCCATCTGGAGCCTTTCTCCCGGTCCTTTTCACTGCCCAAACAGACCGACGGCGAAAACATCAAAGCCAGCTATCAAAATGGGGTGCTAAGTATTACCATTCCCATGAAGAAAGAGGAAAAGCCGCCTGTGAAGCAAATTGAAATTGCCTGAGCAAAATAACTTATCAACAAAAAAAAGAGGTTAACAGCCTCTTTTTTTTGTATTTAGCGCTGGAATAAAGGATCTGACCCCTGAAAATCGGAAGAATTTTACTAATTTTGAACATATTTTTTCCCGGCACATTTTTTAAAACGTAAAAAGGATAAAAAGTGGCTGCAGCAAGTACCTGCGACCCGAATACTATATCTGAACATTGTTTTGAAAAACAGCAGGTTCAATGTTGAAATAACAACCATTCTATTATAATATTTATTCCCGGAATTACATGTTAAAAAACCTTTCCCAATTGTTTGATATGGCCCGCAGCCATCCCAAAAAACGGCTGGTGCTGGCTGCTGCACATGATAAAAATGCCCTGGAGGCGGTGGTCAACGCCTATCAGCAGGAGCTGATTGAAGTCACCCTGGTGGGTGATTTAAAGAAAATAGAACTGCTGGCCCGGGAAAATAATTTTGATATCAGCAGGTTTCAGCTGATCGACCATCCCGATAATGATCAGGCCGCGGCCCATTCAGTGAAAATGGTGGCACGACAACAGGCTGACATTCTGATGAAGGGCAATATCCCCACGGCCAACCTGTTGCGGGCTATACTACATAAAGAACATGGTTTACGCACCGGAGAGCTGATCTCACACCTGGCCATTTTTGAGCTTCCCGGATACCATAAGATCCTGGGTCTTACCGATGCTGCCATGAATATAGCCCCCGACCTGAAGGGGAAAGCTTCACTGATACGCAATGCCGTAAGCTATTTCAACCTGTTGGGGATCAACAAACCCAAGGTGGCTGTGTTGAGCGCAGTGGAAACCGTGAACCCCGACATGCCTTCTACCATCGATGGGAGCATCCTCTCGAAGATGTGTGAGCGGGGTCAGATCAAAAACTGCATTATCGATGGGCCCCTGGCCTTCGACAATGCCATCAATGCTGCCAGTGCCCGGCATAAAGGCATTGTAAGCCCGGTAGCGGGCGATGCCGACCTGCTGATCGTTGATACCATCGAGGTGGCCAATGTGCTTTACAAAGCGTTGGTCTATTTTGCCAAAGCACAGGCTGCCGCAGTAATACTGGGAGCTTCCGCCCCTATTGTCCTCACCTCGCGGGCTGATTCCGACCAGACCAAGCTGAACAGCATTGCCCTGGCTGCTGCTGTTCATTAATGATGAAACCTTTTTAACCCACTATACTTTATGGAAGAAGAATTTATATTGGCCATTAACCCAGGCTCCACCTCTACCAAGATCGCGGTATTTAAAAATACCCGCGAAGTATTTCTAAAAAACATCAAGCATTCGCGTGAAGAACTGGCACATTTTGACAGCATCACCGATCAGTATGAATTCCGCAGAGACATTGTGCTGAAGGAGCTGGAAAATGCCTCCATCAACGTGAAAAGCATCTCGGTGATCGTGGGCCGCGGCGGCCTGGTAAAACCGATCCCTTCAGGCGTTTATGAAGTAAATGAAGCCCTGATCAACGACCTGAAAGTCGGGGTGCTGGGCCAGCATGCCAGCAACCTGGGCGGACTGATCGCCAACAACATTGCCAAAACCATCCCCAATGCCAAAGCCTATATTGCCGATCCGGTGGTGGTTGATGAGCTGGATGATATTGCCCGTATTTCGGGGCATCCGCATTTCGAAAGAATTTCCATTTTTCATGCCCTCAACCAGAAGGCCATTGCCCGTCAGCATGCCAAATCGGTGACCCGCAAGTATGAAGACCTGAACCTGATCGTGGCGCATCTGGGCGGAGGCATCAGTGTGGGGGCCCATTGCAAGGGAAGAGTCATTGATGTGAACCAGGCCCTTGACGGGGAAGGCCCGTTTTCGCCCGAGCGTAGCGGCACCCTGCCGGCAGGCGCCCTGGTGGATCTTTGCTACAGCGGACAGTATACCCGCGAGGAAGTACGCAGGATGATCACCGGCAACGGCGGTTACGCCGCCTATCTGGGTACCAACGATGCCTACGAAGTAGAAAAAAGAGGACAGGCAGGCGATGAAACGGCACGCCTTCTGCATGATGCCATGGCTTACCAGGTAGCCAAAGAAATCGGGGCCATGGGTACCGTGCTGAAAGGCGAGGTAGATGCCATTCTGCTCACCGGTGGGATTGCCTATGGGAAACCCTTTGTTGATTACATCATTGGAAGGGTGAGTCACGTGGGCCCTGTGTATGTTTACCCGGGCGAGGATGAAATGCGCTCCCTGGCGATGAACGGACTGATGGTGACCAAGGGAGAAACTGAACCCCGCGAGTACAAATAGGATGCACTGAAAGGGGGCTGAAAAAGCTGCCCGTACCTGATAAAATGCTGCGCCCCGCAAGGAAACATCCTTGCGGGGCGTTTGCTTTTATGCCGGCAGGTCTAGGTCCTGCTCAGGGGGATCATAACGGGGAATAATCAGGGTAAAGGTGGTTCCTTTCCCTGGCTGCGAATGAAAGGTTACCTTCCCGTTGAAGCTCTCAATGATATTCTTCACCATGTTCAGGCCCAGGCCCATGCCCCCGGTTTTGGTGGTGAAGTAAGGATTGAAGATCCGGGCTTTCTGCTCCTCGGGAATGCCCCGCCCGTAATCAATCACCTCGGTAATAATCCAGGCGCCTTCGGCCCGGCAGGCAATGCTGATCTGTGCCACCTCATCCTTGCCGTATGCCTGGATGGAGTTTTTGATCAGGTTGTTGAACACCCGCAGCAACTGATTGCGGTCGGCGAAGATCCATAAAGGATGCCCCTGTGGCTCCATATGGAGGGTGATTTCAAGCTTTTCGAAGTCTTTGTATAGATCCAGTACCTCCGGAATAAAGACGCGCAAATCAACCTTATTATGGCTTCCTGCGGGCATCTTGGCAAAATCGGAAAAGGCTTCTGCGATCACGGTCAGATTATCAATCTGCTCTACCATGGTTTTTGAAAAGCGGGTCAGCCGCTCCTCCCATTCAGGATCGTTTTCTTTCCAGGCTTTGGCCAGGTACTGGACACTGAGCCGCATGGGGGTCAACGGGTTTTTGATTTCGTGGGCCACCTGCTTGGCCATCTCGCGCCATGCCGACTCGCGCTCGCTGCGGGCCAGCAGGTCTGCACTGATCGCCAGCTCATCAATCATCCGGTTGTACTCGTTAATCAGGCTGCCGATCTCATCCTCGCGGTTCCATTCAATCTTTCTGTTGGTACGCCCCAGCTGCACCCTGGCCATATTGTCACGGATCAGCACCAACGGACTGGTTACATAATTAGAAATAAACAGCGCCAGCAAAATGGCCCCGACCATCAGCAACAGGTAGATATTAATAAAGGCCACCAGGAAGTAGGACACCTCGTTGCGCAGCTCGCTCTGTTTGGCAAAATAAGGAAGGTTGATATAGGCCAGCAGGTTGTTCTGGTTGTTGCGCAGGGGCATATAGGCCGAGAGGTACTCCAGGTTGCCGATGCTCTCCGAATGGATGTGCTGGCTTTTCTGAAGATTGCGCAACCGCCCCAGGGCCAAAGGGTTCATGTAGGTGCTGATCAGCCCCTCTTCAAACACCTTGGGCCGGCTGGAGGCCAGCAGAATGCCATCAGGATCATAAATGTTGATGTCGGTAAAGAAGATATTGGAGAAATTCAGTAGCATATCCGACAAATAGTAATTCCAGTTTTCGTCCAGCACTTCCTGATCAGAAAGCAGCAGCTCCATTTCCACCAGCACGCTGTGTGATTTCTCGCTGATGAAGGATACATTCTTGTTCTGATAGATATTGTAGATGAACAAGGTAGAGGCCCCGCCAATGGTGATGGTGGCCGCAATCACGATGCCGATCATGGAGAATTGAACCCTGCGCTTGAAATTCATCCTGAAGATGCCCTTCACCTGTTGCTGCGAGGTCAGCAGCCAGAACACCACCACCAGGGCAAAAAACAGTACAAAAAGATAGGAGAAGGGAGCAATCTTTTCCAGGAAAGCTTCCTCCGGGCGGCTGATGATGATCTGTAACTCCTCGTTCTTCCGGAACATCAGGTGGTGATAATCATCAAAAACAAAGGTTTCAAATTCCTGGTCGAAATCTCCGTAAGGATCAATGCTGATGCTGTAATTGTGGGGCCCGTATTTGTTGATCAGGCTTCCGTTCTTGTAAACAGCATAGGAGTAGTTGATCAGTTCTGGATCCATGTCTACCTGCTGATCAATCAGCAGTTCAGGAAAGCCCATGTCGCGGGGAATGGATTTTGAATCAAACTCAATGTATATGTTATACACTGCCTGTTCACTCTGGTTTTCCCCGACAACGACAGGGATTTTGGTGATGTAGCTGTTGCGTCCGGTATTATTGTCCAGGTAAATCAACTCATCGCTGATGGTTGGCTTGCCATAGTTGTTGATATAATCTTCAAAAAACCAGTTGCATTCCATTTCAATGTTCTGGGGCAGGATCAGCCGCACCTCACCGGGCATACAGATAGTGATCTGCATGTCGTACTTATTCCAGAAATCATAAAAATAATGATGTTGCAGGTATTGGTATACGGCGGGTTCATCAAAAGGATCGCGCCATACCAGGTTCTTTAACTGGTTGTCATTAAACAAGGCTTCCTGGATTTCCTGAAAAAGGAATTCAGCCACCGGGTCCTGCTCGGAAGCCATCCGGATGGCAAAACTCTTGCGCCGTTCATGCTCTTTTTCAGAATTATACCGGTAGATGGCAAAGGTAGAGATCAGGCTGAACAGAAAGAGGGCCGATACCAGGGAGGTGAAACCCGGGACACTCACGGGGCTCTTGCGTTCCATTTCATAAACAATGATGGCGGCCACAAAAAGCATCCACTGAAGCACATTGGGCTGGAAGACAATCCATTGCACTGATGCAAACAATACCAGTGAGATAAAAAACAGGGCCCAGAACCGGGAACGTTTGCCAAGGATGCTTTCAATAAACCGGCATATCACGATACTCAGAAAGAAGAATGAAAAGAAAATGCATCCGATAATCAAAAAACCGACCAGCGAATAGACGTCGATATTAAAGATGAAGTTGATGTTCAGGTTCAGGTGCGAATTGATCACCAATCCCTTGATCAGGTAAACGGCCAGTTCGCAGATCAGGTAAATCATGCCGAACAGGCCGGTAGCCAGCAATCGCCTGGTCCACAAACGCCTGGGGGTCTTCAGCACGATATTCTTCAGATGGTGAAACAAGAAGTACGATATAACACTGAATATCAATACATTAAGGAATAAATCACCCAACGAGGGCAACACATCAGATGAAGCATATAATGCAGGAGAGAATAGCTTACCATTCTGGAATACTTCGGGAAGGTCAAAAACAAAAAGAATTGCCCGGAAACCCACAGTCACTCCGATAAATCCGAAGATGGCCCATTTATGATAGCCCAGCCTGAACAAGCGGGAGAAATACCTGAACGATACGAAGATAAATATCAGGAAAGCCAGCACCCCAAAGGTTACCGACAACAGCCACATGGTAAAAATGTTCTGCTCCAGGGCCGTCTCACGGCGCAGCTGCAGCGACAAAGCGTACTTGCCATCGGTATCAAAAATGGGAATGCCTTGTTGCTGTTTGTCAACAATTGAAAAAACATGATCGGGAACCGGAAAGTCGGAATGGAAATCATTAACCAGAAACCTGTTCTGATATTTAAAATTGTGCCTGATCAGTGCGAAGACATAGAACACGCCTTCTTTGGTTTGCTTTTTACGGAAATAATACCATCCGTTTTGCAGCCGGATGGTTCCCGACAGCGCATCGGAAAACTGTTCCTGATCGAAGGGAACAGCATTGTGCGACCAGAATACCGGTTCGCCCAACAGATTGTACCGAAGGTATACCAACCCATCGCGCTCATATTGTTCTTCAAGGTGATCCAGGCTGCCCGACTCGAGCATCAGGCTATCTTCACGCTGTTGGTATTGAGCCACGAAATCCTCCAGGGCTTCCTGTACCAGGAGATCTCTCTTTAAAAAGGCTTTCTGAAATCCGGCACTCTCATCCTCTACATCCAGCCTGGTATGCTGAAGGGCAAAGAACCCACTGGAAAGCAACAAGGCACCCACTACCAGCAGAATCCTCTTCAGGTAGTTTGTATGGATTTTTCCGATCATTGATAAATGAATTTTCCGGAAAGCCGATCCGGCGATTAACGGGCTAATATAAACCTTTTTTATGTTTTTCGGATGGAGTCATGTCATGAGATGCCCCCTACCCTTCCGGAAACCCTTAAATGATTCCTGAAGGTCCCCACTGCAAATTGCATTCCACAATTTTTTGCAGGCGCGCGCCATGCTCTAATTCCTGAATACAAAGATCTGGCTGGACCATGGCCGCCTCCCTGCCATTGCCAGCAAGCCCGACCAGGTGCCAATAATTATGGCACGAATCATTCCCAGAGGATTCTTCCTGTATTGCTCGCTTAACAACGACACGTAGTACCCATCAAATGGGAGGGCATTGGTTTGCTGCAGATGAAGTCCGGCCTCCTGGCATGCCCTGATCAGGGTTTGCTGATCGAAGTGAAACAAATGGCGGGGCACGTCATAAGCAGCCCAGTATTCTTCATAAAAGGCTGCATCAAAACTTTTCCATAAAGGAACCGCAATGACCAGGTATCCTTCCGGGGAAAGCATTTTCTTCAGCTGATTGAGCTTTTGCTTAAAATCAGGCATGTGTTCCAGCACATGCCATAAGGTAATTACATCAAGATTCTTCAGCTGATCGAGCTGTTGCTCCTCTCCGATCACCGTGATTCCTTTCTGACGTGCTTTTTCACGGGGAAGCAGGGCTGGTTCATAGCCATATACCTCATTTCCAAGACCTTGCATGTGTTTAAGGAAGGCTCCGGTGCCACATCCTACATCCAGGATGCGTTTCTTTCCCGGTTTCAGGAAATCCAGCAGTTTGCCTTTTCTGGAAAGCATCTCACGGCGCACCCGGTGGTAGATCTTATCCCTTAAGGACTTTGTGGATTCGGTGTGAGAGATGTACTCTTCCGATTGGTAATATCGGTGAAGCTCATCAGGCAGTGGTCTGGGGTTGGTATACAACAGCGAGCAGGTGCTGCACCTGACAATCTGAAACACCTCGCCTGACACCATATAATCCCTGCAGGCGATAAAAGGATCACCAGGGGTGCTCTCTCCACATAAGGGGCATTCGGAAAGGGTTTCCATTTCTTTGTTGTGCCGGCTCTCGTCTCCCATCATAATACTCCTTATGCAAAGTGTTCCACGTGAAACAAAAACGTTTCTGAATTGATATTTATATTTATGTTATACTAATGTGGTTTACAAAACCAATGTTCCACGTGGAACATTCATATGAAGAAACCTAAGGTGATCCTTGATTGATGGTTTATCTGTTCCACGTGGAACATTAACGGCCAAGATGCACCAGCAACACCGAAATATCGGAGGGTGATATGCCGCTGATGCGGCTTGCCTGCCCGATATTGCCAGGCTTTATCCTGTTTAGCTTCTCCCGTCCCTCGTGGCTGATGGCCTTCATGCTGCCATAATCGAGGTCTTTGCGCAGGACAATATCCTCCAGCCGGCTGATTTTCTCAGCAAGCTCTTTCTCTTTTTCAAGATATCCACTATACTTGACCTTGACCTCTACCGATTCGAGTGCCTCCTGATACCAGTCGGCATTCTCATAATTCTCAATAAATTCCCTCAGATCAGGATCGTGATCAATCAATCCGGGCAGGGTTACCTGGGGCCGCAACAACAAATTGGCTAACCTGGTCTTTTGCTTTACGTCGGGAGTGCCCGCCGAAGCAAGATAAGCGTTGATGCCTTCGGGCTCCACACTGTTCTTCTCAAGGAAATTCCTGGTCTGGTTGATCATGCTTTCTTTGGCACTAAACTGCTCCATGCGCTGGGCATCAATCAATCCAACTTCAAAGCCTTTGGGGGTAAGGCGCTGGTCGGCATTGTCCTGCCTAAGCAGGATGCGGAATTCCGCCCTTGAGGTAAACATCCGGTAGGGCTCATTGGTGCCTTTGGTAACAAGGTCGTCAATCAGAACGCCGATATAGGCTTCCGAACGTTTCAGCACAAAAGGTTCCACACCCTGGATCTTCCGGTGGGCATTAATTCCTGCCATCAATCCCTGGCTGGCTGCTTCCTCATATCCGGTGGTGCCATTCACCTGTCCGGCCAGATAAAGATTCTCCACCACCCTCGATTCAAGAGAATATTGTAGCTGGGTGGGTGGAAAGTAGTCGTACTCGATGGCATATCCAGGCTTCAGAATACGGGCATTCTCAAAGCCCTGAATCTTTTTTAATGCCAGATACTGGATGTCTTCGGGCAGACTCGATGAGAACCCGTTCACATAATATTCAATGCTGTTCCAGCCTTCAGGCTCAACAAACAATTGATGCCTGTCGCGGGCCGAAAAACGCTCTATCTTATCTTCAATAGAGGGACAGTATCTGGGTCCGCTTCCCTGGATACGCCCTGAAAACATGGGGGAATCATCAAATCCATCCCTTAATATATCATGGGCCTCTTCGTTGGTATAGGTCAGGTAACAGCTGAGCTGGCGTTTAAGCGCCGGCGTTTCGGTGAAAGAAAACCTCCCGGGCTGGGGATCTCCTTTCTGCTCCACCATTCTGGAAAAGTCGATTGACCGCCCATCAACCCTAACCGGGGTTCCGGTTTTCAACCGCTCACTCTGTATCCCCAGTTCATTCAGGTTTTGTGTCAATCCAGCTGAAGGGGCCTCCCCCAGCCTGCCGCCCGAAAAGCTTTTCCGGCCTATGTGAATCTTCCCGCCCAAAAAAGTGCCGCTGGTAATGATCACACTTTGCGCGTGGATTTCTATCCCGTAGGTAGTACGCACTCCAACAGCCTTCCCGTTCTGAACGGCAATTTCATTCACAGCATCCTGCCAGAAATGGAGGTTGGGAATACTCTCGAGGATTTCCTGCCACTTACGCGAAAACAACATCCGGTCGCTTTGCGCCCTGGGGCTCCACATGGCGGGACCTTTGCTGCGGTTTAGCATCCTGAACTGAACCATCGTGTGGTCTGTTACGATTCCGCTGAAGCCGCCAAGGGCATCAATTTCGCGCACTATCTGCCCTTTGGCAATGCCTCCCATGGCGGGATTACACGACATCTGGGCAATCACAGACAGGTTCATGGTTACCAGCAGCACACTGGATCCCAGCCGGGCAGCGGCTGCTGCGGCTTCACATCCTGCATGGCCGGCACCGACAACAATTACATCGTACCGATTAAACATCATTATAGAAAAATCTTAGGACCGCAAAGTTAAGTAATAATTCTCTTTGTTGCGCATCCTGGCTTTCTGAGAATCAGTCTTATCAGGGTAGCCTAAAAGGTGTAAAACACCATGAATGATCACCCGGTTCAATTCCTCGGTGAAAGGCACATTCATCTGTGCGGCGTTTTCCTGCACCCGCTCTGTACTGATAAAGATGTCGCCCGAAATGCCTTCCAGCTCCTCAGTATAGTCAAAGGTGATAATGTCGGTGAGGGTATTATGATCCAGATACTTTTGATTCAGATCAAGCAAATAGCTGTCTGTACAGAAGATAAAATTTAAGGTTCCTGTTTGCTGTTCCTCGGAGATAATGGTACGGTTTATCCATTCGCGAATGGCATCTTCATCAAAACCAGGTACTTCCACCTCCTCGAAGTGAAAATCTATAGAAGAAAAAGATTCCAATACTAGACAGATTTGGTAACGTTGATTTTTGAAAAATACTCATCCAGCAGTTTGATCCTCTCGCGCGTGAGATGTTGATTGATGCTGCTGATGTAGAACACCATTTCCATCAGTTCCTGCTGAGCGTCGAAATGAATCTCATCGCACAACATGCGAATCATGATAAAGCTGCGCTCCTGAATGGTAAGATCTTGATTTTCAATCTGTTCCTCCAAATCCTGATGGCATAATGCGGCAATTTCCAGGAAATGATCACCCAACCATACCTTAAATACCAATCCATCAGGACGTGATTCAAAGAATATATCAATGAATTGCTTTTCATCATTCTTTTGTGTCACCGCAAACTCAAAAGCTTCCGATACAGAAAAAAGAATGTTCCCGAAGTAAGAATGGAACACGTTGTAATCATCGCATATCTTCTCCACCATGGATTCAACCTTGTGGATCTCTTTTCTGCTGGCCCTGACACGCAGGTGCATCTCTTTATCTACCATAGCCGGCGTTATTCGACGTTAAGGAAATACTTTTCTACCAGTGATTTGTAGTATGGTCTAAGCTCCGGGGGGAGCCTTCTGAGCAGTTCCATTTCACGGTTTCTTTTCCTATTATACTCAAAAAATCCTTCAGGGTTACTTAATTCATATCTTTCTGCAGTGGTGGCTTCCCTGCTTTCTTCTTTCTCCCTTTCCAGCAGGGCCTTTTCATGTTCCAGCAACCGCGTCATGATACGTTCCTGCCTCATGAGTGTTTGCCGGGTGATGTTACTGTTTACGATATCCAGCTCTGTACGTTCCATTTCATTCTGCAATTTCTCCAGGTCAGCACCGCTCTCCAGGTCATCTTTTTTTACCTCATCGGTGATCTTCCTCAGATGGTTGCGGATGGCTTCCTGCTCAGCCGCCAAGCGTGCCAGTTGCTCGCTCATCGACATGGGCTGCCCGCTTTCGCCGGGCGTAGGTTGATGCCCCTGTTGAAGCTGTTCAAGCATCTGATTGAGTTGCTGTTGCATCTGATTCATCCCAGGCAGTTCGGAAGGAGCCCCACTGTCGGGCGATGATTCTCCCATCCCCTGCTGATTGGCCATCTGTTGCTGCATATTCTGCAGGTTCTCGTTGAGCAGCAGCGCCAGGTTATTCAGGTGGGTCATAACAAACTGCTGGCGGGAGGCTGCCTGATAGCGCCTGCGGTTAATCAGGTCGTCCAGGCCTTTTTCCAGATTCATATTTACCTCACCGATCTCACGGGTCACAAAGCTTTCAATCTGTATCTGCCTCTTGCTCAGGGCCACCAGTGAATCTTCCACCATCTGCAGGTCCTCCCGGATCTTGCGTTGCTCCTGCATCAGCTCTGTAAACCGCGGCTCATTGACATTCACCTCCCGGATCTCAAGCAGCAGGTCCTCCTGGTTGAAGCTGCTCTTCATCAGGTTCTCCATCACCTGTCGCAATGCCCGGGAGTCTTCGGCCAGCTGATGCCTCAAGTCTAACAACTGTACCGGCTGCATAATGATCGCTGTCATTATCTGGATCGGAATTATCAAAAGAA
>JAWOCF010000171.1:0-9032 GCA_046483935.1 Bacteroidales bacterium | reverse complement strand
CTGCTGGAAAAGGGCGATGGCTCCCTTTTTTTTGCAACCCCCGATCAGAGAGGATATATCGATAGCCTTGCATTTGCTGTCAATGGGCAGTCAGTAAGATGGCATCATGATGACCGTCATAAGGATATTGCGGTGCTTTATCCGGAACAGCCTCTGCTGCCTGGTGATTCCATCAGGTGGACGTCCCCCTTCAGGGTGATGTTCCCGGATGCCGTTTTCAGCCGTTTAGGGCATCACAGGCAGGCTTATTTCGCTACCCAATGGTATCCCAAGCCTGCTGTTTACGACTCCCGTGGGTGGCATCCTATGCCCTACATGTCGGATGCTGAGTTTTATTCAGAGTTTGGCAATGTTGACCTTTATCTTACCTTGCCTGCTAATTATACGGTAGCCTCCTCGGGCGAGCTCAGAAGCTGGCCCGAAATGATCCGGCTCATGGAGATGGCGCAGGCCACGCGTGTTGCCGGTATTGAGGGACTGCCCGACAGGCACGATTTTCCTGCTTCCGACACCATTCTCAAAACCATCCATCTGAGTCAGAACAGAGTTCATGATTTTGCCTGGGTGGCCGACAAACGTTTCTATGTGGCAAAGAGCCGGGTCCAGTTGCCCCGGGGTAACCAGCAGGTTCATACCTGGACCTTTTTCTATAAGAATGCTCAGCAATGGCTCAAATCTACAGCCATTCTCAATGAGGCGCTGATGTATTTTTCCTCCGAGCTGGGTAATTACCCATGGCCTTCGATGAGTGCTGCGATGATCGAAAACAGTGGTGGGGCCAATATGGAATATCCGGCCCTGACCCTGATTGATGCTGGTTCCTCCGATGCCTTGCTGGAGCAATTGCTGGTGCACGAAACCGCTCATAACTGGTTCTATGGGGCACTGGCCAGCAATGAACGGGCGTTTCCATGGCTGGATGAAGGATTTGCACAGTTCTACGAAAATAAATTCCTGGAAGAGAAATACCCAGGTAAGAAACTGCTGGGCCCCCTTGCTTCCACATTACTGGCTGAATACTTTAGCCTGGGGCATTTTTCCCATAGAGCCTATTTTCACCTCTGGGTTCTTTTTACCGCCCGCCTGCACCTGGATCAGCCTGTCGAACTGTCGGCTGCTGAGTACACCCCCTTCAATTATGTTGCTATAGTGTATTATAAGGCTGCTTTGGCTTTATATTACCTGCAGAATTATCTGGGCGAGGAGTTGTTTCAAAAGGCTATGCTGGAGTATTATGATACCTGGGCTTTTAGGCATCCCTATCCGCAGGATGTACAGGATGTTTTTGAAAGGGTAACTGGCAGGAATCTTTCCTGGTTTTTTGAAGACCTGATTCAGACCACCGGTAAGATTGATTATGCCCTTACAGGAGTGGATCGTTCTGAAACGGATTCACTGCTGCTTCAGGTAAAGAACAAGGGTGATCTGAAGGTTCCTTTTCCCGTATCGGGAATCCGGAATGATTCGGTTGTTCAGACCACATGGTTTGAGGGATTCAGGGGAGAGCAAGAACTGCTGTTTGCCCCCGGAGACTATGATGCCCTGAGGATTGATGCTAATGGGGTGATGCCTGAGTTGTTTCGCCACAACAATGCCATGCGCACCAGCGGGCTTTTTCCACGAACACCGCCCCTGGAGTTGCAGCCTCTGGCCAGCCTGGAGGATCCCTGGAAGAGCCAGGTGTTTTTTGCCCCTGTGCTGGGATGGAATCAATACAATGGTTTCATGCCGGGAATGGCATTTTACAACAACTTTTTTCCTCCACAGCCTACCCAGGTACTGGTGATGCCTATGTATGGCACCCGGAACGATCACCTGGCTGGCATGGCATGGTTGCGCCATTACATCTATCCTGATCAGGGAGGAATACACTCCTGGGAGGCCGAATTGAATATCAGGCGGTTTTCATTTACCTCCGGAAAGCAGAGCAGAGATTTCAACCGGCTACAGGCAAGCCTTCATGCAGTACTTCGGAAGCCATACCCCCGAAGCCCTCTTGACAGGACCTTGCGCTTTCGTCATGTCAGGATTGCGCGCGATCATTACGCTGTGGTCAATCAGGAGGTTGTGACCCGCCGGCAGCAGTATTATATTAATGAGCTGGAGTATAAGCATGATAACGAACAGTTGTTAAATCCATGGTCAGGATCGCTGAAGGCTCAGCAGGGTAAAGGTTTTGCCAGGCTCTCGGGCGAATTGGTTTTCTCGGTACATTATCCCCGTTCACCTCAGGGTGTGGAAGTGCGATGGTTTGCAGGGGCCTTTCTGGTTAAGCCCTCTGCTCATTCAGAGGTAAATTACCGTTTCCGGCTGGCAGGCGTCAGTGGATCTAAGGACTTTTTGTATGATCATACTTTCCTGGGGCGAAGCGAATCTGCGGGCACTTTGCTGGGCAATCAGATCCTGGAGGCTGAGGGAGGGTTGAAGTATCCGGTCTCCGTAGGGCAGACCTGGGATTGGTTAACAGCCGTTAACATAAAAGCTGACCTGCCACTGGTGCCGGCAAAGATATATTTTGATGCAGGCACCTATCAGGGAGCCGCCGATGCTTTTATTGGTTCAACGCCCCTGCCCTGGGTGCTGGGTGTGCAGGCAGTGCTCCTGGGTGGTTTACTGGAAGTTAACTTGCCGGTAGCCGCTTCTCCTGACCTGCAGCAGGCAGTTTCTTTTACAGCAGAGGAGTACTGGCAGAAAGTTACTTTTACCCTGAATGTTGATCGGTTGGATCCCTTTCGATTGCTCAGGGAGCTTCCCTGGTAAGTGAAGCTGTTTTAATAGCTGACCATCCCATAACCCAAAAGAGGAACTACCAGAGTTTCTCTAACTCGTAGGCATTTTCTTCCATTGATTGATAATGATCCCGGGGCAGATCCCAGCCCACCTGGCGGGCATTATGATTCAGGATCGCCATTTTGCGATTCTTGGCATCCAGGATCATGGTACCATCATAATCATACTTGCTGGGGTAACGCACATGAAAAGTAATGGCAGGATCAATCGGAGAGGTGTTTTGTAGCTTGTGCAGCAGGTTGAAGGGTTCGTAGATGTAGTCGCCGGTGCTGTACATTTTTGTTGGATGAATGTATACCTTCCCTTTTGTAGTATCGTAATTATACATCGTTTCGGATACGATACCTTCGAGTGGTATGATAAATCCCCAGAAATTATTGTGCTGATGGATTGGAAGGTGATGCTGGGGTGGCCGGATCATGATAAAGGCTTGTAAAGGCTCGTCAATCAGGTTGATTCGGTTGTAACTGTTCATGTCTGCCCCCTGAAGGTATTGCTTGTACTGAAGGTTTCTCAGATCGTGGGAAAGAAGGGTCTTACGCACAATATTAGGTTCAATTTCCTGCCCTTTAAGGGCTTGCAGTTCTTGCAGTAATTTCTCCATGGTAAAAGCGTTATTATAGAACCATTAAAACCTTTTTTGCTTAAATATACGATAATCCTCCTAATTGTCCTAGCAAACATGTTTATTTTTTCTGTTTGCATCTCCATCCTGCAGGATCAGGTGTTTAAAAAATTTTAATTATTAACTGCCTCCACTTGCTGAATACCTATCTTTGTGTGTGATAAATCAGTAATGCAATGAAACTGAATCCCGGGGAAAAGATATACATAGTTTCTGACAGTCATTTGGGGGTGCCTTCACATGCAGCCAGTCTGCACCGTGAAAAGCTCCTGGTGAGCTGGCTGGATATGGCTTCGAAGGACGCTGCTGAAATCTATCTGCTGGGCGATATCTTTGATTTCTGGTTTGAATACCATACTGTTGTACCAAAAGGGTTCGTGCGCCTGTTGGGAAAGCTGGCTGAAATCAGCGATCAGGGCGTTCCGGTTTACTTTTTTACCGGCAATCATGACATGTGGGCCTTCGATTATTTTGAGAAAGAACTGGGGGTGAAGATGATCCGCGAACCCATTGAAAGAGTATACAACAGCAGGAAGTTTCTTATCGGGCATGGTGATGGGTTGGGTCCGGGAGATGCATCGTATAAGTTTCTGAAAAGGGTGTTCACCAACAAGGTGTGTCAGAAGTTGTTTTCATGGTTGCATCCAGGCATTGGAACCAGCCTGGCCTTATATTTTTCGCGCAAAAGCAGGTTGGCAAATGGGCCGGTGGATGAAATATTTCTGGGAGAAGAAAAGGAGCGCCTGATTATTTATTGCAAGGAGCTGCTTCAGCAAAAACATATTGATTTTTTTATCTTTGGTCACCGCCATCTTCCGATGGATATCCAGGTGGGGCCTGAGTCCCGCTATATTAATACCGGCGATTGGGTGTCGCAGTTTTCATATGTGGTGTTCGATGGAGAACAGCTTAGGCTTACATCTTTTCAGCAACCGGAAGAAGCTAGTCAGGTGTAAAAAAACAGACGGGCTCATAGGACAGAACCCGTCTGGAAAGAATAATTCTTCAGTTGAAAGATGGTTATTGTTCTAACTCTTCGTCCATTACCTCTCTAACTTTTTTGGTGATTTCATTGGTGCGGGTGCGCACATCGGTAGCAACCCGTGAAACGTTGGCCACCACTTCATCCCACGAATCCAGGGATGCCTCTTTCACAGCCTCCATTTCTTCTTCCAGCCGATCAGATTGTTGCTGAAGATCCTGGCGGGCCGACCGCAGGGATTCCTCTGTCTCGCCACTGGTTTGCTCTATCTCTTCGTCCAGATAATCCAGACGTTGCTGAATATCATTCTGCAAGGTGCGCAGGTCTTGTTCAACAGTCTGTTTTACTTCCTCCAGCTGGGCCTCCCGGGCCTTGTTTTGGCCTGCCTGTCCGCACGACCAGAAGAAAATCATGATGACGGCCATCATACTCAGGGGTAAAAGGCGTTGGGTCAGAAGATTTTTGGTTGAATTCATAAAATGTTTCCTTTCATAGTTATATGGTTAATACTTCAGTTGTTCAGAGGGGGCTGTAGCAAATCGTTACAGGTGGAATGTATTTCTGAAAAACCTCAATGATTTATTCTATTCATCTACGAATATAAGAAAACAAAAGCGAAAAGAAAAGAACAAAGTATATCTAAATAATGTAAGGTGCTGTTAAAGGGGCTGTTTTTATGGTTCTAACAGAATAAGGTTTAAGGCATGGAAGGAACCTCTATGCTGAAAATCGTGCCCTGTTCATGGTCTGATTGAAAAGAGACCGAGCCCTTAAGATATCTTTCGGTCAATAGCTTAATGCTGTATGTTCCCCATCCACGTCCGGTGCCTTTTGTAGAAAAGGATTTCTGAAACAACTGCAGCTGGACTTCTTCAGGAATCACCTGGTTATTGTGTACCGAGATTCTGATCATTTCTGCTTTGGGATCATAGTGATGGGTTATCGCTACGAGGTCCTGATTGCCACTGGCTTCAAGGGCATTCTTGACCAGGTTGATGAGTACCTGCCTCAACAGGGTTTTGTCGGTGCAGATGCTGTATTGTTCTCCCCGGACCTTGATCTTTTTATCGCTGAACCTGGGATTGACCTTCAGGGAGTTGATGGCTTCGGTGATCAGCTGTGAAAGGTTAAAAGGAAACGGACGAATGGCCAGCGTTTTGTTTTCGGCCTGAGTGATTACCCGGTAGGAGTGGATCTCTTCATTGATCCGTATAGAAACATCCTTGAGGATGTTGCGCACATCCTCTGCAGGCAATTCATGGTATACCTGCTGAAGGCCTGACAGGATGGTTGAAGTATTCCTCAGGTCGTGCAGGAAAATGTTTTCAAGCAATTCTTTGGTTTTGCGTTCGCTGATGTCTTCAATAAAGCAAAATACATAATCATGCCCCGCATGCCTGAAAGGACGGGAATGGATGTTCAATACCAATGATTCTCCATCATTGCGGGTGATCAAACATTCCTGCTTGCTTTCCTGTCCATTTTCGCTCCTGCTCACAGCATCGGCAAAGCCGCATACTTTGCAGAAAACCGTCGATCCGCAACCGTATTCACCTTCTGAAGCATGAATGCAATCAAGGCATTCGCCCGGGCGCCTGCCCGTGAGTTGGCCGTTGAGCATGTGCCTTGCCTCATCGGGCAGATGATTGTTGGCATAAACAACCTGCCGCGCATTGTTGATGATCAGTAAAGTAATCGGGATGTGCTGCAACAAGTCGGAGAAAAACGGGCTGCTGGTGATCTCAGATACCTGGTGATTGACCTCCTGGAGGTTGAAGCGGAATGCAGGATTAAACATAAAGGATAGAATTAATATCCCAAATATACGAAAGTAATTTTAATGCCAAAGAATGACGCCCTTAACCAAAGGTCAGCAAACAAGGGAATGGTAACTATAATCGTAGAAATAAAAAAAGGGTAGCTCACCTGGTGAGCTACCCTTTTGAATGCGGAAAGAATGTTTTATGCGATCTTAGCCACCAGGTCAACCACCCGGTTGGAATATCCATATTCATTGTCATACCACGACAGAACTTTAACAAAATTCCCATCCAATACCTGTGTCATCAGTGAGTCAAAGACAGAGGAATGAGGATTGCCTATAATGTCAGTAGATACCACCGGATCGGTGATATATTCAAGGATTCCCTTCATGGGGCCTTCAGCAGCGTTTTTCATCGCCTGGTTCACTTGTTCAATAGTGACATCTTTCTCCAGTTCAACGGTAAAGTCTACAATTGAGCCATCAGGAGTGGGTACCCGCAGGGCGAAGCCATCCAGCTTGCCTTTCAGCTCAGGGATGACCTGCGAAACGGCTTTTGCCGCCCCGGTGGTAGTGGGAATGATCGACATGGCTGCTGAACGTGCACGACGTAGATCCTTATGGGGTGCATCCAGAATGGTCTGATCGTTGGTGTAAGAGTGGATGGTATTCATCAGTCCCCTCTTAATGCCAAAACTATCATGCAATACTTTTGCCACAGGGGCCAGGCAGTTGGTGGTGCAACTGGCATTGGAGTAAAGTTCGTGTTCTGGTTTGATGTCATTGTCATTTACACCCAAAACAACCGTTGCATCAACATCATCAGCTGATTTGGAGGGCACGCAAAGAATCACTTTACGGGCACCGGCTTTTAGGTGTCTGCTGATCTTTTCACGATCACGGAATATCCCGGTGCTTTCTACCACCACATCAATGCCATGGTCTTTCCATGGGATGTTGGCTGGGTCTTTTTCAGAATATACCCTGATCTTGTTTCCATTCACAATCAGGTTTTCACCTTCGGCGCTTACCGTGCCGGGGAATTTCCCATGAACAGAATCATATTTTAACAGATGCGCCAGGGTGGCACTGTCGGTGAGGTCATTAACCGCAACAATGTCAATATTATCCTTGTTTAGGGCTGCCCGAAGGGTTAATCGCCCGATACGTCCAAATCCGTTGATTGCTACTTTGATCTTTGCCATAACTTTTTATGATTAAAGTTTTGTTGAAATAATGTTTTTTTTCGTGATCAGGAATCCCGACAGTATTTAACCCTTCTATTTACTAAAGATTATGCACGGGATTTTTGATAAACGAATGTAAAGATACAAAATAATGAGATCAAACAATAGTGCGGAGGTGATTTAAATTGATCAGCAAGACCTAATGCCTGTATAATTGCTGGCGCTGTTCTTTCAGTCGTTCATCATAAATGTAATCTTCATATTGAGTTTGTTTGTCAATCATGCCATAGGGTCCGATCTCTATGATTCGGTTGCAAACAGTTTGAATAAACTGCTGGTCATGCGAAGCCATCAGCAGGTTGCCTTTGAACTTTATCAGGGTATTGTTGAAAGCCTGAATCGACTCCAGGTCCAGGTGGTTGGTGGGGGTGTCAAGCATCATGACGTTTGCATTGCGAATCATCATCCGGGCAATCATACACCTAACCTTTTCACCGCCCGACAATACTTTCACTGACTTGTAGATCTGATCACCAGAAAACAACATTTTGCCCAGGTAGCCCCTGAGGTACAACTCGCTGGTATCTTCCGAAAACTGTGCCAGCCAGTCAACCAACGTAATATCATCCTGAAACAAATGCTCATATTCCAGAGGAAGGTAGGCCTTTACAATGGTCTGTCCCCAGGTGAAGGTGCCTGAATCGGCCTGCTGATGCCCTTTCAGGATCTCAAACAGCGTGGTGAGCGCCCTGGGGTGGCGTGACAAAAGAGCTACTTTATCTCCTTTTTGTAGGGTGAAACTCAAGTTCTTAAATAATGGAGAGCCTTCCAGGTTTTTGCTCAGGGCGTTAACCTCCAATATATTGTTGCCTGGCTCGCGGCCAGGGGTGAAAATGATGCCCGGATACTTACGCGTTGAGGGCTTGATTTCCTCAATGTTAAGTTTCTCGATCATTTTCTTACGACTGGTGGTTTGTTTTGATTTGGAGGCATTGGCGCTAAAGCGGGCAATAAAATCAAGCAGTTCTTTTTTGCGCTCTTCAGCTTTTTTGTTTTGCGACATCTGCTGGCGCAAGGCCAGCTGGCTTGATTCGTACCAGAAGGTATAGTTGCCTGAAAATAGCTGAACCTTGTTGAAGTCAATGTCTACGATATGCGTACAGATTGAATCCAGAAAGTGCCGGTCGTGGGAAACCACGAGTACCGTATTTTCAAAATTCGCCAGATAATTCTCCAGCCAGTTCACTGTTTCAAGGTCAAGGTCATTGGTGGGCTCATCCAGCAGCAGGTTGTCGGGTTTGCCAAAAAGGGCCTGTGCCAGCAGCACCTTCACCTTTTCTTTCCCATTGAGCTGATTCATTAGGTTGTCGTGCAACTCTTCGCCTATGCCCAGGCCACTTAGCAGGTTAGCGGCATTGCTTTCGGCTTCCCACCCGTTCATGTCGGCAAATTGTGCTTCCAGGTCTGATGCCCTGAGGCCATCGGCTTCAGTAAATTCGGTTTTTGCATAAATGGCATCTTTTTCTTCTTTGATGGCCCATAGCTGGGAATGTCCCATTAAAACGGTTGAAAGAACAGTAACCTCGTTGTACTGCGAGTGATTCTGCCGCAGTACAGAAAGCCTTTCTCCGGCTCCCAGACTAACATTGCCGCGTGTGGCGTCAATGTCTCCGCAGATCATTTTCA
>JAWOCF010000136.1:0-17305 GCA_046483935.1 Bacteroidales bacterium | reverse complement strand
AAAAAACCCCGGAACATTTAAATGCTCCGGGGCCACCAATCAACTAACCAAAACAACAACATGAAGAGAGTTATGAAAAAACTAGTATCAAAAATGTAAAAACTGTATATTAATTATTTCCGTTAATACTATAACTCAGAAAACGCAAAAATGTTTTAAATTGTTTAAAAAATTATACTAAATTAAGTCCTGTTTCTTTTAGTTAGTTCTGAGCTTTAAAAAACCACCTGGATCAGGGTTCCAACTTCCAAAATCCTAAATGACCCAGGTGGAAAACCAAACCAAAAACTTACAACAGAAATTATATAAACTTTAATGTTTTCAAACAGTGCAGGATCGTTTCCCATGTACGTTCAATATCATGGTCCAGGCCGACTGAAAAACGAACCAGGCCTTCCGACAATCCCATTTCTTTTTGTACCTCATCGGGAACTTCACTGGAGGTGCTTTTGCCCGAATTGCTGAACAGGGTTTTGAAGTATCCCAGGCTCACTGCCAGGTAACCAACGCCTTCTTTTTGCATCATCTCCATGAGCTCAGAAGCACGCTCAGCTGTTTCCATGTCGATGGCAATCAAGCCCCCAAAACCATAATCAGGATTCATCAACTGCTTCATGAGCTCGTGCTGGGGATGGGTTTCCATTCCGGGATAAACCACCCGCACGCCTGCTTCATCAAACTTTTTGGAAAGGTACATGGCATTGTGGCTGTGTTGCTTCATGCGAATGTGCAGCGTATGCAGGTTTTTATGGATGCTGGAGGAGCGTAACGGATCCAGTACAGGACCCAGCAACATGGCAGAACCGGTATTTACATCAGCCAGGGCTGCAATAAATTCCTCGTCGGCACAAATGGCTCCTGCTACACAATCATTTTTACCATTGATAAACTTGGTCATGCTATACACTACAATATGAGCGCCCAGTTGTGCAGGGGCAATCATCATCGGGGTAAAGGTGTTGTCAACAACCAGTTTGATACCGTGCTGGTCGGCCATTTTTCCCAATGCAGGAAGATCAGAGATCTGAAGCATGGGGTTGGTCATTGATTCGGTATAAATGAGTTTGGTGTTCGGGCGGATGGCTTTTTCCACCTCATCGAGTTTGGTGATATCCACAAAAGAAACTTCAATATTAAATTTCTTCAGGTAGTTGGCCAGGAAGGCAAAGGTGCCTCCATAGGTGGTAACGCTGGAAATGAGGTGATCGCCGGTGCTGCACAATTGAAGGATGGTGGTGGTAATGGCGGCCATGCCCGAGGCGGTAACCCATGCGCTTTGTGTGCCTTCCATGGCAGCCAGTGCATCGGCCAGATATTTGTTGGTGGGATTCCAGTGTCTGGAGTATAAAAAACAGCCTTCCTGTTCTCCGTGGAAGGTGTCAACCATTGTTTTGGCTTCCATAAAGGTGTAAGTGGCTGAGTCGGTAATGGAAGGATTCACGTCGCCAAATTCGCCAAATTGTAACAGGTCCTGGATCTTGGATGCGGGATCAAATTTCATGGTTGATGGGTTTGAAGATTTTTACTGTTTGAATGATAGTGCAAAAATATTAAATTTTTCTTTTTCTTAGCAATATTGTGCGGATATTTTTGATAATTTGTATATTTGCTTACAGATTGCAACTCAAAGCAGTGTTTTTAATAAAATATTCTTTCTGAAAGATTAAAAAATATGGAAAAAGGCTTTCAAATTGATAGTACTGATAAAATGATTCTGGAGGCCCTGGCAGAAAATGCACGAATGCCTTTCCTGGAATTGGCCCGACTGTGCGGCATCAGCGGGGCTGCCGTGCATCAGCGCGTACAGAAACTGCAGGATGCCAGGATCATCAGCAATGCCCAGTTTTTTCTGCATCCCAAGGGAATGGGGTACCATACCTGTGCCTTTATCGGCATTCAGGTGAATCTTACTGCTACTACCACTCATGAAGAAGTATTTCAAAAGATCAAGGAAATTCCCGAGATCGTGGAATGCCATCATGTCTCAGGCAAGTATAGTCTGTTCGTGAAGGTACAGACAAAAAACAACGAACACCTGAAAAAGATTATCGTGGAAAAGATCCAGACCATCAAAGAGGTTACCGGCACCGAGACGTTTATCTCACTGGAAGAAGGTTTCTTCAGGCAGTTGCCTGTTTATGAGGGCAATGTCTTTCAGTATTGATTCCTGCTATTTTCCGCTTACTTTTGTAATTGAATCATTGTTGAACCATCGAAAAATAACAACACTATGTTTACAGGTATTATTGAAACGACCGGAAAAGTTGTCGGGATTGAACGCGATCGTGGGAACATTCATTTCACCATCGAAACAGCCATTGCTCCCGAATTGAAGATAGATCAGAGTATTGCCCATGACGGGGTATGCCTGACGACCGTGAATGTTGATCAGCAGAAACAACAGTATACGGTGACAGCCATTCAGGAGACCCTCGACAAGACCAATATGCGCACCTGGCAACCGGGTTACCGGGTGAATCTGGAGCGCTGTATGCCCATCAACGGGCGCCTGGACGGGCACATTGTTCAGGGACACGTGGACCAGACTGCCGAATGCATTAAAGTAGAAGAGCTGGACGGAAGCTGGAAGTTCTATTTTGAATACGAACCGGGCCCTAAGAATATCACTGTGGATAAAGGTTCCATCAGCGTCAATGGTGTAAGCCTCACGGTGGTGGATTCGGAACCCAACATGTTTTCTGTTGCCATTATCCCCTATACCTACGAGTATACCAACTTCGGGGATTTCAAAAAAGGCTCTGTCGTGAACCTTGAATTTGACATCATTGGCAAATACGTTGCCCGCTTGCTGGAACAACATTTTGAGGCCAAAAAGTAAGAATTAATGATGTTGTGAGAATCCTGATCTCAGGATCATTAATAAAAAAAAGCCCCGGCCGTTTGGCCGGGGCTTTTTTTACAAATGCCTGCAGGGGTTATTCAATTTCTCCCCCAAACCAGCGCGAACGATCTGGTGGAGCAGGAACAGGCCATTCTTTGGGAGGATTCTCTTCGAGCTGTTTCAAAAGGACTTCAACAGCTTTTTCCAGCGAAGGATCCTGACCCTGTGAAACAAGGTGTGGTTTATCTACGACCTCAATGTCGGGCGAGACACCCTCTCCTTCAATAATCCATTCACCCTCTTCATTATAGATGCCAAAGCGGGGAACGCCAATATAGCCACCATCAACCAGGCGGGCATTGCCAGTCATTCCAACCAGGCCACCCCAGGTGCGGGTGCCGATAATGGTACCCAGTTCGCGTTGGCGGAAGAAATACGGGAAGGCATCACCCCCGGAGGCGGCATACTGGTTGATCAGCATGGCTTTGGGGCCATCGTGGGCCACTCCGGGCGTACGCATGGGATCTACCCCGTTGAGATGCCATAAGGCATGGGTTTCGCGCGAGAGCAGTTCGATCATCCTGTCGGGAATAAAACCACCTCCATTAAAACGCTCGTCAATAATCAAAGCATCTTTATGATGATAGGCATACATGCCCCGGTGCAATTCGCGGTTTCCCTCAATCGCGGTATTGGGAACATGAATGTATCCGATACGGCCGTCGGAAAGTTGCTCTACCATGGCGCGGCGTGTTTCCACCCAGTCGTGGTATTTGAGTTCTGTTTCACTGGCAATGGGCCAGATGGTATAGGTGCGGGCCCCATTTGCATCGGGGCTGCTGTTCACGGTGATGTCGGTGGCTTTATCCACCCTGTTCTCCAGGAAGCGGTATGGGTTGTCGCTGGTAGTTACATCCTGACCATTGATGCTGATCAGATAATCTCCTTCAGAGATGTTGATGCCGATCTGAGAGAGGGGAGAGCGTCTGGAGGAATTCCAGTTCTCGCCCTGATAGATCTTGCTGATCACGTATCTGCCATTTTGCTTGTCGGCAACCAGCTCGGCCCCCAGCAAGCCATTTTCCACGCGTTCAGCTTTTTCAAACTCGCCATAATCTACATAAGAGTGGCCGGTATTGGTTTCGGCAACCATCTCTCCGAAGATGTAATCCAGGTCGATGCGGTGGTTGAGCGAAGGCAGCAGTTGTTCATAACGGCTGCGGAAGCCTTCCCAATCAACATTATGAATGTTGGCCACATAAAAGAAGTCGCGGAAGATGCGCCATCCGTCATTGTATATCTGGTGCCATTCTTTCAGAGGCTCGATTTTCATCGTCATCCCGGAAAGATCCAGCATTTCTTCACCTGCTTTTTGATTGGGGGCCAGCTTGGCAACACCATAATCGCCACGATGCTGATACAGAAATTTATTGCCATCGGCCGTCACTTCACCGCTGCGGATGCCAGGCATGATGACTTCATCTTTCTGTTCCTTCAGGTTGTAACGCTTCATGCCTTCCCCATTAAAATATACCAGGCCACCTTTTACAGGCTGCAGGCCCCAATAGCTTCCGGCCTGGAAAGGAAATGCCATGATACGGTGGTTGATTCCTTCGGCATCAATGGTAACAACCTCCAGTTTATCATTCTCTGTGTCGTTATCGTTGTTTTCAGGGGTTTCCAGGGTTTCTTCAGGCACAAAGAGCCTGGGGCTGTCGGCCGTCAGGGCAAGGGCATAAATGCGGGTGGCCTGATTGTAGACATAGTTGAACTCGAAGCTGGAGTTGTTCAGGTTGAAATCACGGTTTGAGGTAAAGAAGATATAATGCCCGCAGTCAGAAAACACTGGCGACATATCACTGAAGGTATGGTCGGTAAGCTGAAGCTTATTGCCGCTTTCCAGATTGTATACCCAAATAGCATCCTGTCCGTTGGGACCACTCCTGGTGTAGGTAATCCATCGGGAATCAGGCGAGAAAGCATAGCTGCGGATCTCGGAGCGTCCGGGCTGATCGATGCTGATTAGCCGTTGGCTCTGTACATCCAGCAGTTGCAGGTTCATGGAGCGGTCGAAGAACACCAGGTTGCGGCTGTCGGGCGACCATACGGGAGCATATTTCCAGCCTAAGGTGTTCGTGGTAATTTGCTGTGGCTGTGCGTTCTTTTTGTTTTCCAGCAGGTAAACCTCATATTCGCCGGTATTGTCGGCATAATAGGAAATCCATTTGCCATCAGGCGACCAGGCAGGATAAACGGCACGGACGCCTTGCTGTTGGGTCAGGTTTTGGATGGTGCCTTCCCCGGCAGGTACCGAAAAGATATCGCCACGGGCATCAAACAACACCCGGTTGCCCGATGGTGAAATGGCTGTGCTGTGGATGTTTTCTTTTACATTTTTGAAATAGGGAAGGGTGTTTACATTGTCGTAATTAATATTTACCACCACGCGATCCACCTCTTTGGTTTCCATGTTGAGCTTAAACAGCTGGCCCCCATTTTCATAAATCAGCTGGCCATTGCTTCCGGCCGGCCACATCACATCAAATTCTTCATGAAAGGTAAGCTGTTCTACTTCGCTTGTTTGGGTGTCGAAGCTGTAGATGTTCAGCCACAAATCGCGGTCTGAGGCAAAATAGATCTTGTTGCCATGCCAGATGGGAATGTGGTCGGTGCCTTCCCAATCAGTAATCTGTTCGGAATGATCCTTTTCCATGTCGTACATCCAGATGTTGGAAGCCCGTCCTCCTTTATAGCGTTTCCAGGTGCGGAACTCGCGGTCGGGGAAGGTAAACGCCACCTTGTTATTGTCGGGCGACAAGACACCGAACCCACCATAGGGGATGGGTAGGTCTTCTTCCAGGCCACCATCCAGGCTGACCAGGAAATATTTCCCGATGCGCTGGCCATACTCGGTGCGGTTGGAGCGAAACATGATCTGGCGGCTGTCGGCCGTCCAGTCAAGCACCACATTGTCGAACCCTCCGCGCTGGGGCATAGGGCCTACATCATTGTAAAAAGTGAGCTGACGCGGGGTGCCTCCCTGGGCAGGCATCACCCACACCTGGCGGGTGCCGGTATATTCGGCTGAGAAAGCAATCCACTGGCCATCGGGCGAGATCTTGGGAAACAGCTCCAGGCCTTTGTGGGAAGTAAGTTTGGCAGCGTCGCCACCATTGGCGTTTACCGTCCAGATGTCGCCGGCATAAACAAAAACAATCTGATCACCATTGATGTGCGGATAGCGCATCAACCGTGAATCATCAATCGCCATTGCCCCTTGCGCAAAGAACAAGGGAAACGCCAGCAGCATGATTTTCTTAAATATTTGTTGCATAAATAATAGGTTGTAGTGAAAAAAGATTTTAAATGCATGTAGGGTGTAAAGATAGGAAAATTGCTGGTTTATTCATTGCAGGTGGTTTGCTTCACAAGGAAAAAACAAAAATGATGCCAGCCCTGAAAAAGTTTTTGAGACTTAGGAAGAGGCTTCATCCTGTGCCATTCCTAAGCTGTATCCAAACCAATGTTGAACCAATGTTAAAGCGTAGTTGAACCACTATTGATTGGTTGAACATTGGTTGAACATTGGTTTAACATTGGTTCAACATTGGTTCAACTTCGGGGCAGGTCAGACCCCGATGCTATGTTGGTAGCTTATTTGAGAAGGGATAAAAAAGGAGGCCGCCCCAAACGCAGGACAGCCTCTTTTATTCAATGGTGAAAGATTGGGAATCAGGGTGTCAGGCCGCGTTGCCTGAGCAGGGGTTCAATTTTAGGCTCCTGACCTCTGAATCGGATGTACATTTGCATGGCATCCTGTGTTCCACCCATTTGCAGGATGTTGCGGCGAAACGATTCGGCAGTGGTCTGATCAAAGAAGTCGCCCGCTTCGCGGAAAGCTTCAAAGGCATCGGCATCCAGCAGCCCTGACCACATGTAGCTGTAATAACCGGCAGAATAGCCACCCGAGAAGATGTGGTTGAAATGGGTGCTGCCATGACGGAAATAGATCTCAGGCATCAGGTTGATATCCGCAATAGTTTCGTCTTCTACCATATATGCTATTTCTCCTTGTTTGTCTTCCGGAAAGGGTTCATTGATGGTGTGGTATTCCATATCGAGGTAGGTAGAGCCAAGAAATTCGACGGTTTCAAATCCCTGGTTAAAGTTTCCACTGGCAGCGATTTTCTCCATCAGTTCTTCAGGAATGGGTTCGCCCGTTTCATAATGTTTGGCAAAGGATTTCATGACTTCGGGTTCGCGGGCCCAGTTTTCCATGATCTGCGAAGGCAGTTCTACAAAATCGCGGGGCACATTGGTGCCTGAGAGGCTGGGGTAATTTACCCGCGAGAGTAAGCCATGCAGGGCATGCCCGAATTCGTGAAAGAAGGTGGTCATTTCATCAAAGGTCAACAGCGATGGCAGAGACTCAGAGGGAGGCGTAAAGTTGCACACCAGGGTAATTACCGGGGGCACGAACTCTCCATCGGGCTTTACGTGCTGGTTGCGGTAACTGCTCATCCAGGCACCCCCGCGCTTGCTCTCGCGCGGGAAGAAGTCCATGTAAAGGATTCCAATGTGTGAGCCGTCTTTTTCCTGAACCTCAAAGACCTGTGCATCAGGATGATATTTGGGAATGTCATTTCGTTCAATAAACTGTAATCCCCATAATTGATCGACCACCATAAAGATGCCATCCCTTACGGTATTCAGCTCAAAATACTGACGCACTTCTTCTTCATCAAGGTCGTATTTCTGTTGGCGCACCTTCTGGGCATAATAGCGCCAGTCCCATTGCGCCAGGTCGAAATCGTGCCCTTCCTGATCTATCAGGGCCTGCAGTTCTTCGGCTTCTTTTCTGGCAAGGGCCAGGCCTGGTTCCCATACCTGATCAATAAACTCCATCACCCGGTCGATGTTGCCGGCCATGGTTTCCTCCAGCACAAAGTGGGCGTGGTTGTCGTAGCCCAGCATGCGTGCGCGCTCCAGGCGCAGATTGGCGATCTGGCTGATATTTTTCTGATTGTTGTATTCATTGTCGTTATTGCCTCTGTTGATATAGGCCTGTTGCAATTGCTGGCGGCGCTCACGGTTGTCGGCATTGTGCAAGAAGGGCATCACGCTGGGATTGTGCAGGGTGAAGGCCCATTTGCCTTCCATCCCTTCATTGGAGGCAAGTGTGGCAGCGGCTTCAATGATAGGTTCTGGCAAGCCGGCAAGCTCCTCCTGGTTTTCAATGACCATCATGTAGTTGTTTACCTCCTGCAGAACATTCTGGCCAAACTGTAAGGTGAGTAACGCCAGCTGCTGATTGATCTCTCTGAACCGTTCCTGTTTGTCTTCAGAAAGCAAAGCCCCGTTGCGGGTAAAGGCCTTGTAGGTTTCCTCCAGCAGGCGCATTTGTTCGTCGGTGAGATCCAACTTGTCCTTTTGGTCGTGAATCACCTTCACCCGTTCAAACAATTCTTTATTCAGCATGATGTTGTCACCATGTTCCGAAAGCAGGGGAGATACCTCCTGGGCAATCTGCTGGATTTCTTCACTGGTGTTCGATGAATTATAATTGAAGAACACACTGACTACCTTCGACAAGAGTGTGCCGCTGTAATCCAGGGCGGCAATGGTATTCTCAAAAGTAGGGGAATCGGGATTTGAAGTGATGTGTTCAATGGCTTCTTCCTGTTGCCGCATCCCTTCCTCAAAGGCAGGCATGAAATGCTGGTTTTCTATCTGGTCGAAGGGAGGAACACCAAAGGGCGTTTGATAAGCCTGGAAAAAGGGATTGTCAGTGGTTATCTGACCAGTAACAGAAATTGCAAGCATGGTTAAAAACATTAATGACAGGAGCTTTTTCATCTTTCTACATTTTTTGTGGGTAAATAAATGCTGTTAAAGATTTCCGAGTTTAGTTGTTCGGCGAAAAACTTTGGTAGCTAAGTTACAAAAACGTAGCTATTTATCCAAGAATATAAAATTACAACATTAATTTTAGCGTGGTGTGATGCATTGAATGTTTACCATCTCCCCCACCATACAAATGCCTGCCATCTCCTCAGCAGGCGTAAAGGTGACTTTTACCAGCAGGCTGTCTGAAGGTTCCAGCTCAAAATCATCAAGATTCAGCGGTTGTAGCCGCTCGCCATCAGGGAGTTCGAGAATCCATGAACAACCTGCCAGGTGTGAATAATCTACTAACATGGCATCCACTCCTTCCGGGCACTGGTTTTCAGGGCATCCCCAAAGTACTGCAGCGAGGCTTAAAATCAGGGTAAAGCGTAAAAGGATTCTCATAGGTCTTGCTTTTATAGGTTTTTACTTAAATATCAAATCTAATGAAATTTAAATTAATTTTAACTATTATTAAGCCTGGTGAAAAGAATCCAGGGAAAGTAAAACAAATTTCAGGGCCAAAAAGATCGGATCGTTTTGCAACATATCGTAAATCCTTCAGCAATCAAAGGAGTTGTGCAGGCTCCCCCTTCAAAGAGTGCAGCCCAGCGGGCTATTGCCATAGCCAGTATGGCGCCAGGCTTGTCAAGGCTGCATTATCCGGGCCACAGTGAAGATGTAAAAGCTGCCGCCGCAATAGGTGCCGGGCTGGGTGCCCAGATCCAGGCCAAAGGCCATGTGTTGCTGGTGTATGGGGGGCTTCAATGGCCTTCCCATCCTCTTGATTGTAAAGAATCGGGCCTCTGTATGCGCATGTTTTCAGCAATCGCTGCCTTGTTTTCAAACCCTGTAACCATCACAGGGCAGGGCTCGCTGCTGGAGCGCCCTATGGACATGGTGAGCCGGACCCTTGGTGAACTGGGGGTGGGTTGCAGTACCAATAATGGTCGTGCTCCTTTAAAGATTACCGGGCCCCTGCCCGGGGGAAGGGTAAAAGTTGATGGCTCGGCAAGTTCGCAAACCCTTACAGGGCTTCTGATCGCGGCACCCTATGCTGCTGCCCCCATGGAAATACATGTAGAAAATCTGAAGAGCAGGCGCTACATTGATCTGACCCTCCAGGGAATGGCAGCCTTTGGCATTCAGGTGGCTCATGAGAATTACCAGGTATTCAGGATTGATGCACCACAAGAGTATATTCCTGCCGATTTTGTTATTGAAGGTGACTGGAGTGGAGCGGCTTTTCTTCTGGTAGCCGGGGCTATTGCCGGTGAGCTGACCCTAACCAATCTGAAGCATGATTCCTTTCAACCCGACCGGGCAATCCTGGAGGTGCTTCAGCAGAGCGGTGCAAAAGTACAGATAAACTCTACCGGCGTTACCGTTCGGAAACAATCGCTTCAGGCGTTTGATTTTGATGCGACCCACTGCCCTGATCTTTTTCCTCCGCTGGTGGCCCTGGCTGCTCATTGTAAAGGGACTTCCGCTATACGTGGTGTGCATCGTCTTTTTGGAAAAGAAAGTGACCGGGCGGCAACGCTGCAGCAGGAGTTCGGCAAACTGGGAGTGCTGATTGTTATTGAGGGTGATGTCATGAAGATCAGAGGAGGAATCGTTGGGTCAGCAGTGGTGGATTCTCATCACGACCACCGGATCGCCATGGCATGTGCTGTGGCTGCATTGGCAGGAGAAGGGCCGGTTACGGTGATGGACTCCCAGGCAGTTAATAAATCCTTTCCCGGCTTCTTCGACGTGCTGGAGGATATCAGGGCTCAGCAGGATAGTGAACCAGGCGTTTAGTATTATGTCAGGGATTGAAAATAAAGAAATGGAAAACGAAAATTCAGCATCATGAATACCATAGGCAATTCATTCCGGATTAGTATCTTCGGCGAGTCTCACGGGGCCGGCATCGGTGTCACCATTGATGGGTGTCCTCCCGGGCTGCCACTGAATGAGAAGGATTTTACCGACGATCTGGCCCGTCGGGCCCCCGGCAAAAAGGGAACGACCCCCCGTAAGGAGGACGATCTTCCCCGGCTGCTTTCCGGATGGTTTAAGGAACATACCACGGGAGCACCGCTCACTATCTGGTTTGATAACAAGGATACCCGTTCGAAGGACTATGATAACCTGCTGAAGATGCCCCGGCCAGGCCATTCAGATTTTGTTGCTATGAAAAGATTCGGGGGGTTCAACGACCATCGCGGGGGAGGGCACTTTTCGGGCCGTCTCACTCTGGCACTGATCGCCGCCGGAGTGGTGGCCAAAAAACTGCTTCAGCCCGTAAAAATAGATGCACGGTTGGTTGCTGCCGGGGGCAATCATGACATTGATGCTGCTATATCACAGGCCATCGGACAGGGCGACTCGATTGGTGCCCTGGTAGAATGTGTGGCCAGCAATGTCCCCCTGGGATGGGGTGAGCCCTTTTTCGATTCGGTTGAATCAACCATCAGTCACCTGGCTTTTGCAGTACCCGCCATTAAGGGAATTGAATTTGGATCAGGATTCCAGGCAGCTGCCATGAAAGGGAGCGAACACAATGACCCTATAATGGATTATAGCGGCAAAACAAAAACCAATCATGCGGGTGGCATTACCGGAGGGCTCACCAATGGCAATGATCTCATATTCAGGGTTGCAGTAAAACCCACTTCCAGTATAGGCCTTCCGCAGCAGACCATGAATGTGCAGACACAAAAGCAGGAAACCCTGCAGGTGAAGGGGCGGCATGATGTATGCATCGGGCTGAGGGTGCCCGTGGTTATTGAAGCCATTACGGCCATTGCCCTGGCAGATTTTAAGCTTATCAGTCACATGAAACAGCCCTGGCAGCAACTGGAGGAATAAGCTTCCTTCACCAGGTTGTATTACTGCGTTTCTCTTATTTGACTTTATTAGGATCATTAATAACATATATAAAAACAATTTGCTGTATCGGGTTATTGTTTTAACTTTACCTTTATAAATACTGGGGGTGTTATTTTATCCACTAATTAAGTACGACTGAAAACGGTTGGTTAATTATGGAAGAAGCCCGTTATTATACGATCCTGCAAGATGGGAGGGCGCGATGTACCCTTTGCCCGCACTATTGTCTTTTAAGGGAAGGCAGCAGGGGTTTGTGTCTGGCCCGCTCTTATCATGGCGGGAAAATAATTACTGAAAATTACGGGAAAGTTACTGCCCTGCACCTTGATCCCATCGAAAAAAAACCTCTTTATCATTTCTTTCCTGGTAAGAAAATTCTTTCAGTGGGTTCTTTTGGGTGCAATCTTTCATGCGGCTGGTGCCAGAATTGTGAGATTGCCCATCATGGCAGTGAGGCTTTTGGGCATCTTCCTGTTTCCTCTGTAGCCAGTATTGTGCAATCGGCTGCATCGTCAGAAAGCATCGGGCTGGCCTATACCTATAATGAGCCAGGCATATGGTTTGAATTTATGATGGAGATGGCCTCAATGGTCAGAGAAACAGGAATGAAAAATGTGGTGGTATCCAATGGCTACCTGAACCCCCGGCCTCTGGAGGAATTGCTGGACGTAGCTGATGCCTTTAACATTGATCTGAAGGGATTCAGTGAAGCATTTTATCGCAGGCAGGCAGGGGGGAAATTGCAGCCTGTGCTGGATACCCTGAAAGCTGTTGCCCGCAAAGGGATACATCAGGAGGTGACCTTTCTGGTCATCCCCGGCCTGAATGATGATCTGAGCCTGTTCAGGGAAATGGTCCGGTGGATATCCTCGGAGCTGGGGCCTAAAACAGTGTTGCACCTCTCACGATACTTTCCTGCTGGCAAAATGCAGACCCCGCCCACCCCGGTGAAGCTTCTGGAAGAGATGCTGCATGCAGCCCGCGAGGTCCTTGACTTTGTCTATCCGGGCAATGTTTCCCTTGGCAATGAGAACTTGCAAACCCGTTGCCCGGCATGTCAGCATTTACTGGTTGAAAGATATGGTTACCAAACTTCCGTAAAAGGTTTGAGTTTTACAGGAGCATGCGAAAAATGTGGCGAACAGGTAGCAATCTGTTCATAGTAATGTAAAACAAAAGGATTTACCATGGAATTTAGCAGTACCATC
Organism: Bacteroidales bacterium; assembly: GCA_046483935.1. Lineage (GTDB taxonomy): Bacteria > Bacteroidota > Bacteroidia > Bacteroidales > UBA7960 > JAWOCF01. The sequence continues at coordinate 4,492 of JAWOCF010000136.1, read as the reverse complement.
AGAAAACCTGCCGTAGCTGGTTCTTTCTATCCCTTCGGACAGGAAGAGCTTGAGCACCTGATCCACCAGGCTCTTTTAAAAGAACAGCAGGACATAGAAAAAACAGAGATCAAATACTCTATCCTCGGTGGGGTAGTGCCACATGCAGGCATGAAGTTCTGTGCCTCTCAGGCAGTCCATTTTTTTGAACACCTGAGGCGCTCGGGCCAACAGCCCGATACAGTGGTGCTGGCTCATCCCAATCATTACGGACAAGGGTCAGCCATATCGGTCGATGACCATCACTTCTGGAGTACTCCCCTGGGGAAAGTTGCCGTAGATAAGGCCTTTATGGAAGCCCTTCAGCTGCCTGCTGCCCCTCGTACGCTGGATCAGGAGCATTCGGCCGAGGTGATCGTGCCTTACCTGCAATACTTTTTACAACCAGGCTTCCGTATTGTGGCCGTAAACATGGTGCAACAAGACCTGCAGATGGCCTCCCGGCTGGCCTGGAAGGTGCTGGCCGCAGAGACCCAGCTGAAGCGTAGCATATTGTTTATTGCTTCTTCCGATTTTTCCCATTATCTGTCCCCTGCCGAAGGCCGCCACCGCGATGCTTATGTGCTTCAGGAGATTCTGAACCATGATGCAGCTGGAGTGCAACAAGCCATGCGCCTGCATCAGGCCTCTTTATGCGGGTATGGCCCCATCATGGCCCTCATGGAATATTGTCGGATGAAAAACCCTGAATACCGTGCCCACATCCTTCGCCAGGGTCATTCGGGTGAGGTGTTGCCTATGCCGGAAGTAGTGCGATATGTCAGCATCTTAATGGATGCACCACCAAGGTCATGAAGCTAGTAGGGTTGTTGTGCACTCACAGTAATTTCATCAATCACATCTTCAACACCAGCAGTGTAGAGGGCAACCTCATTTGCCTCACGTTTCATCAGGTAATAGGGCACAATGCCCCGAAGGTAAGCCTTGCCTTCATGAACAGATACTTCAATGGCATCGTCACTGATCAGTGAGTTTCTTTCGAAAGCCTTCCTGATGTTGTTTTCAATGACCTTGTCATCAAATGAGGCAGCATGTTTGGTTTTCAGGTTGTTCTGAACAAATACCACTCCCGACGAGGAGGAGGCAATCTCCTCAGCCAGATTCTTCTCCCATTGGGTTACTGCGGCTCCTGAAAGGGTAACCAGGCCTTCATGGGTTTGTACTTCTATTTCATCAGCATTGATCCGGCTGTCCAGGATCAACATCTTCTCTATATTGCTGGTAATGGTTGCATCGTCGGGCAAGGTGACGCCCGTGGGGAATGCCACCTCCAGCTTGTTTTCCACCCTGGTGACACCACGCACCTGCCAGGCATCTTTTTCGGCATTCCTTTTGGAGGTATAGCTGGGGATGGTCCCTTCCAGGGTAACCACCCCTTCATGAACCATAACAGTTATTTCGGTGGAGTTCACACTGTCATCCCATGTTAGCTGCTCAATGATTTCCTGTTTGATGATCTGGTCGTCTTGCTGATTCATACATGTTGGATTTTATGAGATTATTAATATGATTGCTCCTGCAGGGTTCAGTTATCCTGCAAGCCTACTTGTTCATCATCTCCTTCAGGGCCATGGCATTTTTTACGGCATACGCCTGGTGATCATTATTAAAATAGATAAAGATCTGGTCGATGCCTTTCAGCTTATTCACACGATTCTTCCAGCTTAGGAGTTCATCATCTGAATATTCATAATTATACCAGGTGCTTTTACCATGAAATCTTAAATAGGCCGTGTTGCTGGTTGTCACCACATCTTCGGGCAAATCATCAGGAGCCGAGAGGATGCAGTAGGCGATGCCATGCTTGCGAAGCACTTGGTAAACCGGATCATTAAACCAGGATTTCTCCCTGAACTCAATGACGTGCTGCATGCTCTTATCCAGTTTGTCAAAGAAGGTTTCCAGCTTTGGGATGTTCTGCTTCAGATTCCCCGGCAATTGCCATAACACGCACCCCAGTTTTTCTTTGATTGATTCCAGGGTGTCATTGAAACGTTCCAGGCTTTGCATAAAGTCATCGTCAACCTTCAACTTCTTCATATGCGAAAGATAACGATTGGCTTTAATGGTAAACTTAAAACCTGCCGGTGTTTCATCCTTCCATTGTGATAGCTGATCTTCTGTAGGAAATTTGTAAAAGGTATTGTTGATTTCCACTGTGTTGAAATGTTCTGCATAGAATGACAGCCAATCTTTTTTGGGCAGATCTTCGGGATAGAACTTTTTGTTCCAGTCGTTGTACGAATAGCCACTGCAGCCAATAAACATTTTCATGATTTTATGATGCTTTGAGAATGTTTTGAGGGAAACACGATGGCTCCCATTCGTTAATATAGCAATACAGGTTTTCCCAGGGCTTCAATGAACTGGCCGGCATGCTTTCCGGCATACAGGTAATCTGCAAAGGCTGACTGATTGCTTTTGGGAATGATGACAAGGTCTGGTTTATGATGATGAACGTGATCAATTAACGTTTTTACCGCATCATCTCCTTCAAGAACCCCTGCCTGGTTAATCAGGGTTGGTTCACCTTCCTTTTCAGAATCTTTTTTCCATTGCTGCCCTCTGGATCGGGCTTCGGATGCTTTGTCCGGATTGGTAATAGCAAAAGCATTGATGCGCAAATCAAAAAGTTTCAGCCAGCTCAGCATGCCCTGGAATATTTCACTGTAGGCCTGAAAGTCACTGATCAGGAGGGCTTCTTTGGGCGGAACAAACCGTTGTTCGGGAGGAATGATTAATATGGGATTGTTCATCGGGCCGATAATTTTAAGCAGTTCGGCCAGGGTGTCAACCATACTGGGTGCAGGATGAATACCGGTAATCACCAGGGATTCAGGGTCGGCATTCAGGATCTCTTCAAAGGCTTGCTCTACAGGCCTTATCTCTATGGTTTGATCTACTCTCAGAGGGAAGTTCAGTCGTGAAGCCTCTTTGCTCAACAACCTGTCGAGCAGGGTTCTTGCTTTGGTTTCCTCCTTTTTCAGGAGCTGCTCCTGGGTGAGCTTCTGGCCCGGGGTAACAGAATGTGAATCCGATTCAGGGCTGTAAGTCCCCTGTTCTTCCCGGGGATCAATCAGATGAATGACATTGACCCGTGTCTGACTGTGCTTCCCGATATTCAACCCGTAGGGAATAATACTATGGGCGTTGTCAATAATGTCACTGATAATTAAAGTCTTCATTATTTCTCTTTTTTTGAACAAATGATGAAAAGAATGTCTTTATCAATTATTACAAATATTTCTTCTAAGTGCTTGTTAATTACTCAGCAATATAGTAAAATTAAACTAAAAAAACAGGCGTCATGTATAAAAACTTTCATTGCATGCATGGGTTATCCAGAGAGTTGATGTTCCGGAAGATGTTATGGATGCTGGTCATTTTCATGATGATTACGGGCACATCGTGCAACCGGATGATCAGCAATAAGACTACAGAAGCCGACTATTGCCGTCTGATAGAATCAGGCTATGGACCGCAAGGAGAGGTGGAAATACAGGCAGAAATTATTGTAAGCAGGCTGGAGGTCCCATGGGCCATTGCTTTTCTTCCCAATGGCGATGCGCTGGTTACAGAGCGGCCTGGTCGCCTGAGGCTGATCAAAGACATTTATGACAGCCCACAGCTGATGAATCAGCCTGTGGCTTCAGTGCAGGTGGCCAGTACTTCCGAAGGGGGTTTGCTGGGTATCGCGCTACATCCTGACTTCCAGAACAACCGCTTGTTTTATATGTATGTAACTGTTTCGAGTGAAGGAGAGGATATTAACCAGGTAGAACAATGGCAGCTTTCGGACGATGGCCGCTCGGCCCAAAAACAACGCACCATTTTTGCTGCGATTCAGGCAGCCGGAGTGCATAATGGAGGCCGCCTTCAATTCGGGCCGGATGGGATGCTGTATGTAGGCACCGGAGATGCCAGAGAGCCCGACCTTAGTCAGGACCCCTACAGCCCCAATGGCAAGCTGTTGCGCCTCACACCTGATGGGCAAGTGCCCGATGATAATCCCATTCAGGGGAGCCCTGCCTTTATCACCGGCATCCGCAACACCCAGGGCTGGGTATGGCCTGATGAGAATGATGCCAATACAGTGTGGTTGTTGGATCATGGGCCCAGTGGCGAGATGCTGCGCTTTGGGCACGATGAATTACATGTTGCCAAGGCAGGAGATAATCTGGGTTGGCCAGCCGTTTATGGATGCCAGCAGCAGGATTCATTGATGGCGCCTGTCATTTCATGGCAGCAGGCCGTTCCGCCTGCCGGAGCCGATATTTATACCGGAGAGGCCATTCCCCAATGGAAGGGAAGCATGATCATTGGCACATTAGGTTCAAGACATCTGCATCGGGTACAGTTCGAAAATGCCAGGGTGGAGCATCATGAGGTATACCTTCAGGATGAATACGGCAGGCTGCGGGAGGTGATTATGGGCGCGGATGGTAACCTGTAT
>JAWOCF010000219.1:0-3787 GCA_046483935.1 Bacteroidales bacterium | reverse complement strand
ATTTTATTATTTATCCTTCTGCTAAACAGGTATAAATTTATAATAAATAAATCACTTATATCACCAAAAGAATCTTTTTTTGATACCACAAAGCAGTAAAATAGGACCAGGCTATTATAAACCGGGCAGGTGAATAAAGAGCCATAAGGGCACATTTGATAAAAAAAGATGTTACTAAATGTTGTACAAATAATAAATTTCGTACATTTGTACCAGAAAAGTAACATGCCCTAATGAAAGGAAACAAAAAATACGAAAGCATTCTGGAGGAATCCCGCCGGCTATTCTGGAAACATGGGTTCCGCAGGGTTACTGTTGAGGAGATCTGCCGTGAAGCCAATACCAGCAAGATGACTTTTTACCGGTATTTCCCCAATAAGCTGGAGGTGGCTAAGGCAGTTTTTGACCGGGTGGTTGAGAGTGGAATGCTGGCTTTCAGGGACATTCTGGAGGAAGAATCATCGGCTGCTGATAAGATGAGAAAGTTGCTGCTGATGAAACTCGAAGGAGTGCATGATGTAAGTAAGGAGTTTCTTTCTGATTTTTATGGAAGTCCTGAATTGGGGCTGAAAGACCATATAGAAGTAAAAACCCGCCAGGTGTGGCAAGGGATGCTTGAAGATTTCAGGAAGGCCCAGCAAAAGGGGATTTTCAGAAAGGACCTGAATTTTGAATTCTTCTTTTATGTTTCCCAGAAGCAAACGGAATTAATTCACGACACATACCTGCAGAGCTTGTTTCCCACTGCTGAGGAGCTGGTAATGGAGTTTGCCAACCTGAGTGTTTATGGAATCGCTCCCAGAGATCAAAATAAGGAAGGATTGAAGGACCCGGATCGTTAACTTTAGCAGCGTGAAAATCATCCGTACCATATTGATCATACAAAGCTTTTTGCTGGCCTGGCCAGCAGCAGGGCAAAACTTTTCGTTCAGCGGACAAGCATCCTTATGGGGAAATTACAATCAGTCAGGAGAGTATGACCTGTGGAGTGGTGGACGTTATCTGCCGCAAATGAACTATGTGTTCAATCCGGAGGATCAGGGGGTGTTTGACCTGGAAGCCTCTGTCAATATCAACGGCATGATTGGCAGTCAGCTGTTTACTCATTGGCAGTCGGATGGGCAGATCAAGCCCTACCGGTTGTGGGCCCGGTATGCCACTCCACAGCTGGAGGTGCGCCTGGGATTGCAGAAAATCAACTTTGGTTCCGCAACCATGATCCGCCCGTTGATGTGGTTCGATCAGATTGATCCACGAGACCCCCTGAAGCTGACCGACGGGGTGTGGGGTGTGCTGGGAAGATATTATTTCCTGAATAATGCCAATGTATGGCTTTGGGTATTGTACGGCAATGAGCAGCCGAAAACCTGGGAAACAGGCAATACCAGTCAAAACAGACCCGAGGCAGGAGCAAGGCTGCAGCTCCCTGTGCCCCGCGGAGAGGTGGCTCTATCGGCGCATCACCGCCTGGTAGATTTCTCCATGGTGGAGCCTGATTTTGCAGGGCAGGACCTGTTGCCTGAAAACAGGATCGGGATCGATGGCAAATGGGATGTAGAGGTAGGCCTGTGGTTTGAAGCTGCCTGGTTTCATCGTCCTCAAAGGGCAGGGATGTTTGCCAATCAGATGTTGGCTACCCTGGGCACAGATTATACCTTTGGTCTGGGCAACGGGCTGAATGTCATCCTGGAACAGTTGCTGGTTTCATACGATCAGAAATTACTGGCCCTGAATGATCCCTTTCATTTTTCTGTATTGTCGGTCAGCTATCCTTTCGGGTTTTCTGACAACCTGAATGCTATGGTTTATTACGACTGGAACCACAGCAACAGCTACACCATGCTTACCTGGAGCCACCAGGTCAATCAGTTTTCATTTTATCTGCTGGGATATCACAATCCCGTCGATTACCAGATCCCCCTTTCCACAGGGCAGGCCAACCTGTTTGCCGGAACAGGGGTTCAAGTGATGTTGGTGTTCAATCATTAATCTTGTTATACATGGAGAGTTCAAAGATTATTCAGATCAATCAGCTTGTTAAAAGCTTCCCGATGGGCAAGGGAGAGTTTGTGGCCCTTAAAGGTATCGACCTGCAGATCGGCACCGGAGAGTTTTGCGGGCTGATCGGGCCCAGTGGCTCGGGCAAAACCACCTTGCTGAACATCATCGGATCACTCGATGTGCCTACCCACGGAGAAGCTGTGGTGCTGGGACAGCCCATCAGTAAGCTCAGTGCCCGGGGTGCTGCTGCTTTGCGGAAGCAAAAACTGGGGTTTATCTTTCAGAGCTACAACCTGCTGGCGGTTCACACCGTGTTTGAGAATGTAGAATTTCCCTTGCTGTTGCTTGATTTTACCGCTTCTGAACGAAGGAAAATGGTGATGGATGCCCTGGAATGGGTGGGCCTTACCGACAAGACCCATTCCAAGCCGCCCAAGCTTTCGGGGGGCGAATGTCAGCGGGTGGCCATTGCCCGTGCCATGGTAAAGAAGCCTTCGCTGGTGCTGGCCGATGAACCCACTGCCAACCTGGATGCCGACAATTCGCATCACATTCTCAAGACCATGGAGACCTTGAACAAGGAACTGAAAACCACCTTTCTGTTTGCCACTCATGATGAAAAGGTGATCGGTTACCTCCGGCGCAAGATCTTTCTGAAAGATGGAATGATTGATAAGGATGTTTGGGTAAATGACTTAATTGAAGCATCATGAAAATAGCACTAAAACTGGCTTACCGCAACCTGATGGGAGCCGGGTTGCGCACCTGGCTGAACGTTATAGTTTTGTCCTTTTCCTTCGTGGTGATTATCTGGCTGCAGGGGATAATGGCCGGATGGGATTACCAGGCAAAAACAGATATGACAAACTGGGAAATCGGGGGCGGACAGTATTGGCATGAAAATTATGACCCTTACGATCCATTTTCCTTTTCTGAAAGTCATCTTCCAGTACCGGAGGCTTTTGAGAAGGAAATAAAGGCCGGAGATATGGAGCCGATGCTTATTACCCATGGTTCCATTTATCCCCAGGGCCGCCTGCAAGCGGTTACCATTAAGGGGATCAATCCACATCAAGACATCCTTGAGCTGCCCACCGGGCAACTGGTGGCTGATTCAGGTGCTGTGCCCGCCATTATCGGAACGATGATGGCCCGGAGCCTGAACCTCAAAGAAGGTGATCATGTGGTGCTTCGCTGGAGAAACCAGTATGGCACTTTCGATGCTGATGAAATAGTGATCCGCGAAGTGTTCTCTTCTAATGTGCCGGCCGCTGAAGCCGGTCAGATATATATCCCATTGGAAACCCTGCGCCAGATGACGTCTCTTCCCGGGGAGGCCACCCTGTTTACCTTTCGTGATCCTGACAAGCAAAGGCCTGAAGTTGAAGGGCTGGTTCTGAAAACCAAAAGTGAACTGACCCGCCCCGTCGACGACATGATCAGTGCCAAGAAAGCCGGTCAGTCGGTCTTTTACTTCATCCTGTTATTGCTGGCCATGCTGGCTATTTTCGACACCCAGGTGTTGTCGGTCTTCAGGAGGCAAAAAGAAATCGGAACCTATGTCGCCCTGGGGTATACCCGTGGGCAGGTCGTCGGGGTGTTTACGGTTGAAGGGGCCATGCATTCGGTGTTTGCAGCAGTGGTGGCTGCCATTTATGGGGTACCTTTCCTGGCATGGCAGGCCCATGCCGGATGGACCATGCCGGTGGATGTCAGTGAATATGGGATGGCCATTGCCCAGACGCTTTATCCGGTTTACAGCCTGGGGCTGGTGGTATTTACTACG
>JAWOCF010000154.1:0-3969 GCA_046483935.1 Bacteroidales bacterium | reverse complement strand
TCACAAAAAAGATGGTTCGCCCTTTCACCTGAAAGCCTCTATCTACCCTTTCCCGGCAGCACCCCGCATGCCTTTTCAGTTTCTGACCGTGGCCCTGGAAGAACAATCCCTTCAGGACAACCATCAGCCCGGGGTTCTGACCAATAGCACAACCAATGGCAGCCGGGACAAAGAAACTGACCTTGCGATTCCCTCCGGACTGAACGGGTTGAATCCTGTTCCGACAAACGGACAACCAAACGATGCACCCACCAAAGAGATCCTTTCACAGGATGAAAAAGAGCTGAAAGTCTTGGTTGCCACCGATGCAGAGGCAAACCGGCTGGTGATCAGCAAATACATGCAAAAATTAAACATTGCCTTTGATTCGGCCTATGATGGCTTGTCGGTGTTGAACAAGTTGCAGCAATCATCCTACGACCTGATCCTGATGGACATGAAGTTGCCCGTGGTTGATGGCCCCAATACCATAAAAGCCATCCGGCGCAAAAAAGAAGCCGGGTTTCACAGGATCCCGATTATTGCCCTAAGCACCAGCCAGCAACAGGATGCCATGAGCAAATGCCTGGCCGCCGGCGCCGACGATTGGCTGGCAGAGCCTTTCAAATTGGAGGAACTGAATCATAAAATCCTTAAACTTGTAGTAGAAAAAAGAAAGCCCCAACATATGGAAACTCCGCAAAATAATTCTTCCTCAGCTGATCAGCAACCCCTGTATAACCTGGAGTACCTGGAACAATTGAGTGAAGGCGATCATGAATTCACCTCCAGCATGATTAGTTACTTTATTGACAACACCCCCGGAGTACTGGACTCCATGAAAGAAAATTACGAGCAAAAAGACTGGGTGGCTTTGCGCAATGTGGCCCACAAATTCAAGCCGCAACTGAATTTTATGGGTATCAATTCGGTGCTCGAAGAGGTGGAAAACATAGAACAGGATGCTTTCAAGCAACAAAATCTGGAGCGCTTGCCCACCTATATCGAAAAAACAGACCGCATCTGCCGGGCAGCCATCGAACAACTGAAGGTGAAGCTGGAAGATTATTCATAGAAAGCAGGAAATCATGTTTCTGTTTCCGGCTGGGCTCTGCGGGCCAGCTTCAGCAGCTGCGTCACGGGCTTAAGCAGATCGCCGCGCAGGGCCTTGAACAGGAACTCCCTGTTTTTTCCCGTAAAGGAATTCAACAATCGCAGGTTTTCCTGAATCTTCTCTGTCTCCTTTTCCAGACCCAGTGATTGGTACAGGGGGATCATCTGTTCATTGATGACTTTGTAAGGATCGGCCTCAGGCATCTGCCCGGGGTGATTCAACACTTCAGCAAACCCTTCGAGTTTCCTGACCAATTGCGACAATTCATCTTTTTTCGCAGGCAGGCTACGTTCAAGCCTTGCAAAATGGGTTTCATCAGGGCCGGAAGAATACCCTTTTCCGGTATACCGCTGAATCACCTTCAGCAGTTTTTCGGGCTGATAGGGCTTCACCACCACATCTGCCATCCCTGCACGATATATCTGTTCATGAATTTCGGGTTCGGCAGAAGCCGTAAAAGCCACCACAGGCGTGTGGGCATTTAAACTTCTTTCAGGATCTTTCAACTGCTTCATGATCTGAAAGCCATTCATGTCGGGCATTTGAAGATCCAGCAAAATGAGCTCATAGCTTTTACTGCATAGTTTTTCCAAGGCAATGCTACCGGTTTCGGCAATATCCGGATCCAGATTCTTCCTGGAAAAGATTTTTTTTGCCAGTACAATACTCATGGCATCATCTTCAACCATCAATACCCGCGCCTTTTGCCTGTGGCCGTCATCGGGTGATTCCCCGGCAGGATGGCATGGTGATGCACTTTTCTGAAAAGGAAGTGAAAAGAGAAACTCCGATCCTTTGCCCGGCGCACTGTTCACCATGATGGTTCCTCCCTGTGCCTCTATCAATTGGCGGGTAATAAACAATCCCAGGCCGGTTCCTCCATATTGGCGGGTTGTTTCAATGTTTTCCTGGGTGAAGGGTTCGAAAATGGCATTTTTCTTTCTGGGATCAATCCCTATGCCAGTATCTTTTACCGAAAAAGAGATCCATAGGGTTGGTCCGGAATGCTCCTGAAGCGAAACGGAGAGGGTAACAGATCCCGAGTGGGTAAATTTCAGGGCGTTGCCCAGCAGGTTGTTCAGAATCTGTCCCAGGCGCAGGGGATCGCCCTTCACCCATTGGGGGATGCGGTCATGGATATGGGTCATCAGCTTCAGATCTTTCTCCTGTGCCCGGGGCGTCATGCTGCGGATAAATCTTTTCAGATAATGTCGCAGATTGAAGGGCAGCTCTTCGAAGGCGATCTTCTTCTCCTCAATTTTAGATAATGTCAGGATATCATCCACCAGCGATAATAGGTTTTCGGCTGAGAAATTCAGCACATCCAGGTTCTGCGCTGTTTCCTGGTCAGTAACTGTTGATTGCAACAGCCGCACCATTCCCAGGATGGAATTCAGAGGGGTGCGAATTTCATGTGACATGACCGACAACATCAGGGCCTTCTCACTGGAGGCTTTCAACGCCTGGTTGCGTGAATCAATCAGTTGTTTTTCTTTTTGTTTCTGAGCGGTAACATCAGTAAGAATCCCAAGAACAGCACCCGGAGCACTTGCTGCGTGTGGCAAGGGAATCTTCAGGGAATGGAATATTTTTTGCTGTCCGCCAGCCATCACAAGCACAAGACCATCCTGCTCCTGCGAATATCCCCGGGCCATGACTTTCAGATCGTCCTGGTGGTTTTCCAGAGCCTGCCGGCGATCATCAGCCAGATCCACATCTTTATGCCCGATGATTCGTTGGGCAGGTAAGCCCAGAAAAGCGGCCATGGCGTCATTAACCATGAGATACCGGTTTTGATGATCCCTGACAAATATCATGTGCGGAAGGTGATCAAGAGCCTCCCGCAGCAAAGCCTGTTGCTCTTGGGCAGGCTTCCCTTCAATGTATTTTCTTTTTTCAACCATAGATCAACCTGATAACAGTATACATAAAGTTAGCCAATTTTTATCTTCACCCCAATAACCACGAAATCAATTGGTATTAATTATATGTTTAAAAGGATTAAAAGCAGAAAAAAGCAGAAAAACAGCTATAGGATTATAGAAAAACCCTTACGAAAATCCGCAATAACCCTCTGGGAGGTTTTACCTAAGCATTGTGCAAAAAAATGATGAAAAAAACCGCTATAAATCTTACTTTTTTGGTTTAATCTTACAAATGATTTTCTATCTTTGGAAACCCATTGGCCGAATGTTGCGTAGAACAAGGGAGAGAGAGAGGTAAAAATATTCTGCCAGAACATTCTTATTACAATAGCAAAATAGTTTTTTCATATCGTTTCATCCTTTTCTTCGTTAAATAGAAATCGCCAATTCAATAGAAAACAGAACTAAAAAATGACCCCATGAAAATACTGGTTTGTGAAGATGATTATATGGTAGTTAAGGCCATAGAGCACAAACTCACCCGGGATGGCTATGAAGTAGACATTGCCAATGACGGAAAAGCAGCTTCCGAGAAGATTCGTGCCGAAGACTACGACCTGGTGATTACCGACCTGCTGATGCCGTTTACGGGGGGATTGGAGATCCTGAACCTGATGCGCACCGAACTGCAGAAAACCACCCCTATGATTGTGCTTTCCAAGGTGGGCAATGAAGAAACCATCATCGAGGCTTTTAAGCTGGGAGCAGATGATTATCTGACCAAGCCTTTCAGCCCCAATGAACTATCTATCAGGGTCAAGCGGTTTTTGATCCGCAAACAGGGATAGGCATCATTTGTGGATTTGCCAGGACCCTGCCTGATGGGCCTGCTGGCAAGTCATCCGTTATTCATTATAACAGTTTGTCCGATGAAAAATTTTTTACCCATGAATCCCGCAGGGAAAACCAGGCTGATTATTCCGATGCTCCTGATGCTGGTTTTTATTTTAT
>JAWOCF010000106.1:0-5093 GCA_046483935.1 Bacteroidales bacterium | reverse complement strand
GCCCAAGCATTGGCCGTCTCACCCCACACTTGCTGGCCAGTCGGCCATCTCCGCCTCTTCCTGCCCGTGCCGTCCTTGTAAATGAGTTGGGCGGAAGTATACTGTAGACGGCAGTCAGCGTCAATCAGCGTCAATCAGCCAGAGCGTCTTGTAGTGCAGGAAGCCGGCCTCTCGCATCACTTTCCGCAGCAGCCTGCGGTTGGCAACCTGTTGCTGATGGAGTTTCCCTGATGCCAGCAGCTCATCTTCCAGAACAGGATAGGCCAGCTCGCCCATGGTATCGTAGGGGGTGCCCATATCAAGTGGGTGCCCCTTGCTGTCAATAATACTCACATCTACTGCAGCCCCAAAGTTGTGAACGGAGCCATTGGCAGGGTTGGCCAGGAACTTTATCTTTTCGGCGAAGGGAACATCCAGGGCATCAAACATCTGTTGCTGCACGCTGCGTGGGCGGGCTGCATCATAAACCACAAGGCTTAATGAAGCATCGTGCTGGTGCAGCAACTCCTGTGCACGGGCCAGCATCCCGGCCACTTCAGGCTGCAGGAATGCCTGTTGCAGCCCATCGTAAAGATTCTTTCCCACGAAGTTATCCTCTGAGGCGTATTTCAGATCCACCACCAGCGAAGGCTCCAGGGATTGCACATCGACCATGCCAGCATCGGCCATCCTTTGTGCCAGGGGATGAAGCCGGGGCTCCTCTTCAACACTGGTAACTTTCTTTCGGGAAGTGCTGTCAGCAGCATGTGGCGCATGGGTTTGATCAGGGGATTCCTGATGGGTAGAGAAATTGCATCCATTGGCAACCATGCCTGATAACAGCATGATGGGAAGAAGAAACCGCCACTTTGTTTTCCTATTCCAAAAAACCATAACTTTATTCATTGGTAAACAAATAAACAAACAAACCCTCATAATTCCCTATCCATGGAACAGAATGAATTCAGCATCGGGGCAAAAGTAGAACATCCCCAGTTCGGCGCAGGCATTATCACCAATGTAACCCTGACCAGCTACACGGTATTTTTCATCAACCGGGGAGACAAAGACATCGCCATAGGATTCAAAGGCCTGAAGCTTCTGGAGCCCTCCAAAGCAACGGGTGAAGGGTCGGCAGCAGCAGGAAACATCACCCTGGCAGACCTGGAGAAAGTGTTCACCAGCGTCATCCGGCGATACTCTGACTTTCCGGAGACGGTGGAGATGGCCGACAAGTGGAAGCGAGGCACCCTGGTACTCAGGCCCGGATCGGCCGATCTGAAGCCCAGGGAGCTTCCCCTGGACGCCTTTTTCCATAAGATCGTGCTGGTGCGCGACCGGCTCAGGGTGCTGGAGCAACGCATCAACAGCAACGACAAGCTGGAGGATCAGGAAAAGGTCAATCTTCAGCAGTATATTACCCGCATCTATGGCTCACTGACCACCTTCAACATATTGTTCAAACATAAAGAGCAACAATTTGTAGGGGAGCGCACTGCTGAAGATTAACCTTACGGCATTATTCTTCGTGGTTCATAAAGCCCTGGGCCTTGATCACATCCAGGTATACCTTGCTGAAATGCAGGTTATCTTTTTTGGTATATCTCTTATACACAAAGATCTGGGCAAGGTTATCCAGTTGGTTTTCCTCGATGAGTTTTGCTGTTAAAGGCAGGCTTTCTTTCTCTGCATAAACCGCATCTATTTCTTCTTCCGGTAAGTCGTTATACGACTCATAATGCACCACGGCCCTGGCAGGCAAGCGGTCGGTGAGTCCCGGCGTCTCGGCAGGATATCCCACTACCAGGGTAGTAACAGGCACCACCCCCTGGGGCAGATTGAAGAACTCCACCAGCTTATCGGCCTGATAGGTAGTGGTACCCAGATAGCAGATGCCCAGCCCGAAAGATTCGGCAGCCACAGCAACATTTTGTGCTGCCAGCAGGGCATCGATCGAGGCGGTATAGAAAGAAAGGAAGTTGTCGTAGCCCGGCTCAGCATCTCTTTGGCGGCACCACTTGTTGAACCTGTTGAAGTCGGCGCAGAAGGTCAGCAATACAGGGGCCTGTTCTACCATCTTCTGTCCGAAGTGCAGTTTACACAGGGCATTTCGTTTCTCCTGATCCTGAGTGACGATCACACTGTACACCTGCATGTTTCCGGTGGTGGAAGTTTGAATGCCGGCAGCCAGGATCTGATCAAGAACCTCTTTGCTGATGGGATCGCTTTTATAGTTCCGGATGGTGCGGTGGTTCAGTAGGGTATTCAATGTTTCGTTCATATCATGGAGTTTTTAAAGTGTATAATCATTCAGAGATTTTTGTCTTATGATCTTTCAAATATAAGACATCCATGGCAACCAGTATGGCCATCATGCCCCAAAACGGAACAGAAGCCTTGTCGGTGTCCAGAAAGTTATTCAGCAACCCATGCACAAAATAGGTGATGAACCCCAGGGTGATGCCCAGGGCCATGAGCCGCATTTCGTGGGTGGGGGCTTTTTTGTAAAGCTTCACACCCGTAACCAGCACCACCACGGCCAGCGTAATCATGATGAGCATGCCAGGCAGGCCGCTTTCAGCCAGTGGCCCTATATATTCACTATGGGCATTGCCCACATCGCCAAAATGGGTGGAGATGATGGTATAATCCTCAGCACGCTGAAAGGGGGCATACATAAACTGATAGGTTCCCGGCCCCCAGCCCAGCACAGGCTTTTGCTGATACATGCTGATGGCACTGCGCCAGCGGTTGATGCGTTCGAGGTTGGAGGCATCGGAAGTGATGTTGGAGATCGACCGCACATGCTGTGAGATCTGACCTGACGATTCCTGGGTGTTGCGCTCCAGGCGCATGACGATCTGTGACTGAAACAGCCAGATGCTCCCCCCTGTCAGGATCAGCAGCGCGAGAATATAACGCAGGGGAATGCGCAGGTAAAGAACCACCAGTCCACCAGTGGCAAACAAGAGGCTGAGCCATGCGGCACGGCTATAGCTGAACAATATGCCCATGCAAAAGACCAGAAAGAAAATCAGGGCCATTCTCCTGCGCAGGGGGCTGTATGATTTGTTAAAGGCCATGACCCCGAAGAAGGGAGCTACCATTGCCAGAACAGCACTGTAGTTGGTGTGATCCGAAAAGAAAGGCCTGGGAATCCAGGTGCCCACCATCCGTTCGAAGCCCGCCTGGGCATGCTGAAAAGTAATCACCAGCACAATCAATACCAGGCCAGTGGCAAAAAGCCACATAAACCTTTTGATGTTTTTATATTGTTTAAACAGCAGCAGCCCGATAAAGAAGAAAGTCACCACAAACCAAAGCCTTGAGATGAAAAACTTGATGGAAACCAGGGGGAGTTCACTGGTAATGGATGTAAGAAGGATCCACACCAGCTGCAGGAGAATCAGCATGGTGATGGGATGTTTCAGCAGCCGCATGTCGTATTGTCGTTCATAGAAGAGCTTCAGAAAGAACAGCAGCATCACGGCTACAATTACCGGCTCGGTGGGGACATACATGGCGAAGCCGAGTCCTTCGTGAGAATACCGGAAGCTGAAGGGGGTGAGAAACACCAGCAGAAGCACCAGTTTGTCGAGCGAAAAGAAATACAGCAGAAAGACTGCCATAGCCAGGGGCAGTGCCGACAACCAGTAGAAGTCATTGACAATCAAGGTAATGTTTAGCGCAATAAAGGCTATACTAAAACCATACAACCACTTTATCCTGTCATCCTGCAACACCTTACCGGGGATTAATTTATTTCTTTGTTTTTATGATGCCCTTGTTCAGCAAATTCTCATAAACCATAATGATCATAATTCCCCCGAATCCGGCAGCAAAAGCCGAAAGAAAGACAATCAGCCAGCGCACAGGATATACCTTACGTTCGGCCACGAAAGCAGGGTCAATGATAAACTTGAAGGAAGCCACATTTTCCATATCCACTTTAGCTTCACTGTATCGCTGTTGCAGGTCGGAAAGGGTGGTGCTGATATTGGTCAGATAGGAAGAGAGGAAATCATACGCCCCGCCATACTCGCTGATTACATCCAGGCGTTGCTCAATGGCCCGCACCCCCCTGGCATTATTGTTACTCAGGTCAATGGCCAGCTGCTGGGTCAGCATAGTGGTTTGCGCTTCAATATCATAAACGCCCTTACGACTAATCAGGCGCAGGGAATCTTCGGTGTTTTTCACCTCCTGCAACATCTCCTGGTATTGATCGCGGGCAATTTCAAAAGCCTGTACGGCCCGTTTCAGGCGGATGTTATTCTGCACCGAATCAACCTGTTCGGCAATGCTGTTGGCAATGGCCGCAGCCATTTCAGGGTCTTTGTCACGCACGTTGATCTCCACAGCCCCATAGCGGGTGCGCCGGAAAGAGATATTCTCCTGATAGGTTTTATTCAGCAGGGTATGCCTGTAAGGAGAGTCCTGGGGAATGTCATAATGTGCCATGAGGTTATAGCGATTGACGATGGGCTCACGAACAGCGGCCGATTCAAGCACCTGCAGCAGGCGTTCGGCATCCTCAACGTCGCCATATTCCAGGAAGTCCTCACGCACCGCATTCGCTCCCCCCAGAACCGACCGGGAGATGCTATTGGTGGTGGCAGGAAACATGGTTACAGTAGACTGAAACTTCGGGGTGATAAACCAGGGTGAAGAGAAAACAACACCTGCCAGGGCGGCCACAAAACATATTATGGCAAGATGCTTCCACCAACGGATAAAAAAGATAAACAGGTTGGATGAATCAAATTCATTTCTTTCAGCTTCCATGAGAGTAGTGTTGGTTTCCAGATATAACGAATGGAATTATGAATTATTTAATGAATGCGGGCAAAGATAATTATTTTTTCCTCCATGCGGGTTATGCTTCAGGATCACTGGTCTCCATACCTGAGGATGTGGACCATGTTGCGGGGATTCAGCAATCCGATTGCTACCGATGCTCCCAGAGATGCCACAACCATGATCATGAAGCTGATGACCCAGTGAAAGGGCAGCAACCTACTACCCAGATTGAGCAGTAGGGTGATGGCCACAAACAAAGCCAGGCGTGCCAGAAAGCCATAATTGACCTTCATGTTGAAGATCCTCTGCACGAT